>JBGCDD010000041.1:0-68714 GCA_045105075.1 Sedimentitalea sp. | reverse complement strand
GTGGCCGCGTTAAGCCGCTGGTGGGTGCGATGCGCACAGCATCACGCCGAAACCCGTCTGTGTACCTCGTTGCCAGTCTTTCGCTCCTTCATAGCAAACATTGCTCGAAAGAGACCGGAACTAATCCGCGACAAGACCAGTTCGATTTCCTCCGTGTTGAGGATCAGCAGACTACAAATTGCACCTTACGCCAGTGTCCTAATTTCGGGGAGGAGCTCAACCCTGCAGGGCAGTGATCAAAGCCGAGCTTGTTTAGCGACAATCCTGGACAGTTCAACCCACCGCAGAATGGGCAACTTTCAACTGCATAAACTGCTTTTGCAGCGCCCGAAGGAAGCATTTAGCGCATGGCTGGAAAAGTCCCTGGGCCTTCGAACGCAAGGCTGCCCAAATAACCAACTCGAGCTGCGCTAAACCGCTCGAGGGCCAGAGCGCCAGGCCAACTTGACTTGTACACCATCGTCCTGGGCCGTTTTGCGATCAAAAACCTAGTTTTGGCAGGATTGTTGCCAATTTAAGCCTTATTGTCATCATAGGCTGCGTCTCGAAAGTTAAAATCGGGGACCACTATGTTTCTACAACGCTTCCTTGCCACTCTCTTTTTAGTGAATTTTCTGTTGATCCCGGCGGCGCAGGCGCAAACGCGTTCGGCGGCAAGTTTTGATATCATTGCCCCTGAACCGGTGAGGCAAGCGGTGCTCATTCCACCTTTGTTGGGTCCAAATGATCTGAAAAACCTGATGCAAGTGGCCGAACCCTACGTCATTGATGTACGCAATCGCAAAGCCAGACGCGCACTATATAGCTATAGCAGTGGACACATCCCGGGTTCGGTGAACGTGCCATATGGACAGTGGCGGGGGCTTTGGAATGATCCGCTTTCCGTGCCCACAAGTGCGCAGCTTAGCGCGTTGGTCCAATCCTCAGGGGTGCCAAATGACCGCCCAATCGTGATCGTGCATTCCAGCGCTGCCAAAGGTAACTTTGGATCGGCTGCTTTCGTATACTGGACTCTGAAGAGCGCCGGGTTCACCAATATGGCTATCCTGAATGGTGGCATCCGCGGCTGGAAAGACAGTGGCGGCAAGATGAGCAAGAAACCGACGAAGATCATTCAAACAAAAACGCGGGTGGAGTTGAACGAAAAATGGTTGGCGACCCACAAAGACGTCGATGCAGTCTTGGACGGGACCAGCCATTCGCAGCTTTTAGACGCGCGTCCATTGCATCAGATCATGGAAAATGCGTCGCTTGACGGCTCATTTCTTTTGGATGCGAACGAACTTGTCTCGGGCGCAAATGCCACTGCAGTGAGCGATCAATCGATTTTCATGCGCATCAAACGGGCCGATTTGGATTGGGAATTCAACGACGTCATCACCTATTGCAACAATGGTGCCCTGGCTGCGGTGGATTGGTTCATGGCCAGCGAAATCGCCGAAATACCGAATGTGCGGATCTATGCGCATTCGCTCAGCGCGCGGCAACGGGCGCAATCATTGCTCAACAAAGCCCTAAACTGAATCCGTCTGCGCAGCATTTGAGTCGCGCCAAAAATGAATTCTAGGAGTCTTCAGATGCCATTCTTCAAGACAGCACCATTTCAGAGCTTGACCGTCGCGTTGTGTCTTGCTGGTATGACCGAGGTACAGGCCGAAAGCGTAACTTTGAGCGAAATGGGCAGCGAAATGTCCATTCAAGGCGAGTTATTGTCCTTTGACGGTGACGTTTACGTCGTACGCACTTTGTTGGGTGATTTGCAGCTGAGCGCGAATCGTTCGATTTGTGAAGGCCCTGGATGCCCGGCGACTTCTGAAGTGGCCACCAATCTCTATCTGGCCGGGTCGGGCACAGTGACGGCCAATCTGATCCCCGGTCTCGCGCAGGCTTACTTCGGAGCGTTCATGGACGATGTGCAACGCGATGATTCAATGTACGGGCGGACATATTTCGAAATTGCGCGCCCCACTCAACCGGATCTGATGGTGACGCTGGTGCACACGAATTCCGCCGCTGGGATTGACCAACTGTTGGGCGGCGAATTGCACGGTACGTTCACCACGCGTCCCGTCGATGGGATCGAGCAGAGCAACGCGGCCAAGGCAGGGTTTGCGCCGTTGCGCAGTGAGGAACAGGAAAGCATCATTGCTTATGACAGCCTGCTGGTCGTGACCCATCCCAGCAACCAAATTCAAGCGATGACAGAAACCGACATCGCCAGCATCTTTGCAGGTGACATAGCGAATTGGCAGACCTTTGGCCGCGCGCCGGGACAGATCAACGTTTACCTGCGCGAAGATGGCAGCAATTCGCGCGAGTTGCTGCAAAACGCACTACTGGCACCGCATCGCAAAGACCCTGGGGATCAGGTGATCATTCTGGGATCAGACATCGAAATCGCCCAAGCTGTGCGTAATGATCCCAACGGGATTGGCTTGACCAGCTTTGTGCACCGCGACGGCGTGCGCGCGCTGGAAATCGAAGGGGTTTGCGGAATTCGGGTTCCAGCTACCGAGTTTTCGATCAAAACCGGTGAGTATCCGCTGGCCCGGCCGATCTATTTTTACCACACGGCGCAAAAAGCCCCGGTTGTGGAAATGGGCGGATTTGCTGACTTCATCGCCTCCAACGACGCACAAACACATGTGCGCAACGCCGGTTTCATAGACCGCGAGATCGTCGCCGAGCCACTGAACACCCAAGGTCTGCGCGTGACCCATACTTTGATGGGCAACGAAAGTATTGAAGGTTTGGAAACCACGCGCCGCATGCTGGAACTGATGTCTTATGCGGATCGGTTGTCGACGACGATCCGTTTTGATGGTGGCGCGATGGACTTGGACAGCGAGGATTATCAACAACTTGAGATGTTGGCGGATCTGATCCGTTCGGATGACTATGACGGCGCAAAATTCTACTTTATGGGCTTCTCAGACTCGGTTGGCCGCGCGGATCTGAACCAATTTATTGCCCTGCAACGCGCCGAGATTGTGCGACAAGCGCTAATTTCTCGCTATCCCGAACTGTCTGGTCGTATTGAGGCAAAGTCGGTTGGATATGGCGAGCTTTCTCCCTTGGCCTGCAACGAAACCCGCCCTGGCCGGATCAAAAACCGTCGGGTCGAGATCTGGGCTCAGCGCCCCTTGGCGGTTGCTTCTCGCTAGATCCTTTCAAATGTAACGCTTGCCATATCCAGCAGGCTTACCCTGGGTATGGCGTAGGCCGCAACGACCGCTTTGATTGCACGGCCAAAGCGGCCAACGCTGCCGGTTTCCAAGTTGTTTTTGGTTTGCAATTGTCCGTTCGGTTGGCGCCGCCATGACCTTCTTGTGTCGCACTGGTTTCTTCCAGCCAAAGACCATTGCGCACTGTTCGAAGCGACGGTCGGCCAAGCTCCGGTGTTTGATCCGCACCGACACAATTTGCATGTAATTCAAACAGTGAATATCCACGCATCATCTTGCGAAGTGATCTACCCGCTGGCCGAAAAAGACGGCGGAGCCGAGTTTGCGCTGACCATCGAAAACGCCATTGAGGGCGGCAAGGTGTTCGAGGAAATGGTGCGCGCAGAATGCTTTGCCTACGCGAACGTGTAGGCATGCAGTGTGCAACTGGAAAGCAGGCAACTTCAGATCAGACTGCGTTTGCCGATTCCTGCCATGTTTGCCACGAAGTCACAGCGGACGATTTTGCGCAGGGATTGGCCTTTTGCACAAATAGCCAGCCGGATCGAAGTGGTTTCGGCAAAGACAAACCGTTCGGTGACTGGTTAAGACCGCCAACCCAACAATCTGCGTTCGATCAATCCGATGATCGTGCTTAGGATCACGCCCAACAACGAAAGGATCACCACGCCAGCAAACAACCTTTCAAGATCGTAAAGCGACCCCGCCTCAAGAATATAGGCCCCGATGCCGTATTCGGCGCCCAGCATTTCGGCGGCAACAAGCAAGATAATCGCAATGGCGAGCGAAATGCGCAGCCCGGACAAGATACCGGGCATGGCACCGGGCAGCACGATTTTTCGAACAATCGAAAGCCAGGACAGCCCAAAGCTTTGACCCATGCGGATCAGCGAGCGATCAACATTGTCGACCGCACCATAAGTGGCCACAACGGTCGGGGTGAAGGTGCCAAAGGCGATGAGCGCGTATTTTGAGGCTTCATCAATGCCAAACCAAATCACAAACAGGGGCAATAGCGCGATTTTTGGGATCGGAAAGATTGCCGCCACCAGAGGCACAAGCCCGGCGCGCACATAGGAAAACAGCCCGATCAAAACGCCAACGCCGATGCCAAAGCTGGCACCAATGGCACCGCCGACGGCCAGGCGGCTAAGCGATGGAGCCAAGTGTTTGAACAGCAAGCCACTTTCCCAAAGCTCTACGAATGTGGCCAAAACGTCAGAGGGTTTGGGCAATGTCAGCGCCGAGATGACCCCACTTCGCGTGCCGACCTCCATCACAGCGATCAAAACGACAAACACCGCAAAACCCACCCAACGGCGTGATTTGGGGGCAAAACCGCCACCGCGAAAACGCACTTCGATAGGGCCATTGCGTGGGGTGATATCAGACATTGAGCAATTCCGCGTCTGCGGCACGCGCTTCATCGCGCATCAGATCCCACAGATGTTTTTGGGTCTTTTCAAGACTGCGGTCGCCATGGGCGCGCTCTGACAGAGGCGTTTCGATTTCAACCACTTCCCGGATTTCGCCGGGACGGCGGGACAGCACGACAATGCGGTGGCCCAAACGCACCGCTTCGGCCAGGTTGTGGGTGACATAAGCGGCCGTGAAGCGTTGGCGGGTCCACAGTGCCACCAGATCATCCATCAGCAATTCGCGGGTCTGACTGTCAAGCGCCGAGAGCGGTTCGTCCATCAGCATGACTGCCGGCTTCACCGCTAGTGCGCGCGCGATGGCCACCCGTTGTTTCATTCCGCCCGACAACTGGCGGGGCAGGGCATGGCTGAAATCGGCCAGCTTTGTGCGCGACAACACATCGTTGATAATGTCGTCGGCGCGCGCGCCTCGAATGCCGTGATCTTCCAGAACCAGCGAGATGTTGCCGCGCACCGATCGCCAGGGCAACAAGGCAAAATCCTGGAACACATAGGTCAGCGCGTTCAGGCACCCCTCGGGCGGCGTGCCCAATTGCAAAACCCGCCCCGCGCTGGGGCGTTCCAAGCCGCCGATCAGACGCAAAAGGGTCGATTTTCCGCACCCTGAAGGCCCCACCAGACAAACGATACGCCCGGTTGGAATATCCAGCGAGATGTCACGCAAAACCTCTGTGTCACCATAAGAATGGTGGATTGAGTCCAGGCGAATATCCATCAATTTGTCCTTGGGCAGAGGGGCGTTGGGCCCAGTGTGTCACTGTGGCCCAACGGATTTTTCAGGCGCTTACGCCTCAAACGTGTCCACATAACTGGGATCCACAAAGGTATCGAGCGTGATGTCGTCGTCCACCAAACCCTCCGATTGGAACCAGTTAAGCTGATCCTGCACCGAGGCGATGTTCAGGCGGGCACCGTCGTTCACGCGCATTGTGCCATTGATGATTGAAGGTGCCGCTTTTTCGCGCGGACGATCCGTGTAGACATATTTGTGGATCAGATCGACCATTTCGTTAACGCCGTCGTCGCCGCCGGCCTTGTCGATCATGGTTGAGTTGTAATCGGACACGCCTTGCGAAAACGCGCCCAGGAAATCGGTTGTCTGATCCCGCTCGCCGCTGGCGTTTTTCGCCGAGGTGAAGACTGTGGTGACCTGATAGTTGGGCAGGTAATCCGAGATGTTGCCAATGATATGCACCGCACCCGAACCCGACAGCGGCTTGGCGATATGAGGCACAATCGACCAGGCGTCGATTTGTCCGGATTTCAGCGCCCCGATGATCGCGCCGACCTTTTGCAACGGCGTGAACGACATCTCGACACCCTCGGCCTGGGCGACCTTTGAGCCCATGTAATGGAACGACGATCCGGCGGTGGAAATTCCGTATTTTTTGCCTGCAAGTCCGGCGGGCGAGGTCAGCCCAGCCTGGAATGCCGCGTCCGAGGCGAGGATTTTCTGCCCGTCGATGCCCGGCTCTTCGCTGAGCGCGCCGCCAATCACCTTGATCGCGCCCTTGTCGGCCAGTGAAATCAAACCACCCGAAATCGCGGTGACCGCGTAGTCGACATCACCTGATGCAATTGCAACGGCCATAGGTTGTGCCGCTTGGAAAAAGCGCAATTCCACATCAAGACCGGCTTGCGCGAAATAGTTCCGTTCGACCGCAATGAAGCTGGCGGAATGCGAGGTGAAACGCAAAGCCCCGACCACGATCTTCTTGTTTTGCGAAATCGCGGGCGCGGCAAGCCCTGTCGCGGCTGCGGCGCCAATCAGGCCAAGTGTTTGACGTCTGTTGAAGTTGATCATGGTGTCCTCCCGTTATGATCTTTTGGTTTTTGTCTCATGCGCCCAGATCGGCGTGGATGTCTTGTTCCCACAGATGCAGAGCCTTGGATTTGTCGCGTTGTGTGATGGCGTCGCGCAGGGCGTCCTGTCGGATCTTGCGGGCGCTAAAATCGATGCGCCCTTCGCGCAGCAAGGCCAGACGAAAGCGGCGCGATTGCCCGTAAAACTGCGCGGCCATGTTGATCAGGCGGGGTGATTGGCTGGCGCTGAGCAGTGCCAAAATCAAGGCGCGGCAAGCTTCGTCCCATTCCAATGCTGTTACATCGTCCGGGGTGGCCTGTACGGTATTGTCAGCATGGGCAACAGAATGCAGCGCCGCGATGACCCGGGCTTCCCACGTCACATCGCCGAACTCCAACGCGCGGGTCAGCCCCAGCTTTTCGACCTCAAGGCGCAGCAACAGAATATCGCGCAGATCATCCTGGGTGGCCGAGGTGACCCGGAACCCGCGTTGATTGTTCGCTTCGACCATCCCCTCAGAGGTCAACACCCGCAGCGTTTCGCGCATGGAGTGGTTGGACCCACCATAGGATTGACGCAGGGCTTCGATTTTCAGCTTCTGATCGGGTCGCAACACGCCAAAGGAAATATCCCGGCGAATGGCCGAGGCCAGCATCTCGACCACTGTGTCATCTTCCGAACTGCGTCCACCAAACAGCATTCCGTTCCCTATTTTATAAAACGTTGGATGTTTTTCGCGGCGCACGGGGGGATCTGTCAAGGTCTTTGTCGGTCTCGCAAGACAAGCTCCGCAGGACGCAAAGGTCAAAACTGTATTGAAACCACAAGATAAATCTTGCTGCATATGCCGTTTGCCGCCACGATTGTTCAAAACGGGGGAGAGACGCGATGAACGGTACGATGATGGATCAGCCTTTGTTGATCAGCTCGTTGATCGCCCATGCCGGGCGATATCACGGGGAAACGTCGATTGTTTCGGTGGAAACAGACGGCGAGGTGCAGATAACCAATTGGCGCACTGTCGAGAGAAACGCGCGCAGGCTTGCAGCGGCCCTGGAGCGTTTGGGGCTGGAGCCCGGGCAGCGCTGCGCAACGATTGCCTGGAACAACCAACGCCATCTTGAGATCTATTTTGGCGTCGCCGGGGCCGGTTTCGTCTGTCACACCATCAATCCGCGCCTGTTTCCCGAACAGCTGGTCTATATTATCAACCATGCCGAAGATCAGGTGCTGTTTCTCGACAAAACCTTTTTGCCAGTGGTTGCCAAGCTTGGGGATCAGCTGAAATCGCTCAAACACGTGATCTTTATGGGGGCGCAAGATCCGGACATCGCCGAGATGAGTCCGGGCATTCTGTTTTACGACACTTTGCTACAGGCCGAGGACGACACTTACACGTGGCCCGATCTGGACGAACGCATGCCTTCAAGCCTGTGTTACACTTCGGGCACGACCGGCAATCCCAAGGGGGTGCAATACTCGCATCGCTCAACGGTGCTGCATTCACTGGGCGCCAATCAACCCGATGGTATCGCGCTGAGTGCCAAGGACACGACCATGGCCGTGGTGCCGATGTTTCATGCAAATGCGTGGGGTGTGCCCTACATTGCAGCCGGCGTGGGGTGCAAATTTGTGCTGCCGGGGCCAAATCTGGACGGTGAAAGCCTGGTCAAGCTGATTGATGATCATCAAGTGACGATGGCTTTGGGGGTGCCCACCATCTGGATGGGATTGCTGGGCGCATTGGAAAGCACCGGAAGCAAAGCCGAAAGCCTGACCCGCACGCTTGTGGGGGGCTCGGCGTTGCCAAGTTCGATGATTCCGGCGTTTCGAGATCTCTACGGGGTTGAGTTGATCCACGGTTGGGGGATGACAGAAACCAGTCCGCTGGGCACATTGAACCAGCTGCTGCAAAAGCACCAAGGGCTCAGCGACAGCGAAAAAGGCGCGTTGCGTGTGGGGCAGGGGCGCCCGCCCTATGGGGTCGAGTTGCGGATCGTGGATGACAAAGGTCAGGTTTTGCCCGAAGACGGCCAAACGCAAGGCGATCTGCAAATTCGCGGGTTCTGGATTATGGAAAGCTATTTCAAGAAACCGGATTCTGCGCTGACGCAGGACGGGTGGTTTGACACAGGCGACGTCGCCACGATTGATCCGGATGGGTACATGATCATCCGCGATCGATCCAAAGACATCATCAAATCCGGGGGGGAATGGATTTCTACGGTTGAACTTGAAGACATTGCGATCTCGCATCCCGAGGTGGCAAATGCGGCTGCAATTGCTGCGCGTCACAAAAAATGGGACGAACGCCCGGTGCTCGTGGTGGTCAAAGCGCCGGACACGTCACCCAGCGCGCAGGTGATTCTTGATTTCTACAAGGGCAAAGTCGCCAGTTGGCAGGTGCCGGATCAGGTTATTTTTGTGGACAGCTTGCCCATTGGCGGCACCGGAAAGGTTCTCAAGAACAAGTTGCGCGACCAATTTGGCGATGTGCTTTGGGACGAACCTGTGGTGTGAGCAAAACCGCGTCGGACCCTGCGTGGGGTGGAACGGTGCGTTGGCTAGGGATCGCAGAAGTTAAGAATTTCGCTTGCAACCCAAGGTCTTAACTAAGGGTGAACGGTGCTGTCGTGGTCATGTTTCTTAACAGAAAAGAGTGTGTATTCGATGCTGTGGTCGGCTACGGATACGGCTTTGAGGCAAAGATAAGGCGTTCAGAGATAACGAAATAATCTTTTTTTGGTGGTCTATGGCGCAGAAGGTGCACCAGACGAAATGTTACCAGCGCTGTGGCATCAGTTCATAGACAAGTTTATCTGTTAGGCCTCTCTTAACACCTCATCTGCTATCCCGTTCATGGGTGAGTAATAAAGGTGGATGAGATGAGTGCGTCGACAAATGTCGCGCCGGTCATCATCAAACGGAAGAAAGTCTCGGGTGGCGATGGCCATCACGGTGGCGCGTGGAAAGTCGCTTATGCGGATTTCGTCACGGCCATGATGGCCTTCTTCATGTTGATGTGGCTGTTGAACGCGACGACTGAAAAGCAAAGAAAAGGGTTGGCGGATTACTTCTCGCCGACAATTCCAATTCACAAAATTTCTGGCGGCAGCGATGGGCCATTCGGCGGAACCAGCCAGCTGTCCGAGGAAATTCTGGCTCAGATTCAACAAGGTGCCTCTGAAAAGCACCCCACGGAATCAATGCAATCGCGCGGTGATGCTGGTGTGGATGATTCCGGTGGCGCCGACTCTTCGTCAGAGTTTGAAGCGGTTCAGGAAGCTTTGAAGGGCAAAGCGGGTGAAAGTGAGGTCTCCGACGATCTTTTGAAACATATCGTTACAAAAGTGACAGATGAAGGCATGGTGATCGAACTGTTCGACACCCGGGACGACAAGTTGTTTGAAGGTGAGACAAATGAGCCAACCGACCTTTTGCGAGCTCTGACCAAGTTTGTTGGCCAGGCCAGCGCCTTGGTGCCAAATGGCGTGGCTGTGGGTGGACATTTGCGGGCTAACCCCGTTGTGGCACTGGAGAATCCGGTCTGGGAGCTGTCCACAGCGCGGGCCAAGGCTACCCGTTTGCTGCTTCAAGGTGAGGCGGTGGAACCCGAACGTTTCCAGCGGATTGTTGGTCACGGCGATCGCGATCATGTGGATGAAAATCCAATGGCGGAGCGCAACAACAGGATCGAAATAATCCTGTTGAATGAGGACTAAACCGGGTCTGCGACGACTTCAGAATTAGAGAAGATTTTAACTGTTAGCGCGGTGTTAAGTCACCGCGCTATAGCTGTTGCGCCAAGACTGTTTGATACTTCAGAAAGGCGTATTTATGACCATCTCCTCTTCGCTAAATGCCGGTGTTGCTGGCCTTACAGCAAATGCCAGTCGTCTGGCATCTATCTCCGACAACATCGCGAATTCTTCCACCTTTGGGTACAAGCGGGTCAACACCGACTTTCATTCGATGGTGACCTCTGCGTCTGGGGGCAAATATTCAGCTGGCGGTGTCCGCTCAACAACACAGCGCCTTGTTGATGAACGTGGGCCGCTTGTTTCGACTACAAATGCTACTGATTTGGCGGTGCGCGGCCGTGGGATGCTGCCTGTTGCGTCAATTTCTGAAGTGAATGCCAATAACGGTACGCCACAAATGTTGCTGACATCGACGGGCTCTTTTCGGACAAATGCTGACGGATTTTTGACCAGTGAATCTGGCTTGGTGCTGCTTGGCTGGCCTGCATTGCCCGATGGGAGCATCCCCAGTTTTCCGCGCGACACTTCGGATGGCCTGGAGCCGGTGCGGATCAATGTGAACCAATTCACAAGCGAACCAACCACAGAAATGTCACTGGGCATCAACTTGCCCGCTGTTGACACCGAGTCCACAGGAACTGGAGAGGCTTCTGATCTGCCGATTGAGTATTTTGACAATTTAGGCAAATCCGAAAGCATCACGGCCAGTTTTTCACCGACCGTACCGGCAACTGGCGAGTCAAACGAATGGACTTTGACACTGACGGATTCGGCTTCGGCTGGCGCCGTGATTGGTGAGTACACGCTCACGTTTGATGACTCCACGGCGCTTGGTGGCACGCTTGCTTCGGTCACTACGATTTCTGGCGGCGCCTATGATGCGACATCTGGGTCGATGATCGTGAACGTTGCGGGCGGCGCGATGGAAATCAACATTGGCAACATTGGCCAAAGCGACGGCCTGACGCAGTTGGGTGACAAATTCGCGCCTGTCTCGATTTCCAAAGATGGCACACCGGTCGGCAATATGACCAGCGTCGAAGTTGATGCCAACGGGTTTGTGCATGCCTTCTTTGATACTGGCATCACGCGGACGATTTACAAAGTTCCGCTGGTCGACTTGCCCAACCCAAATGGCATGGTTGCGCTTGATCAACAAACCTATCTGCCTTCAACGGACAGTGGAACATACTTTCTTTGGGACGCAAGTGACGGACCCACAGGCGATATTGTTTCTTACGCGCGTGAAGAGTCCGCCACGGATGTGGCCGGAGAACTCACTGCGATGATTCAAACACAAAGGGCTTACTCCTCGAACGCGAAGGTCATTCAAACCGTGGATGAGATGCTTCAGGAAACAACAAACATTAAGCGCTAATCCCCTAACTTGATCTGACCTGGACCAGACAGGAGCCATTGACATGAGTCTTACCTCTGCACTTCACAGCGCGTATAGCGGACTAACGGCTGCGAGCCGTTCCACCGGTGTTGTTTCCGACAATATCGCAAATGCCCTGACACCGGGGTATGTACGTCGTTCGTTGAGTTTGACGTCATATGGCCAGGCTGGTCCAGGTGTCTTTGTTGCGGGAATCACACGTAACTCTGATCCTGGAATCATTGCGAACCGCCGAAGCGCTGATGCGGAATTCGGTGCTGCGCAGGTTGTTGCAAACTTTCACTCAAGACTAACATTTGCATTTGGATCTGTATCCGATGTCGGATCGGTTGCGATGCGAATGACAAGTTTCGAATCCAGCCTGATTGAAGCATCTAGCTTACCAAACTCTGTTGAGAGACTCTCGACAGCGGTGCAAAGCGCGAAAGATCTGGCCGCGTCTTTGGCCACGGCCTCGGATACCGTTCAGACGATGCGATCTTCCGCAGACCGTTCGATCGATGCCCAAGTGACCGTTCTCAACCAATCACTAAGCGATGTGCAAAAATTGAACTCGCGCATTACGTCGACATTGTCGCGGGGAGGCGAGACCGCATCGTTGCTGGATCAACGCCAAGTTCTGTTAGATCAAATCAACGAAATTGTACCAATCAATGTGGTCGATCGTGATCATGGCCAAGTTGCGCTTTACTCAAACGGTGGAGTTATTCTGTTGGACGGACCAGCCGCGCAGATAAGCTTTTCTCCAGCGCACACGGTCACGCCACAAATGTCCCAGGCATCTGGCGCCCTGTCTGGACTCCAATTGAATGGGATTCCAATTCGTACCGACAGTGCCAATGGCGCATTGCGTGGTGGAACTTTGGGCGCTCAATTTCAGATACGAGATGAAATAGCGCCAGAGGTTCAAGAAGACATCGACAGTGTCGCTCGTGATCTTGTTGAACGGTTTGAAGATCCTTCGCTGGATTCCACTTTGGCGGCAGGCGCGCCGGGATTATTTACGGACAACGGTAGTGCCTTTGATGTTGCGAATGAAGTTGGCTTGGCAGGTCGACTAAGCCTCAATGCATCGGTCGATCCTGACCAAGGTGGCGAAAGTTGGAGACTAAGAGACGGCTTGGGCGCGCTGGTGCCGGGCGCAGTTGGCAACTCTCAATTCTTACAAGATTTGGGCAACGCCCTGAATGCTGCTCGGACGCCGGGATCCGGCAACTTTGGCACCGGTCAATTGACGGCCGCCGGTGTTGTGTCGACAGTTTTATCCAGGTTTTCACAACAAAACAGCACAGCCGACCAAAATCTAAGCTTTGCGTCGGCCAGTCAAACGGAGCTTACACAAATTGAACTGGCACAAGGTGTTGATACAGATTCCGAGTTGCAGACCTTGATGTTGGCCGAACAAGCCTACGCCGCAAACGCCAGGATGATTGAAGTCGTCCAGGACATGATGGATACCTTATTGAGGATTTGATGGATGAACCTGACTTCTATTGGCGACCTTGCGCAAAACATGATGTTGCGCACCCGAAGCACTCAACTGAAACAGTCGATCGAAAGATTGACGCAAGAACTGAGCACAGGACAGACAACCGATGTTGTGTCCCGCGTTGGCGGGGATCTCGCTTACCTCGCTGATATCGAAAGAAATTTGGGGAGGCTGGACAGTTTTTCGTTGGCGGCCACCGAAGCTTCTGTGTTTACATCACATGCTCAATCGAATCTTGAACGGCTACACGACGCGTCTTCGTCGCTAAGTTCGTCTCTACTGGCCACTGCACCTTCCAATTTGCCGTCGGTCCGATCCAACCTAGCCCATCAAGCCAGGTCAGACCTCGAGGTGATCATGGGTTCTTTGAATGCAAGCGTTGCGGGACGAAGCATTTTTGGAGGCATTGCTACAGATCGTGCGCCTCTTGGAACCTCAGATGACTTGCTCAATGCACTTAGCGCCGAACTGTCAGGTCTGACATCCGCGACAGATATTGAGCAAGCCGCATCTGATTGGTTCGATGATCCAGCGGGCTTCAGCGCATCACTCTATTCGGGATCTTCGCAAAACTTGGCTGGTATCCAGGTGGGGTCCGGGCAAGTCGTGAGTGTGACGATAAAAGCAAATGATTCTGCCTTTCGAGACTTGATTAAAAGTGTTTCACTTGCTGCCTTGGCGACCGACCCGGCATTGGGTTTGGACAGCGAAACGCAAAACGAGATTTTGCAATCCAGTGGTCAAGCTCTTCTTGGTTCTCAGAATGACATTACTTCGCTTCGGGCGGATTTGGGTTTCACCGAAGCACGGATAGAAGAAGCCATGGCACGCAACGAAGCTGCAAGAACCAGTTTGGAATTTGCCAAGTCCAGTTTATTGGACGTGGATCCATTTGAAACGGCAACGCGGTTGGAAAACGTGCAGTTTCAGCTCGAAAGCCTCTACTCAGTGACCGTTAGGACTTCCCGTTTGTCTTTGCTGAGTTTCCTACGATGAAGTATTTTGCTGTCTTGATTTTTGCCATTCTGCTGCCACTGGCTGCGCAATCGGGCTCTATTCGACTGAAAGATTTGGTTGAGTTCGACGGCGTTCGTGGGAATGATCTGGTGGGATATGGTTTGGTTGTTGGGTTGAACGGTACTGGTGACGGGCTTCGCAACGCGCCTTTTACCGAAGAAATCATGTCCAACATTCTTGAGCGCCTTGGAGTGAACGTGGCGGGTGAACAGTTTCGCCCAAAAAACGTTGCAGCCGTCTTTGTAACTGCGACCCTGCCTCCGTTTTCGCGGGTTGGTGGTCAAATCGATGTGACGGTGTCAGCGATCGGAGATTCCAACAGTCTCTTGGGAGGGACGCTCATCATGACCCCGCTCAATGCGGCAGATGGACAGATTTATGCAGTTGCCCAAGGGGCTATTCTTGCAGGTGGCGTTGTCGCCGAAGGGCAGGCGGCCACCGTCGTCCAAGGGGTGCCAACTTCGGGGATCATCCCATCTGGTGCGCGGGTTGAACGAGAAATCGAGTTCGACCTCGCGTCGTTAACGACCATGCGCCTCGCGTTGCGCGAGCCCGACTTTACCACTGCTGAGCGGATTGAAGCGGCCATCAACAACGAGTTTAGACGTGAGGTCGCCTTGATGCAGGACTCAGGTACTGTTCGATTGGATATTGCTGCCACGCGAACACGTTCAACAGCGCATGCCATTGGCCGAATTGAGAACATACTAGTGGAGCCACAACGTAAAGCACGCGTGGTCGTTGATCAAAGATCAGGCACTATCGTCATGGGCGACGACGTTCGCTTATCCCGCGTTGCTGTGTCGCAAGGCAATCTAACTTTGCGTATCGAGGAGGCCCCACTTGTCGTTCAACCTAACCCTTTTGCTGATGGCGAAACCGTTGTTGTTCCCCGAACAGGCGTCGGGATCGAGGAGGAAGAAGGCGTCGCGCTGGCTGAAGTCCCAGAGGCCACTTCCTTGTCTGAAGTGGTTGCTGGATTGAACGCGTTGGGCGTGTCACCACGAGACATGATCGACATCTTGAAAAGCCTCAAGGCAGCAGGCGCACTTCATGCCGAATTCGTCGTTCGCTAACCTGGACTCATACCACGCAGCCGTTCGGAACGTCGCCGCAGTAATTCCACCACAGTCAGCAAGGCAACAGACACGACAACAAGTATGGTTGCGACGGCCAGAATAGTTGGGCTTATCTGTTCGCGCAATCCGGTGAACATTTGCCAAGGAAGAGTCTTTTGACCTGCTGACCCTACAAACAAGACGACAACGACCTCATCAAAAGACGTAATGAAAGCAAACAATCCGCCGGATATCACGCCAGGCAAGATCAAAGGCATTTGTACTTTGAAAAAGGTCGTAACTGGATCTGCGCCCATGTTGGCTGCGGCACGTGTCAAAGAGCGGTCAAAGCCCACAAGAGTCGCAGTTACCGTAATAATGACAAACGGTATCCCCAAAGCTGCATGCGCCAGAACGACACCCAAATAGGTCCCTTGAAGTCCTATGCGCGAATAAAAGAAGTACATTCCGGCGGCGGAAATGATCAACGGCACGATCATCGGTGAAATAAGAATCGCCATTATGGCCCGCCTGAAGGGCACGTGAGGTTGACTTAGTCCAATCGCCGCCAAGGTTCCAAAAGTCACAGACAAAACCGTTGCAGCCGGAGCGATCAAAACAGAATTACGCAGTGCGTTTTGCCAATCAGAGTTCGTCAGGAAATCTTGATAGTGTTTTAGCGAGTATCCTGCTGGATCAAACCTTAGCATTTCGGGCGTAAACGTAAAAAAGTCCTGTGCATTGAAGCTGAGCGGCATAACAACCAAGATGGGTGTGATCAAAAAAACGAATATTGCGCCGCAGATGACACGAAAACTGTAATGCCAAAGAACTTGGGCGGAGGTCAGATACGGGGCCAGCGGTGCGCGGTATCGGCCTCGGAATAACCAAAACGTAAGCCAGCCAAAAAAGCCACCCATAGCCGCGCCAATAAAGGCCGCTGGGATGCCTGCAAACAGTAACCCAACCAGACCGGATGCGCCTAGCAATATCCAACGCAAAGATCTTTCAAGATGTTCCAATTTGGCTAACCCGAAAGCCAAAACAGCCAACACGGCAGCTCCGATGACGAACCCAATCGCTGAATTGCCTTGGGCTGTGCCAACGAAAAGGCCTGCGACTGCGCCAAATAGTGCAACAACTGGAATATAAAAGGATGGCTCCGTTTGACGTACATTGGAAAGAACGCTCATTGCCTAGCCCCCCAACTTTACGTTGTCGATGCCAACGATTTTGTCATACGCATAATAAAGTAATAACACAGCTGCCAAGAGAATTGCGCCCAAAGCAGCAGCTAAGCCCCAATTTAGCGAACTCGAAATGTGGTAAGCGATTCGATTTGAAATGAAGGTTCCTGTCGTGCCTCCAACAATTTCTGGGGTTATATAGTAACCGATGGACAGAATGAAAACGAGGATTGATCCTGCTCCAATGCCGGGCACAGATTGGGGGAAATACACGCGCCAGAAAGCTGTCCAATTGGTGGCACCGAGTGACTTGGCAGCACGGAGGTAGGTGGGTGGAATGGTCTGCATAACCGAGTACATCGGCAATATCATGAAAGGCAAAAGGATGTGCGTCATTGCGACGATGGTTCCGAACTGATTGTTAATCATGATCAATCTGTTGGCATCATCGACCAAACCCAGCCAAACCAGTGTATCATTGATAACGCCTTGTTGTTGTAACATAACCTTCCAAGCGGACGTGCGCACCAAAAGCGAAGTCCAAAAGGGCAATAAAACCAGGATCATTAACAGGTTGGCTGTTCGCGCCCGCAAATTTGCCAGTAACCATGCCACTGGATAGGCCAAAAAGATGCAGCTCAGTGTGATGACAACGGACATGAAGAGTGTGCGTTGAAACAGCATCAAATAGATTTGTTGGTTTTCGGGGCGCGCTTCTGCTCCGTCGGCGCCCTTTTGCATATCCACAGCGTTCAGAAAGTAGCCGTCCGTATAGGCAGGTGAATATTTGTAAATGGTCCTCCAAATTTCAGGCTCGCCCCATTTTTTGTCGATGTCGATGAACGCGTCTTTGAAGGGGGCATCTGCTTCAAGGTCCATCCGTTTGACTTTACGGCCGGATTTGCGAAACAACGATGCGGCGCCGGTCTGCTCATAGTTCAAACGCGATCCAAGACGGGTGTGCCTTTTGATTTCAACGGCGGCTTTGAGGTCGACGGCCAAAGCTGCAAATACGGTTTCGCCGGGGGCTTCCTCGGAAGCAGGGTCCCAGTTCTTCAGTGCCACGACTGTTTTGGGCAGCGTTTCCCTAACGATTTGGTTTTCAACCGAGCGAAAAAGCATGTCACCGATTGGTGCGATGAATGTAATCAAAACGAACAACAGCAGCGGTGCAATCAAGGCCAAAGCCCGTAACTTTTGGACGCGTAGAGCGCGCGCAAGACTTCGTTTGAGCGGCGTTCCATCGGCGGCAAGTACGGGGCCAGCGTGGGTTTGATCGCTCATGGCAGTGTCCGATTTTTTGGAAGAGAAATTGGTAGATGGGTGTTCACGGGGGCGAAAAGCCGCCCCCGCGAGCTATCTTGACGACGAAGTTTACTTCGCCAACCACGCTTGGAATTTGGCGTCGATATCGTCACGGTAGTCAGCCCAGAACTCGTAGTTGTACAAGAACGTGTTCTTGGCATTGTTTGGATCGGTTGGCATATGCGGCGCCATCTCGATGCCCAATTCGGCATGTTTGCCGACCAATGGCGCCGAAGACAGACGCGCGGGTCCGTAGCTGATGTATTTGGCTTGATCCGCCAGACGCTGTGTGTCTGTTGCAAACATGATATAATCAAGCGCGCGGGCTTGGCGCTCGGGGCTAAGGCCAGTTGGGATAATCCAGCCGTCCAGATCAAACATCTGAGCGTCCCAAAGCATTCCAACAGGCTGATTTTGCTCTTCGATAACGCTGAACAAACGCCCGTTGTAGGTTGAGCCCATCACAATTTCGCCGTCAGCCAAAAGCTGCGGAGTGTCTGCACCGGCCGACCACCAGATCACGTCGGATTTGATTGTGTTCAACTTGGCCAACGCCTGTTCCTGGCCGGCTTCTGTCGCAAGCAGGTCATAGATGTCGCCCTTGGCAACGCCGTCGCAAAGCAGTGCCCATTCCATGTTGGCGATCGGGCGCTTTTCCAGCGAGCGTTTGCCCGGATAGGCGTCCGTATCAAAAACCGCGCAGACCGATGTTGGCGGTGTGTCACCCACCAGATCGGTTCGATAGCCAAATGTGGTGGAGTAGACGATTTGTGGTATAAAACAGTCGCCTACCAACAATTCGCCAAAGTCGTCGCGCGCTGATGTTCCATCAGGAGCGGCCGCCAGCATCGTGTCCGGATCGATTTCCATCGCCAGGCCTTCGTCGCACAAACGCAGGGCGTCTGCGGCGACGACGTCAACAACGTCCCATGTCACGTTGCCCGCTTCGCTCATTGCGCGCAGCTTGGAGACTGCCTCGGCCGAAGAATCATCATTGATAATTTTGACGCCGGTCATCGCCGCGTAGGGGTCGTGGTAAGCCAGCTGCTGCGACTTGGAATAGGCGCCGCCCCAGCTGACAATGGTCATGTCGCTTGCCATGTGGCCATCTGCATGTGCCAGTCCGGCGACAAATGTCAGCACGGTCGTGGCCATCAGAGTTTTGGTAAGAGTCATTTTGGTCTTTCTCCCAGAGTTTGCCTGTTATTTACTTTTGGCCGCTACCATTCAGGCATCAGGTGTTGGCCGTGTGCATCGCAACATTTTCTGTCACGACAGCTCGCGCCGCTACGCATCCAGCGCGCGGCAATCTTCGGGCAACCAACCAATTTCGATTTGGGTGCCCGGTTGCAATCGCACCTGGTCGGGGGCGTTGCGGGTTTTGATAATGAAGTCTTCGCTGCCAGCCACCCGCAGGCGCGTGCGAAAGATGTCACCCATGTAAATGAATTCCATTACTTCTGCTTTCAGCGTATGAGCACCGTCTTGCAGACGTTCCTTGTTGTACTCAACTCGTTCGGGTCGAATGGAAACGCGCGTTCTCTCACCAGGTTGCGACACGTTGATTGGCTTGGCATCGATCAAGTCACCGCTGTCCAGTTGAACAAGCGCCGTACCACCTTTTATCTCCTTGATGACACCTTCTAACGTGTTGTTTTCGCCTATGAATTGCGCAACAAAGCTGTTATCTGGCGCTTCATAGAGCTGATCTGGTGGGGCAAGTTGTTGGATGCGACCGTCATCAAAGACCGCGACGCGATCAGACATCGTTAACGCTTCGGTCTGGTCATGCGTGACATAGACGACGGTGATCCCGAGATTGTCCGCGATTCGTTTGATTTCGAACTGCATGTGTTCGCGCAATTGTTTGTCCAACGCGCCCAATGGTTCATCCATCAGCACCAGCTCAGCTTCGAAAACCAGGGCGCGTGCCAATGCGATTCTCTGTTGTTGACCACCCGACAATTGGGCGGGCCGACGGCCGCCAAACGCACCCATTTGCACCATGTCGAGCGCCCGTTTGACCTTGGTTTCACGCTCACTTTTGCCCATTTTTCGCACTTCAAGCGGAAATGACAGATTTTCGGCCACGGTCATATGCGGAAAAAGCGCGTAATTCTGGAACACCATTCCGATCCCACGTTTGTGCGGTGGAATATTGTTGATCGAAACCCCGTCCAGACGAATGTCGCCATGTGTGGCCGTCTCGAAGCCTGCCAGCATCATCAGGCAGGTGGTTTTTCCCGATCCGGACGGTCCCAGCATCGTGAGGAACTCGCCCTTCGGCATGATAAGATTCAGATCTTTGACGACCAGAGTTTCGCCGTCATAGCTCTTTTGGACCCGTTCGAATTCAACGAACGCTCCGGACGATTGCGTTTCGGCCAAAATGGCTCCCCTTGGGCTTTCACAGTTGATCTGCGTTTTGTTCCCGATTGTAAGCACACCGACAACCAAAGATGCAACCTTGTCGCGTGTTTTGGTGCTGCGAACCGCAATTTTGCTAGCCAACGAACAAAAAAACGAACAAAAATCATCAAATAGAGATCTATCGGCAAGACTGCCGGACTGTTTTGAAAGCGATTTTATGCCAGCGACGTCTTTGCCGTTTTCAAGATCTGAATATGAGTCCCGGCTGGTGCGCACGCGCCGCGCAATGGTTTTGGCCGATGTCGCGGCGCTGATCGTTACCGATCCGTCAAACCAAGCCTGGTTGACTGGCTATGATGGATGGTCATTCTACGTGCATCAAGGCGTGATTGTTCGCGCTGAAGGTGATCCGATCTGGTGGGGGCGCGCCCAGGATGCGAACGGCGCGCGTCGAACGGTTTGGATGGCAGACTCCTGCATTCAAGGCTATGCCGATGGTTTCGTGCAAGCCACCGATTGTCACCCGATGCAGGATCTCGCACGGGTTTTGGGCGACCTGGGTCTGTCTGAGTCCCGCATCGGCGTCGAGGCGGACAACTATTATTTCTCTGCCAAAGCCATGGATGTGTTGAAAATTGATCTGCCTCAAGTTGTTTGGCAGGACTCAACCGGGTTGGTGAATTGGCAGCGAGCGATAAAATCCGAGGCCGAAGTCACCTTTATGCGTCGAGCTGCGGCAATCTCGGAAAAAGTTGTAGATGGTCTGTTGGAACGTGTCGAACCGGGGGTGCCGAAAAATGAAATCGTTGCGGAAATCTATCGAGATGCGATCCGGGGCGCCGACGGCCATTGGGGTGATTACCCTGCTATTGTCCCGCTTTTGCCTTCTGGGCGCGACGCCGCGGCGCCGCATCTGACATGGGATGGCCGTCCGTTTCAAAATGGCGAGGCGACATTCTTCGAGATATCAGGGTGTTACCGACGCTATCACGCGCCATTTTGCCGGACGCTGTTTCTTGGCACACCGCCGGATGACATGTTGCGCGCCGAAGCCGCGCTGATCGAAGGATTAACGGCCGGGCTTGATGCCGCGCGCGCTGGCAACCGCGCCGCAGACATCGCCAATGCGTTGGCGGCTCCGATGGAACGCGCGGGTATCGAACGCGGCGCGCGCTGTGGCTATCCGATTGGCTTGAGCTACCCACCGGATTGGGGCGAGCGCACGATTTCATTGCGCCCCGAAGACGACACTATCCTTGAAGCTGGCATGACGTTTCATTTCATGCCTGGGTTGTGGATGCAAAACTGGGGGCTGGAAATCACCGAGAGCATTTTGATTTGTGACAGTGGGCCGGCCGAGACGTTGTGCAATCGACCGCGACAGTTGTTTGTTAAACCATGAATGCATTGCTGCCACCTACAATTGCTCTGTTGGACCGACTTGTCGCCCACCCTACTGTATCTTCAGACAGTAATTTGGCCCTGATTGAGGACGCGGCGAACCTTTTGGATGCTGCGGGTGCCCGTGTGGATATCTTCCGGGACGAAACTGGAAAAAAGGCCAATCTTTACGCAGTTGTTGGCCCAGACGTTGCCGGTGGTCTTCTTTTGTCTGGGCACAGTGACGTTGTGCCGGTCACGGACCAGGTCTGGCAAAGCGACCCGTTTAAAATGCAACGTAAAGACGACATGCTTTTCGGGCGGGGTACCTGCGATATGAAAGGGTTCATTGCGGCTGCATTGATCACGGCAAACACGCTCAAAACAGCCGATTTGCGCCGACCTTTGCACATTGCATTGACCTATGACGAGGAAGTTGGCTGTCTCGGCGCCCGCTCCTTGATTCCGGAATTGGCAAAACGCGACTGCGCGCCGGCGATGGCCATTATCGGAGAGCCCACCGAAATGCGGGTGATCGAAGGGCACAAAGGATGTTGCGAATACACAGCTCGTTTCAAAGGTCGGGCGGGGCATGGGTCATTGCCAGATCGCGGGGTAAACGCGGCAGAATACGCGGCGCGTTACGTCTCGAAATTAATTGAATTGCGCACTGCCTTGATGCTGCGCGCGCCGCAACACAGCCGGTTTCAACCGCCTTGGACGACAGTGAATGTCGGGCGCATCGAAGGCGGTTTGGCGCACAATGTGATCGCGGAACAGGCCACGGTTGCGTGGGAAATGCGGCCTGTGCAAGATAGTGACAAACAATTCGCTAAAGCCGAGATGGAGCGGTTTGTTCAGGAGGATTTACTGCCTTTGATGCGTGTCATTGCCCCGGAAGCTGAGGTAACCACTGAAATCATTGGTGAAATTGAAGGACTAGAGGTCTTGGACGAAAACAGTGCGCGTGATCTGGTTATGAAATTGACAGGCGCTGATCGAGCGGATGTTGTGGCTTTTGGCACTGAGGCGGGGTTGTTTCAAAATTTAGGAATGTCCGTGGTTGTTTGCGGGCCTGGCGCGATCCAGCAGGCCCACACCGCCAATGAATTCCTAAACATTGCTCAACTGGATCGATGCCTTGATATGTTGGGTTGCATTGGCCAGAGTCTGACCGCCTAAGACGCAGGCTTCATCAAGCCGTGGTCTTTCAGTTCGCTCAAACACTGATCAAGCGAGATGCGAACGCGCTTCATCATCACGTCAATATCGTCTTTTCCAATGATCAGAGGTGGCGAAATCACCATTCGATCACCGACGTGGCGCATAACCAGCTTGTTACCAAAGCATTTTTCGCGGCAAATCAAACCGACAGTGCCAACGTCTGACGCAAACTTCGCGCGGCTCGCCTTTTCTGGCGTCAGCGCAATGGATCCCAACATCCCGCAACTGACGGCCTCACCCACCAAGGGATGATCCGCCAAAGTTGCCCACTGTTCAGCAAGATAAGGTGCAGTCGTATCACGCACCGTGTCTATGATGTTTTCTTCTTCCAGTATTCGCAGGTTTTCCAAAGCGACGGCGGCTGCGACAGGATGCCCGGAATAAGTGTATCCGTGGTTAAAATCCGTGCTGTCGATCACCTGAGCCACCGCGTCGCTGACAACCGAGCCGCCAATGGGTTGATAACCCGAAGACAAACCCTTCGCGATTGTCATAATATCTGGTTTTATTTCAAGTGCTTGACTCCCGAACCAATGCCCTGCGCGCCCAAAGCCGCAGATGACCTCATCAGCGATCAATAGAATTTCATATTTGTCGCAAATGCGTTGAATCTCGGGCCAATAGGTCGCGGGCGGAATAATAACACCGCCCGCGCCTTGGATTGGTTCGGCGATGAACGCGGCCACACGGCTTTCTCCCAATTCGTGAATTGTCTGTTCCAACTGTTGGGCTCGGGCCAATCCAAAGTCTTCTGGGCTGACATCACCGCCTTCGCTGTACCAGTTGGGCTGGTCGATATGTACCACATCTGGTATTGGCAGCCCGCCTTGCGCGTGCATATAGGACATGCCGCCCAGTGATCCACTGCCAACAGAGGATCCGTGATAGGCATTCTTGCGGCTGATGATGATTGATTTCTCGGGCTTGCCCAAATGCATCCAATATGTGCGCGCCAATCGGATATTGGTATCGTTGGCTTCGGATCCGGAACTGGCAAAAAACGTGTGGTTCAATGGACCCGGCGCAAGCTCGGCTATCTTTTGCGCCAAGGCAATCACCGGCACATGTGTTGTCTGAAAAAACGTATTGTAATAGGGCAGTTCGCGCATCTGACGCGCGGCGACCTCGGCCAGTTCGGGTCGTCCATATCCGATGTTGACGCACCATAGACCCGCCATCGCGTCCAGAATTTCATGCCCGTCGCTGTCGGTCAGATAAACACCTTTGGCGCGCGTGATAACCCGCGCGCCTTTTGTCGCAAGTTCGGCGCCGGATGTGAACGGATGCATATGGTGCGCGGCGTCCAGAGCCTGAAGCTCGGCAGTGGGCATATGATTGGTGATCGCGGTCATCGATTTTACTCCGGCGGGAAAAAGGAACTCAGCCAGAATATGATCAAATTATCACCTGTCAATCGAATCAGCACCCAAAGACAGCACGGCGGCCACCTGATCCATCCCTTGCAAAACATCCCTTGCAACGGCTTCGCCCGCAGCTTGTGGATCACGATTGCGGAGTGCGTTCAGCAAGTCTTTGTGGCGGTCGGGCAAATTTTGGGTTCCAAACCGGCCACATACAACGCGCAAAGACGGCCCAAAACGCAGCCAAAGCCGTTCGGACATGTCGGCTAAAACCGGTGCATTCGCCTGTGCATAAAGCGCGGTATGGAACTGATAATTTCGCAACAAGTATCCGGCGGTGTCACCGTGCAGAATCGCATGATCCAACTTTGCGTCAATGGCTTCGAGATGCGAAATTGCAGTGTGGTTCAAACGCGTAGCAGCCCGTAAGGTTAGCTCTTGCTCCATTGTTTTTCTTATAAAAATGAGCTGTTCGAGGTCTTTGCAAGACAAGACGGGAACACTCACTCGACGGTTGCCTTGAAACATCAAGGCGCCGTCAGAAATCAAGCGTCGAATGGCTTCTCGTACCGGCGTCACGCCTGTTTCAAGTGATTGGCTCAGTCCTTGGATCGTGACCGCTTGGCCTGGTGCCAACTCGCCAAACAAAACCTTTTTCCGCAGCGTTTGATAAACTTGCTCATGAGCCGGCAGGCGCGGTGATTGTTCCTGCTCTTGCGGCGCTGGATTCTTAGGCATCCTGAGTCTTCCGTTCATATCTTGTCAACAACGTGGTCAGCCACGCTCAGCGTTGCCCGAGACCATAGAGTGTGTTTCCTGCTCAGGCAAAACGTGATCAAATTTGTGTCTTTGCAAAAGCCCGGCAAGAGATGCTCAGTGAACCGTGGCTATGTGCCAGCTCATAGGCTGGACAAACACGCCACGCTGGAATGGGTGGATAGTTTCAACAGTTATCGCCTTCGGGAAACCACAGCGCGCATCCGATCAGCATCCTGAAAACCCAGCGCAGTGCAAAATCCCGGCATCTGGAGGATCGATTTGGGATGAATCGGGCCAGTCAAAAAACCATATTTTACAAAGACTTCACAGGGTGTCAGACCGTGCATTGCAAAACAATGGTCCGAAGGGGGCACTGAAACTGTCTTCGACTTGATCGTGAGGTTTCCCAGCTGCGTGAGCAAAGCTTGCGCGTCAGATTTGCTCTGTAAATCACCTAACATGTTGGGCCGGCGACAGGCCTGCCCTATTTCATGCCTGCGAACAGGATCCCACCATTTATCTTTGGGATGAACTGAGCCTGCGAGCCTGTGCAGACGAGGCGGTCTTGAACGCGACTTGAAAGACGATGAAAGTGGCTCAAAGGCTGTGCATTGGTCGCTGTTCTGGGCATGAGGACGACATATGTGAGTGCATACTGGCAAATTCGCCGCGCACCCCGTTTCCGGCAAAGGTGTTTTGCTTGATCGTTTCGCCGGTCACCGCGACGGGGGGTCGGTTCTCGCTGTTTCGTTCAATGATCTGGGGGTCGTGTCCTTGACATTCGGATGCTGGGCCTCGACCCTTTTAACCGAGAATGTGTCACTGTGCGTTTTTTGGTTGGCTGGGCATCTGACGCAAAGTCGAATTTGATGATTGCGATTGCAACGTTTGAAGAGCCCATCACAGTTGCCAAAGCGAAACCTCGCGCGATCAAAGCAAGGGGAACAAGAGGCAATGTGCTGACAATGACGCGGATCTTTTCAGAATTTGCCTATGGCCCTGGCCCGCGCGCAGGGTGCTGGTGGGATGAAACAATTGCGCCCCCGGAATGGCCAGAACCGGGCGCGGACACAGACGCAGATGTCGGCGTGATCGGCGGTGGATTTACCGGTATGTCCGCTGCCCTGCACCTGGCCAAAGCGGGCGCAAAAGTTGTGGTGTTTGAGGCAAATACACCCGGCTGGGGCGCGTCCGGGCGCAACGGTGGGTTTTGTTGTCTGGGCGGCAGCATGCTGGACGATGCCAAGCTGACCCGCCAGTTCGGTGCTGAGGGCGCTCAAGGCTATGACCACGCCGAACAGGACGCGGTCGCACTGGTCGCCGATTTGCTCCGGGATCACAATATCGACGCTGATGTGCATTCCAAAGGCGAAACCCTGTTGGCGCATCGTCCTCGCGATATGGCGATTTTGCGTCGCAAAGCCGATGACCCGTCGCTTGAGTTGATCGAACCCGAAGATCTGGTCGCCCACGGCATGGCGGGCCCGTTTTTCGGGGCTTTGACCACGCCGCATGGTTTTGCTCTGAACCCGCGCAAGTACCTGTTTGGATTGGCCAAAGCCGCGCAGCACGCGGGGGCTGACCTGTTCCAGAATGCCCAAGTCACGGCGATCACGCGCGCGCCATCGGGCTTTGTGCTGACCACAAGGCAGGGCCGCGTGCGTTGCAAATCGGTGGTGATTGCGACCAACGGGTATTCTTCGGAAACGCTGCCGGATTGGCTTGCGGGACGCTATATGCCAAGCCAATCCAACGTGATGGTGACCCGCCCGCTGACCGAAAACGAAATCGCGGCGCAAGGCTGGAGCAGCGGTCAAATGTGCTATGATACACGCGGATTGCTGCACTATTTTCGGCTGATGCCTGACAGGCGGTTTTTGTTTGGCATGCGCGGTGGGCTGGTGTCATCAGCCGCGGCCGAGGCCTCTTCACGCCGCCGCGTCCGGCGCGATTTTGACCGGATGTTTCCGGCATGGAGTCATGTCGAGGCGCCGCATATGTGGTCTGGCATGGTGTGTTTGGCGCGCCATCGGGTGCCATTTGTGGGGCAAGTGCCGGGTGAAAAGTCGATGTTTGCCGGGCTTGCCTATCATGGGAATGGCGTTGCGATGGGCAGCTACTGTGGCAAACTTCTGGCTGGTTTGGTGCTTGGTAAAGATCAGGTTCCGGTTGCGATGCGCCAGCCCTTGGCCCGGTTTCCGTTGGGGGCAATGCGCCGATTGGTGATGCCGCCGCTCTATGCTTGGCGGGCCTTGCGCGATTTGTGACCGACCTTGATGTGTTGACACGCCCCCTCCCGATGCCCAAGGCTCGGCCAAAACGAAACCGAGGTTGAGCTGATGAAAATTGCGATGATTGGGACCGGTTATGTCGGGCTGGTATCGGGCGTGTGTTTTTCGGATTTTGGTCATGACGTCATCTGCGTCGATAAAAATCCCGACAAAATTGATATGCTGCGCGCTGGTGAAGTGCCGATTTACGAGCCCGGCCTGGACGATCTGATGGCCAAAAATGTGGCTGCGGGTCGGCTTTCGTTTTCCACTGATCTGGCGGATGCCGTAGATGGTGCCGAGGCTGTTTTCATCGCTGTGGGCACGCCAACGCGGCGCGGTGACGGTCATGCGGATCTAACCTATGTCATGGCTGCGGCTGAAGAAATCGCAGCGGCATTAACGGGTTATGCGGTGATTGTCACCAAATCAACCGTGCCAGTGGGCACCAATCGGCAGGTCAAACAAACCATTCTCAAGGCCCGTCCGGATGCCGATTTTGATGTGGCGTCGAACCCGGAATTCCTGCGCGAAGGTGCGGCGATTGATGATTTTATGCGCCCGGACCGGATTGTCGTCGGAGTGCAGAACGAACGCGCCGGCGATGTGCTAACCGACATTTACCGCCCGCTATATCTGCGAGACTTCCCGATTTTGACCACGGATCTGGAAAGCGCGGAAATGATCAAATATGCGGCAAACGCGTTTCTGGCGACCAAAATCACCTTCATCAACGAAATTGCGGCCCTTTGCGAACGCACCGGCGCTGACGTCAAACTGGTCAGTAAAGGCATGGGACTGGACGGGCGCATCGGCAATAAGTTTCTGCACGCGGGCCCGGGGTATGGTGGCTCTTGCTTCCCGAAAGACACCCAGGCGCTGGCCCGGATTGGGCAGGAACACGGTATGCCGATGCAGATCACAGAGACGGTGATCAAGGTAAATGACGAGTTGCGCCGGCGCATGGTCACCAAGGTCAGCGACCTTTTGGACGACGCGTTGGCCGGTAAAACCATCGCCGTGCTTGGCGTGACATTTAAACCCAACACGGATGACATGCGCGAGGCGCCGTCTCTGACCGTCGTTCCCGCGCTGATCGGCGCCGGTGCCAAAGTGCGCGCCGTTGACCCGCAAGGTCACCGCGAGGCGGCGGCCCTTTTGCCGGGGGTCAACTGGTTCGAAGACGCCTACAAGGCCGCTCAGAACGCCGACGCCGTCGTGATTTTAACCGAATGGAACGAGTTTCGCGCGCTCGATCTGAAACGCTTGGCCAAGCGTATGGCGAACCCTGTCATGGCGGATTTGCGTAACATCTATTCGGCCCGCGATGCCAAACGCGCCGGGTTTGCGCGCTATGTATCTGTCGGGCGCGCCGACTTTGCCGCAGACCCGACCAGTGAGACGCAAGCCTGAGAAGTCGAAAGAAACCAACCCTATGTTAACACTTTTTCATTCCCCGGGCAGCTGTTCTGACGGCATCCTGTTTTTGCTCGAAGAGCTTGAAGCCGACTTTCAGGTGAGCATTGTTGATCTGCGCAGCGCAATGCAAAAAGAGCCTGCGTTTCTGGCCCTGAACCCCAAAGGCAAAGTGCCTGCGCTGCGCCGCCAAGACGGGCAGGTGATCAGTGAATTCCAATCGATTGCCTTTTGGTTGGCGCGGACGCAAGCAGGTGGCCGCCTTTGGCCCGACGATATAGATCTGCAAACCCGCACCTTGGAAGCGCTTGATTTCATTATCGCTTCGGTGCACATGCGCGGCTTTACGTTCTACCGCGTGCCGCAAAAATTCCAGCTGGACGAGGCCGGAACACAGGATCTGCGTGCCTACGGAAAGGGCGAATTTGAAAGTGGCTTATTGCATCTGTCTCGGATGCTGGGCGACAAGGAATATCTGCTGGGCGCTTTTGGGCTCGCTGATGCGGCGGCGTTCTATATTCTGCAATGGGCTGAAAAGGGCCAGTTTGAATTGCCGGACAACCTGATTGCCTTGGCCGCGCGTTTGAATGCCCGGCCAGCCGCGCAAAGGGTCCTGTCGCCTGCGTAGCGGCGCTGTTTTATGCCACGCAGGTGACTGAAACAGTTGCAACACGCCTACAGATCGCGAAAACTGCATCAAATTGTGCGCTTTACAGGCCTTCGGCTTGCCCGAAACGCGTCCGTATCGGCCGGACCAAAAAGGGGACACCATGACACTGACGTCGCTTGGTTACATCGGCATTCAATCTTCGCAAACCGAGGATTGGACCGAATTCGCCACTGGTCTTTTGGGGATGCAAACTGTTGATGCGGGCGGATCTGTGCGCGCCTTTCGGATGGATGATCGCAAACAGCGCCTGATCGTGTCTGATCAAGACACCGACGGGCTGGCCTTTTTGGGTTGGGAGGTTGCGCACCCCGCCGATCTTGATGCGCTTGCCGCCAAACTCGACCGCGCGCATGTGCACGTCACGCTCGAACCCCAAACGCTGGCGGATCAACGCCATGTGGGGCGGTTGATCTCGTTTCACGACCCCGCCGGACATCGGGTCGAGGTGTTTTGTGACCCCCAGATTGCCAGCGATCCGTTCCAGCCAGGTCGCCCGATTTCTGGTTTCAAAACCGGTCCAATGGGCATGGGCCACGCCGTCATGCACGTTGAAGATGTCGATCTTTTGGTCCCGTTTTACCGTGATCTGCTGGGCTTTCACGTGTCAGATTATGGCGTAACACCCTATAAACTTTATTTTTTCCACCTCAACGCCCGGCACCATTCGTTCGCGATGGTGGGCAGCGGTCTTCGGGGGCTGCACCACTTTATGGTCGAACTCAACAGCCTGGATGACGTGGGGCAGGGCTATGATCTGGCCCAAGACCAGCCTGACCGCGTCGCCTATTCGCTGGGGCGCCACACCAATGATCACATGACGTCGTTTTACGCCAATTCGCCCTCTGGGTTCTTTGTCGAATATGGCTGGGGTGGGCGCGAAATTGACCCTGAAACCTGGACTCCGCACGAGACGTTTGAGGGCCCGTCCTATTGGGGCCATGACCGTTTTTACCTTCCCGAAGGCTCCGAGACACGTGAAAAGTTGAAAGACATGCGGCTTGAAGCGGCGCAAAAAGGCCTCCGCGCCCCGAACCCCGTTGGCTGTGCCTGGCTGGACGATGCACTGCGCAAATCTGCGAACTAAGGCACTATGGGCAAAGGATAATACCACAAATGCCGCTCCCTCAACATTGCCCCGTTGTCATCGTGGGCGCCGGGCCGACCGGGCTGACCATGGGGTTGTTGTTGGCGCAATACGGTGTCAAATCCCTGATCCTCGATCGCAACAGCGCGCCGATGGACATCCCCCGTGCCATCGTTCTGGATGACGAGGGCGCACGCACGCTCCAGTGTTTTGGCGCCGATCAAACCTATATGCAGCACACCGTCGAAGGGCAGGGCGCGGAATACATCGACGACAACGGAGTGACCTTTGGCAAGGTCGGAAGCGGTGCGGAGACCTATGGCTTTGCCAAGCGCCACTTCATCAACCAACCCGAAATGGAGGCCGCGTTGCACTCCCATGTGGCACGCTCGGACCTGTGTCGGGTGATGTTCAACACCGAAGTGACCGACCTACAGGACAACGGCGCGCGCGTTTTTTTGGATGTAACCGGCGAAACTGACGCGCCCGGACAGATCACTGCTGACTATGTGGTTGCAGCCGATGGCGGGCGCAGCGCGATCCGCGAAAAACTGGGGATTGAGATGATCGGGTCCACCTATTCTCAAGACTGGATCGTGATCGACACCAAAAATGACCCCGACACCGCGCGTCATTCCAAATTTTTCTGCTCGGTGCATCGCCCGCACGTATCGGTGCCGGCTCCGAACGGCGGGCGGCGCTATGAATTCATGCTGTTGCCCGGCGAAACCCACGCTGATGTGCTGGCTCCGGACTTTGTGACCCAACTGCTTGCGCCTTATCGCAGCGTTGGGCCGGGCGATATCGTGCGCAACACCGTCTATACCTTCCACGCGCGCATCGCCGAACAGTTCCGGGTTGGGCGTGTGTTTTTGGCCGGAGACGCCGCCCATCTGACGCCACCTTTCGCGGGGCAGGGGATGAACGCGGGGCTGCGTGATGCCAGCAACCTGTCCTGGAAACTGGCTTGTGTGCTTGCCAACGGGGCGCGCCCGTCGATCCTGGACAGCTACTTTGATGAACGACGCGCCCCGGCTTGGGCGATGATCCAACTGGCCGTGGCGATGGGCGATATCGTGATGCCTTTGGCGCCCGAACAGCAGATGTTTCGCGCGCATTTGTTGGCCTCGATCGCGCCGTTTCCGGGGGTGCAGGACTATCTGCTTAAAATGAAGTTCAAACCCCGCCCAAGATGCGACCAGGGCCTGTTTCTGGATCTTGATGATCAATTGCTCGAGGCGTCAATTGTAGGCGAAATGGTGCCCCAACCTGATATTACCTTGGGCGGTGAAAGCGCCAAATTGGATGCAGCACTGGGCAATGGGTTTAGTTTGATCGCGCAGGATCAAGCCGGTGCAAAGGCGTTGGAAAACGTCTCGGATGAGACATTTTGCGGACTGCCATTGTCAAGGGTGGTGCTTGAAAACAGGACCGGAGCCACGCCCAAGTTCAGTGCTAAGGTGCTGGACGATAGGGGTAAACTACTGCGCACCCACCGCGATCAGGTGCTTTTGATCCGCCCCGACAGATATTGCGCCGCCGCCTTGTCTGTTGATGCGCTTGATCACGGCCTGGCCCGCTATCGCGCTCTGTTTCAGGGCTGATCCGCCTTAGTTCAAATGCTGCAAAATCAAAACCAGCGCGCCGCCAAGTGCGGCCCCCGTGCACCCGGCCATCAGGATTGAGCGCCAGGTGCGTGTTGGCGGTTCGGGTTGCGGATTGGCCTGCGCGATCAACGCAGATTCAACCAAAGCCGGCAGGCGCGGACCAAAGCGGCCCAGCACTCGGGCGGTTTTCGCCAGATCGCTCAGCACCGCTTTGGGACCAATGGATTGCTTGATGTAATCCTCGACCACCGGGCGCGCCGTATCCCAGATGTTCATACGCGGATCAAGCGAGCGTGCGACCCCTTCCACAACCACCATCGTGCGCTGTAAAAGGATCAGCTCGGTGCGGGTTTCCATGCCAAAACGTTCTGTGACTTCAAACAGATAGCTCAGCAAACGCCCCATCGAAATCCGCGTGGCATCCATGCCAAAAATCGGCTCACCCACGGCGCGCAAGGCCCGCGCAAATTCATCGACATCGCGGTCGGCGGGCACATAACCCGCCTCAAAATGCACCTCGGCCACACGCTTGTAATCTTTGCGGATAAAGCCAAACAAAATTTCCGCATAAACCCGACGGGTGTATTCATCGATGTGGCCCATGATGCCAAAATCATAGGCGATGATATCGCCGTTTGGCGCGACCTTCAGGTTGCCCTGATGCATATCCGCGTGGAAGTACCCATCGCGCAGGGCGTGCAGCAAAAACAGCCGCAGCACCCGTTCGGACAGCGCGCGCCGGTCGTGCCCGGCCGCATCAATCGCGTCATTATCGCCCAAAGGCACGCCATCGGCCCACCCCAGCGTCATCACCCGGCGTGCCGAATAATCCCACACGATCTTGGGCAGTTGAAAACCCAGATCCGTCTTGGTGTTGGCTGCAAATTCGCTGGCGGCGGAACTTTCCAACCGCAGGTCCAGCTCGCCCTGCACCACGCCGTCAAAATGCTCGATGACCTCCATCGGACGCAGACGCCGCGCGCCGGGCGCACATAGATCAACAATGCGCGCGGCCAGGTAAAACGCATCCACATCGCGGCCAAAAGCGCGCTCGATCCCAGGGCGCAAAACCTTAACGGCAACCTCTTCGCCACTGTCGGCCAATCGCGCCTTGTGCACCTGTGCGATAGACGCCGCGGCTATCGGTTCGCTGAACTCCGAAAAGATCTGATCCACCGGTTGGCCCAGTTCCTTCTCCACCTCGGCCTTGGCCTCGGCAATGGAAAACGGCGGCAGCTTGTCTTGCAGCACACGCAGTTGCACGGCCAATTCGTCGCCCACCACATCCGGGCGCGTCGACAGCACCTGACCGAACTTGATATAGGCCGGACCCAGTGCGGTCAGCGCCCGCGTGGCGGGGGGCATGTCTGGGTCGCCCTTATAGCCAAGCCATTGAAAAGGCTTGCCAAGTGCCTTGGCCACAAAACGCAGGGCAGGCGGCGCCTCAAACGCATCCAGCACCACGTTCATCGCACCCGTGCGCTCCAGTGTGGCGCCTGTGCGGATCAGACGGATGATATTATGCGGGCCTCGCATGGCTCAGATTTTCCAACCCGAATGCAGCGCAGCGATGCCCATGGACATGTTGCGATACTTCGCTTGCTCAAATCCAGCCGCGCGGATCATGCCCAAAAACGTGTCTTGATCGGGGAAATTCCGGATCGATTCCACCAGGTATTGATAGCTGTCGCGGTCGCCTGCAATCATCTGACCCATGCGCGGGATCACGTTGAAACTGTAAAGGTCATAGGCCTTTTGCATCGCGTCATTGGGCAGTTGCGAAAACTCCAGCACCATCAGCCGTCCGCCGGGTTTCAACACGCGGTAAGCCTCGGCCAGCGCCACTTCGGGGCGCGTCACATTGCGGATGCCAAAGCTGATCGTATAGACGTCAAAACTGTTGGCCTCGAACGGCAGCGCCATTGCGTCACCCACCACCCAATCCAAGCTGTCCTGCATCGTTTCGGCCTCGGCGCGTTTGCGCCCTTCCACCAGCATCGGCTCGGTCAGATCCAGCACGGTTGCATGACCATAACCGGCACGTTTGAGAAACCGGAACGAGATATCGCCGGTCCCGCCGGCCACATCCAGCAAACGCTGACCCGCCCGCGGCGCCAGCCAATCCATCATACCTTCTTTCCAGATGCGGTGAATCCCAACGCTCATCACATCATTCATGATGTCGTATTTGCCGGCCACCGAGTCAAACACGCCGCGAACCCGACCGGCTTTTTCCTGTTCGGGAATCGTTTCACGTCCGAAATGCGTGGTTCTGTCGGTGTCGTGTGTCATTTGCGCGGGCCTCAGATTAACCTATGTCTCGTTATAGGTTTGCGCGCCGGGATGCCAACGGACCAAAGTGAAGCAGGGTGAATGATGCCAATTTTGAAATGGTGCGCTTTGGTGATCCTGTCGCTGGCCGTCTTCTTCGCGGCGCGTCGGCTGGCAGAAGCGGGGGTGGTTGAGCGCACTTGGTTGTTCACAACCTTTGGCATCATCATCCCCGCACTCTTTTTGTTGTTTTTGGTTTCCGTCGCCTTTGAAGTCGGACTGCGCAAGGTCACTTCGGCGGCTTTCAAGACCAAAGCGCCCCCATTGGTCCAAAATGGCGTGCGGCGCGGACAGATCAGGCATCGGTTTCCCGCGTTCGTATTCGGTATCGGTTTGGGCGGCCTCTTTCTGTTCATCGCGGGTGCGGGTTTGCCCAAAGGCGAGCTTGGTTGGGGCGCGCTGCTTCTGGCCGGTGTTGGCGGGGTGGGTGTTTACACCATCTGGGAGACGATTTGGCTGATGCGCTATTTTTATGCCTATGATGCGACATCGCTTACCGTTTGGGGGATGACCCTGAAAGCGCAAACCCACACGTGGAGCGACATCAAGGAGATCCAAGACGGCGTCGGCAAAAAGCTCTTGGTGTTCGCGACCACTGGCAAAGCGCGCATCCCTGCCATCGTTGAGGGGCGCGACGCATTGCTGAAGTTCGCGCGGGAAAAACTGAACAATGGGTGACGATCTGCTGCAAACATTCATGCAACATCCCGTTTCGGTCGCCGGGCTGCTGGTCGCTGCTTTGGCGCTGGTCTGGCTGAAATGGCATCTGATCGGGCGTGGCTGGTCCAAAGCGATGCACGATGTTTATCTCGGGTGGACGACGCCGGGTGAAAAAGACGGCGCCGTCACGGTTATGAAACCCGTTGGATTACTGGCGACCGGCCTCTGGACCGGCCTGTTCTTTGCCGTGTGCGCGGTGGTTTTGGGCAACAAACTGAGGGCCACGCCCAACGCAACGGCTCAGGACTGGGCGGTTTTTGCGGCCAGCGTTGGCTTTGTGCTGTGCGCGATTGTGCTGGTGTTCTTTTCCATGACCCGATTGCGCTTTGATCACACTCAGATCACCCGCGACGATCCGCTGCGCGCGCCGCTGACCGCGCCTTTCGCGCAATTGCAAAGCGTCAAACCGATTGGCAAAACCGTCATGGGCGGCGTGATTCTGACCTTCGACGATGGCAACCGTATCCGGGTGATGGCGCGCATGTCGGGTTATTTTCAGCTCTTGCAGGTTTTGGCCAAACATGACCCTAAGCTGCACGCAACGCTGATCGAAATGGACGACGACGATGCCTGAATTGCCCGAAGTGGAAACCGTGCGGCGCGGGCTGGCCCCCGCGATGGAGGGCGCTGTGATCGTGCGCGCCGACGTCAACCGCCCCGATCTGCGCTGGCCGTTTCCCGATCAGATGGCCGCGCGGCTGAGCGGCCAAAAGGTCGCGCGTTTGCGGCGGCGGTCAAAATACATCCTGGCGGATCTGTCGGGCGGCGAAACCCTGTTGATCCATCTCGGCATGTCCGGTCGCATGACGGTGTCTGGCGACCCGCTGGGTCAGTTCGTGCATGATCACCCCGCGCAGTTGAAACATGATCACGTGGTGTTTCACATGGACAACGGCGCGCGCATCACCTTCAACGACCCGCGCCGTTTTGGCGCGATGGACCTGATGAGCACGGCCACAGCCGATCAGCACAAACTGCTCGCGGTGTTGGGGCCCGAACCGCTGGGCAATGATTTCAACGAAGCCCACCTGATCCAGGCCTTCCATGGCAAGATGAGCCCGGTCAAATCTGCGCTGTTGGATCAACGGTTGGTGGCGGGGCTTGGCAATATCTATGTGTGCGAAACGCTCTACCGCGCGGGCATCGCGCCAACCCGCAAAGCCGGGCGAATCGCTGCGGCGCGGGTCGCACCTTTGGTGCCCATCATCCGCCAGGTCCTGTCAGACGCCATCGATGCAGGCGGATCTTCGCTGCGTGATTTCCGCCAGGCGGACGGCGAACTGGGGTATTTCCAACACAGCTTTGACGTCTATGGCCGCGAGGGCGAACCCTGCCGCACCCCTGATTGCACAGAAAAAGTACATCGCATCGTTCAATCCGGTAGGTCGTCCTTCTATTGCCCGGTCTGTCAAAGATAGCTTGAACCGTGCCGTGCGCGTGGTTAAGGCTTTTGCTCTGACAGCCACAATGGAAAGCACCCTCTATGGCCTTTGAGACGATTACCGTCGACGTTGAAGACCACGTAGCTCTGATCAAACTCAACCGTCCCGACGCGCTGAACGCGCTGAACACGCAACTGCTCAGCGAACTGTGTCAGGCGCTGGAAGAGGGCGACGCCAATGACAAGGTGCGCTGCATCGTGATCACCGGATCCGACAAAGCCTTTGCCGCAGGCGCCGACATCAAAGAGATGTCTCAGATGGGCTTTGTTGATGTGTTTTCATCCAATCTGTTTGCCAGTGCCTGCGAGCGCATCAACACGATCCGCAAGCCGATGATTGCGGCTGTGGCGGGCTACGCGTTGGGCGGGGGCTGCGAGCTGGCCATGTCGTGCGATTTCATCATCGCCGCCGACACTGCCAAATTCGGGCAGCCGGAAATCAACCTGGGCGTGATCGCGGGCATGGGCGGCACCCAGCGGTTGACGCGCTATGCCGGCAAATCCAAATCGATGGACATGAACCTGACCGGGCGCTTTATGACCGCCGAAGAGGCCGAGCGCAGTGGTCTGGTCAGCCGGGTCGTGCCGGCCAAAAAGCTGATCGAAGAAGCGCTGGGCGCGGCCCACAAGATTGCCGAGAAATCCAGCATGACCGTTTTGGCGGTCAAGGAAGCGGTCAACCGCAGCTACGAGGTGACTTTGTCCGAAGGGCTGTTGTTTGAACGGCGCGTGTTTCATTCGATGTTTGCCACCGAAGACCAGAAAGAAGGCATGGCCGCGTTTCTGGAAAAACGTCAGGCGCAATTCCGCGACAAGTGATTTTGCGCTTTGCAAACCACACAGATTTGTCTATCAGCGCCGATCATACATGCGCGTGCAGCCCGCTCTGGCTCGAATCAACCATTGGGGTCACATCCCCTGGGCGGACACGCGGTTACAGAATTGAAACTGAAAAGGTCCGACCCACATGGCTAACACGCCTCAGGCAAAAAAACGCGCCCGCCAGAACGAAACCCGCTTTGCAATCAACAAAGCGCGCCGTTCGCGTATCCGCACATTCCTGCGCAACGTCGAAGAGGCAATCGCCTCTGGCAACAAAGATGCGGCCACCGCTGCGCTGCGGGCCGCTCAGCCTGAACTGATGCGCGGCGTCACCAAGGGAGTGTTGCACAAGAACACCGCTTCCAGAAAAATGTCGCGGCTGACATCGCGGGTAAAAGCGCTGGGATAATCGAGCGCGCCTCACAGCGGTAAAAACCAAACAGATGAAAGACGTTGCCCTGCGGTGACGTCTTTTTTGTGTGAGTCGTTAGCAAAAGGTTAACGGACACCTAGAGATTCTTTTGGTCGGAAACCTGCTGTCAATGACATAGTTTTATTGCTGGCAGGGTCGGTAAATTGCTAGTTTGATCAAGCGATTCACGACTTGGGGGGACAGGTGGCAAAGCGCGCACCCGACGGGCATCGGGGTAAGGGCTTTGCCGAATGCGGCACTCGGAAACCACGGTTTCCCGGCGCTGTATTGATGTGGGAAACGGGCACTCACCGCGACCACAACTCTGTCATATCATGAGTGCGTAACAGAACAGTGTCTGCGTCGGTGCGTCTGAAATGGCCCATTCCGCAAAGTGTTTGTTGTTGCTTCGGTGTGCCTTTGCGGGCTGGCACCGGGGTGCCTGTCTATGGGCGCGCCCTTTGATTCCCTTGGGTCGGATCAAGCTGGATATCCAATCCGGCATCTAAACCTGGGACACGGCCGGATGGCCAAAAAATTGGGATGCGTGAGGCGCTGCATGACACAAGAAAAATGGGGACAACTCAGACAAAGACTGCTCAAGACAGTCGGACAACACAACTATACCAACTGGATAGAACCGTTGGAATTTGGTGATCTGAATGACGGCGTAGCTGTTTTTCATGTGCCCACGAATTTCATCGGCAACTATGTCAGCACCAATTTTGCCGACCTGATCTTGTACGAACTGAACACGTCGGGCGAAAAGGTTCAGCGCGTGCAGTTCGAGGTGGCCGCCAACACGCCGGCCCGACCAGCAGTGCGCAGCGAAGCACCCGCCGCCCCAACGACAACCCAGCCGGCACCCGCCGCGCCATCGGTCGGCATTCCCGGCCTAGAAGCCGCGCCTCTGGATTCGCGCTTTTCCTTCGACACTTTTGTGGTCGGCAAACCCAACGAACTGGCCCATGCCGCCGCGCGCCGTGTCAGCGAAGGCGGCCCGGTGACTTTCAACCCGTTGGTGCTCTATGGCGGCGTGGGTTTGGGCAAAACCCACCTGATGCACGCCATCGCCTGGGAGTTGCGCGTGCGCAAACCAGAGCTGAATGTGCTCTATCTGTCGGCTGAACAGTTCATGTACCGTTTCGTGCAGGCGCTGCGCGAGCGCAAGATGATGGATTTCAAAGTGCTGTTCCGCTCGGTCGATGTGCTGATGGTTGACGATGTGCAATTCATCGCAGGCAAAGACAGCACGCAGGAAGAATTCTTCCATACCTTCAACGCGCTGGTGGATCAGAACAAGCAGATCATCATTTCCGCCGACCGTGCCCCGGGCGAAATCAAGGATCTCGAAGATCGGGTTAAATCGCGCCTGCAATGTGGTCTGGTCGTTGACCTGCATCCCACCGATTACGAACTGCGCCTGGGCATTTTGCAATCCAAGGTGCAAAAGCACAAACAGACCTATCCCGGTCTGGAAATCGCAGACGGCGTGCTGGAATTTCTGGCCCAGCGGATTTCCACAAACGTGCGCGTGCTCGAAGGCGCTCTGACCCGGCTGTTTGCCTTTGCCTCGCTGGTCGGGCGGCCGATCGAAATGGACCTGACCCAGGATTGTCTGGCCGATGTGCTGCGCGCCTCGGAACGCAAGATCACGGTCGAGGAAATTCAGCGCAAGGTGTCGGATTACTACAACATCCGTATGTCGGACATCATCGGCCCCAAGCGCCTGCGCTCTTATGCGCGTCCGCGTCAGGTGGCGATGTATCTGTGCAAACAGCTGACCAGTCGGTCATTGCCCGAAATCGGGCGCAGCTTTGGCGGTCGCGATCACACCACGGTCATGCATGGTGTGCGCCGCATCGAAGAGCTGAAACAGACCGACGGGCAAATTGCCGAAGATGTCGAAATGCTGCGCCGCGCGCTCGAGGCCTGACGCGGTTAAGGCAGACCAGCGATCTTCAACATAACGGGTTCGGGGCGCTCATGCAGCGCCTCGAACCGGGCCAATCGCGGCAATTGCGTCCAAGCCATACCAGCGCAAACCCTTGCGGCGCCCCACTTGACGGTGCGCGCATTAGCACAGACAAGTTGTTTATCGGCTTGTGTTGCAGAACCAAACCGCTACCCTGCCCATCCCGGTATCTGCGAAGGATCCAACAGCATGAAGATCAGTATTGAACGTGGCACCTTGCTGAAGGCCGTATCGCAGGCGCAATCGGTTGTTGAGCGGCGCAATACCATTCCAATCCTGGCCAATGTGTTGATCGAGGCCGAGGGCGAAACGGTGCAATTCCGAGCTACGGATCTGGACATCGAAGTGGTCGACAAGGCGTTGGCACAAGTGGAACGGGCGGGTGCTACAACGGTCGCGGCCACCACATTGCATGAAATTGTACGCAAACTGCCTGATGGGGCACTGGTCACGCTGACGGCAGATACTGCCGCCGGGCGTTTGACAGTTGAGGCAGGCCGGTCGAATTTTTCGCTGGCGACGCTGCCCAAAGAAGATTTTCCGGTGATGGCCACATCGGAATACGACTCCAATTTCTCTGCCCCCGCTGGCGTGTTGCGTCGGCTGTTCGACAAGTCAAAGTTCGCAATTTCGACCGAAGAGACACGGTACTATCTGAACGGCGTTTACATGCATGTGTCCGACTCGGATGGCGGCAAAGTGTTGCGCTGCGTGGCGACCGACGGTCACAGACTGGCGCGCATTGATGCAGAACTGCCTGAAAATGCAGCGGACATGCCCGGCGAGATTGTGCCGCGCAAGACCGTGGGCGAGTTGCGCAAATTGCTGGATGATGATGATATGGCCATCGCCGTGTCGGTCAGCGAGACCAAAGTGCGCTTTGCCACGCCCGACATCACGCTGACCTCGAAAGTCATCGACGGCACCTTTCCCGACTACACCCGCGTCATTCCTCAAGGCAACACGCGCCGCCTAGAGGTGGACGCGGCCGATTTCGCGCAAGCGGTGGACCGTGTGGCAACAGTCAGCTCAGAACGCAGCCGCGCGGTGAAATTGCAACTGGACGAAGATCGCCTGATCCTGTCGGTCAACGCGCCCGACAGTGGCGCAGCCGAAGAAGAGCTGGCGGTGGCTTATGGCGATGAAAAGCTGGAGATTGGGTTCAACGCCAAATATCTCTTGGAAATCGCCAGTCAGGTTGATCGGGAGAACGCGGTGTTCATGTTCAATTCGTCCGGCGATCCGACGTTGATGCGTGAGGGCAATGACCAAAGCGCGGTCTATGTCGTCATGCCGATGCGCGTTTAAGGTTTTCTTGCCTCCGGCGGGGATATTTGGGGCAAGAGGAAAAGCCAGGTGCTTTATCTGACGTCCCTGACGTTGTCGCATTTCAGATCGCACAAACGCGCCGAGCTTGAGCTGGATTCGCGGCCTGTGGCGCTTTTTGGTTTGAATGGCGCGGGCAAGACCAACATTCTGGAAGCGGTGTCGCTGTTTTCGCCAGGGCGGGGGCTGCGCCGTGCCAGTGCGCAGGAGATGACGCGGCGCCCTGAGCAGTTGGGGTGGAAGCTGCGGGGGCAGGTGCTTTTTGGTGAGCAGCGTCACGAGGTGGAAACCTGGTCAGAGAACGGCACGGCGCGCCAGGTGCGCATCAACGACAAGGTGGCCACGCAGATTGCGTTGGGGCGTATTGCCCGGGTGGTGTGGTTGATCCCGTCGATGGATCGGTTGTGGATTGAGGGGGCTGACGGGCGGCGGCGGTTTCTGGACCGCATTGCTATGAGTTTTGAGCCCAGCCACGGTGAAGCGGCGATTGCCTATGAGAAGGCCATGCGCGAACGCAACCGGATGTTGCGCGATGAGGTGCGGGATGCGGGCTGGTTTGGCGCGGTTGAGGCGCAACTGGCCAAGGTGGGCTTTGCCATTCACCGCGGTCGGCTTGCGGCGCTCGCGCATTTGAGAGCCGCGCAGGCCCAGGCTGAAACCGCGTTTCCTGTCGCTGAGCTGGAACTGGTGCAAACCGCTGGCGCGATGCCTGACACCGAGGCGGATTTGGTTGAGGCGCTGGCGGAAAGCCGGTTTCGCGACATGGCGGCGGGGCGCACATTGGTGGGGCCTCATCGCGCCGATTTGATGGCGGTCTATGCGGCCAAGGGCGTCGCGGCGCGCGATTGTTCCACCGGTGAGCAAAAGGCGTTGCTTGTGTCGTTGATCCTGGCCAATGCGCGTGCGCTCAGCGCGATGTTGGGCGCGCCGCCGATTGTGTTGCTGGATGAGGTGGCCGCGCATTTGGATGCCAACCGTCGTGCCGCGCTTTATGACGAGATTTGCGCGCTTGGGGCTCAGGCCTGGATGACCGGAACAGGCCCCGAACTCTTTGCCGAATTGGGGGCGCGCGCGCAAAGTCTTGAGGTCGGTGAAACAGCTGGTGAAAGCCATATTTCCGGCTGATCCGCCAAGCAGGTCTGAAACCGCCATCTGATCACAAAATATAGCGTGACGGCGTGACATTGCCCCCAAGACGATGTATAAAATGCCAAAAAGATAAAGGAATTTTCGGATGTCCGAAGATCAGCAGGCGCCGGAAGAATATGGCGCCGATTCCATCAAGGTTCTCAAGGGCTTAGAGGCGGTTCGCAAGCGTCCTGGCATGTATATTGGTGACACCGATGATGGCTCGGGTTTGCACCATATGGTTTACGAGGTTGTCGACAATGGGATCGATGAAGCGCTGGCCGGTCATGCCGATGCGGTGACCGTGACTTTGCATGCCGACAACAGCGTTTCGGTCAGCGACAACGGGCGCGGAATTCCGGTTGGGATCCATGAAGAAGAGGGCGTTTCGGCGGCCGAGGTCATCATGACCCAGCTGCATGCGGGCGGCAAATTTGACAGCAATTCCTACAAGGTGTCGGGCGGTTTGCACGGTGTTGGGGTGTCGGTGGTCAACGCGCTGTCGGTCTGGCTTGAGCTGCGCATTTGGCGCAATGGCAAGGAACACGTCGCGCGCTTTGCCCATGGGGAAACCGACGAGCATCTTAAGGTGGTGGCCGATGCAGGCGATCGGACCGGCACAGAAGTGCGGTTTCTGGCCTCGACCGACACGTTTTCCAATCTGGAATATTCGTTTGAAGTGCTGGAACGGCGCTTGCGCGAGCTGGCTTTTCTGAACTCGGGCGTGCGCATCATTTTGCGTGATGAACGCCCGGCTGAAGCGCTGCGATCCGAGCTGTATTACGAAGGCGGCGTCAAGGAATTCGTCAAATATCTCGACCGATCCAAGTCGTCGGTGATGGAAGATCCGATTTTCATCGTTGGTGAAAAGGATGATATCGGCGTCGAAGTGGCGATGTGGTGGAACGACAGCTATCATGAAAACGTCCTGCCATTTACCAACAATATCCCGCAACGCGATGGCGGGGCGCATGTGGCGGGCTTTCGTGGGGCGCTGACGCGAACGATCAACAACTATGCCCAGTCCAGCGGTATCGCCAAGCGCGAAAAGATTAATTTTACCGGCGATGATGCCCGCGAAGGTCTGACCTGCGTGCTCAGCGTCAAGGTGCCGGATCCCAAATTCTCGAGCCAGACCAAAGACAAGCTGGTCAGCTCGGAAGTGCGCCCGGCGGTTGAAGGTTTGGTGAACGAAAAGCTGGCTGAGTGGTTTGAGGAAAACCCAAGTCAGGCCAAGATCATTGTCGGCAAGATCATTGAGGCAGCCCTGGCCCGCGAGGCCGCCCGTAAGGCGCGCGACCTGACCCGGCGCAAAACCGCGATGGACGTTAACTTTCTGGCGGGCAAATTAAAGGATTGTTCCGAAAAAGACCCCTCAAAAACCGAAGTCTTTCTGGTCGAGGGTGACAGCGCCGGAGGCTCGGCGCAAACCGGACGTGACCGGCGCACCCAGGCCGTGCTGCCGTTGCGCGGCAAGATCCTGAACGTGGAACGCGCGCGGTTTGATCGCATGCTGGGCAGTCAGGAAATCGGCAACCTCGTCATGGCGCTGGGCACCGGGATCGGGCGCGACGAATTCGACATTTCAAAACTGCGCTACCACAAAATCGTCATCATGACCGACGCTGACGTCGACGGCGCGCACATCCGCACGCTGCTGCTGACCTTCTTTTACCGCCAGATGCCGCAGCTGATCGAGGGCGGGTTCCTCTATATCGCGCAACCGCCGCTCTACAAAGTGGCGCGTGGCAAGTCCGAGGTTTACCTGAAAGATCAGGCGGCTTTTGACGACTATCTGATCCAGCAAGGGGTTGATGGTGCAATGCTGCGGCTTGGCTCGGGCGAGGAAATCCTTGGCCAGGATCTCACCCGTGTTTTGGATGACGCACGCCAGTTGCGTCGCGTTTTGGAAGCGTTTCCAACCCATTACCCGCGCCACATTCTGGAACAGGCGGCCATTGCCGGTGCCTTTGTGCGCGGCGCTGTTGAGGCAGATTTGCAAGGTGTGGCCGACACTGTCGCCGCCCGTCTGGACCTGATTGCGCTGGAATACGAGCGTGGTTGGCGTGGCCGCATCACCCAGGATCATGGCATTCGGTTGGCCCGTATTCTGCGCGGCGTCGAAGAAGTGCGCACGCTGGATGGTCCGATGTTGCGCTCGGGCGAGGCGCGCAAAACCGGCAGCTTCACCGAAGGCCTGCAAGAGGTATACGGCAAGCCCGCCACTTTGGTGCGCAAGGACCGCGAACAGCTGATTTATGGCCCGCTTGGCCTGCTTGATGCGATCCTGGAAGAAGGCGCCAAAGGGCTTTCGCTGCAGCGCTACAAGGGTTTGGGCGAAATGAACCCGGATCAGCTTTGGGAAACCACGTTGGACCCGGATGCCCGCACGTTGCTGCAAGTCAAGGTTGATGACATGGTCGAGGCCGATGATCTGTTCACCAAACTGATGGGCGATGTGGTCGAACCGCGCCGCGAATTCATTCAGCAAAACGCGCTGAACGTGGAGAACCTTGACTTCTAGGGCCACAGCCAAGTGAACAAACCGCCCAATATCCTGTTCTTGATGGCCGATGAACATCAGGCCGCGGCACTGTCCTGTCTGGACCATGGCATCGTCAAAACGCCAAATCTGGACAGGCTCGCCGCACGCGGGACGATGTTCACCAATGCCTATACGCCCAGCCCGATCTGCGTGCCGGCGCGCGCGGCTCTGGCGACCGGGCGGTATGTGCATCAGACCGGCTATTGGGACAATGCGCACGCCTATGATGGGCGTGTGTCCGGATGGGGTCATGTGCTGCAAAAGGCCGGGGTGCCGGTGACCAGCATCGGCAAACTGCACTATCGCAATGATCAGGATCCCACCGGGTTCGACCGCCAAATTCTGGCGATGCATATTCATGACGGAATTGGCCAGGTCTGGGGCTCGGTGCGCAATCCGTTGCCGGCGCGACGCGAGGCCACCGGCATGTTGGGCGCGATCGGCGCAGGCCTTTCGAAATACAACATCTTCGATCAAAACGTGGCCCGTTCCGCCTGCGACTGGATCGGTGAAAGCGCCACCAGCACCGCGCCATGGGTCACTTTTGTCAGCTTTGTTGCCCCGCATTTCCCGCTGACCGTTCCCGACGATTATCTGGCGGATTACCCCGCCGACACCATGCCTTTGCCGGCCGTGCATCCGCAAAATGGCGACGCGCAGCACCCTTGGGTTGCTCGCATGAACGACATCGAAAACAGCGACGCCGAACTGGGCAGCGACGCCAATCGTCGCGCCGCCATTGCAGCCTATTATGCGCTGTGCACCTTTGTAGATGCCCAGATCGGTCAGGTTCTGGACGCGCTTGATGCATCCGGGCAGGGCGAAAACACGCTGGTGATCTACACCTCGGATCACGGTGAAAACCTTGGCATGCGCGGGCGTTGGGGCAAATCTGTGCTCTATCGCGAGTCCACCCACGTGCCGCTGATCATGGCCGGTCCGGGTGTGCGCGCGGGCCACCACGTTGCGACGCCGGTTAGCTTGGTGGATTTGGCTCCGACCATCACGCAGGCCCAAAACCTGCCCGCCCCGTCGCAATGGTGCGGGCGTTCGCTGCACGATATTGCCGACGCACCCGACGATCCCGACAGGGTTGTGTTCAGCGAATATCACGCCGCCGCCTCGCCGTCGGGTGGATTTATGGTGGCAAACGCGCGGTGGAAATATCACCATTACGTCGGCTATCCGCCCGAACTTTTTGACCTGCACCTTGATCCGCTAGAGCGCCATAACCTGGCGCCCGATCCGGCTCATGCCGGGCCTTGTGCGGATATGGCCCGGGCTTTGTCGCGCATTTGCGACCCCGATGCGATTGACCGCGCCGCCAAGGCAGATCAGGACCGTTTGGTGGCGCGTTTTGGCGGGGCTGAACAGGCTTTTCGCACGGGTCCGGCGGGCGCCACGCCGGTGCCATCCACGTAATGGACGTGTAAAAACAGATCACAATAATCTGTTGCTGCATGATCAATCCGTGTAAGACTGGGGGGCCGCATTGGAATTGCGCCTGCGGCATTTGGAAAACAAATTTTACGCGGTCGGCATTTTTCGGAGCCCGTTTTGATCGAAGATCACCTGTTCAACATCCTGCAGACCGAGATCGTTCCCGGCAATGGTTTTGGTATGGACGGCTGGGATCCCGCGCGCGCAACCCGTTGTGATCAATTGTTTTTCTCGGTGATTGACGCGTTGGGTGAAACCGAGGTGACAGCTCTCGATAGCCAACGCGCCCGGCGGATTTTGTCGCTGCTCGAGGTGGTGATGTCGACGGCGCACAGATTGGCCGATCAAGCCCCGCACCCGGTTGAGCTGTGTTATCAAAGCGCCAAAGGCGGCGCGTTTCTAAAGGATCTGGCCAAGGCTGGTGACCACCCGCCGCGCGGCAGTCACGCCACCCAGTGGGTCGACACTTGGGCGCCCGATCTGATCACCTACACGCCGATGCCACAGGAACGGATTTTCGCCACACTGACCCGCAGCACCTCCGAGGTTTTGACGCGGTTGTGTGATCTGGGGTTCGCATTGTCGGACCGACATGCGCAATTGGGCGACCCCGAGGTCACCGAACAGTTGCTCACAAGTGCCGCCGAAATCGACCAGCTACGCCTTGGCTTTGCTCAGTTCTCGGGTTCCAAAACGGGTTCTGAAACGGGGCATGATCAACCCAAATGGTTCCTGCATTTCCGCCAATACCTCGCCCCGCTCGACATCGCAGGCGTTTGTGTGCTGGGCCCCAATCCGGCCTTTGTTGCGTCCTGGCCTGCGGCAGATATCCTGTTTGGTCTGGCCGACCGGCATTACCTGGCCGACGTCCGGGCACGTTATGGCGGCTATCTCAGCGAAGATATCGCACTGCTGGAACGCGCCATAGCCGCGCGACCCGCGCCAACGGTTTTGCAACAACAAGCGGCTGATTGTGATGGGCCTGCGGTGCGCGCTTATCAACGCATTGTGCGCGCGCTTCAGGCGCTGTCGGGGCGTCATTGGGCCGCAATCGAAGAACATCTGGTCACGCCCTCCCAAACCGAAGATTCAAATGCGCCGTTGCATCAAAGCCTGGCCACCAAAGCAGGCGTCAGCGGGCGCGATCTGGACAAGACATGGCAATTGCTGGCCAGTCGTCGCGGTGATAACCCCGCCCGCAAAGCCTATGCCGCCTGGCGCAAAGAGACTGTTCATGACTGATCCAAACCCGACCCCCTTTGCCCTGCCTAGCGATCTGGACACAGTGCAACTGCCTGTGGACGCACGCTATATCACGCGCGATGTCGGCACGCTGGCTCAGGTGCGCCGCGATGTGAACGCAGTGTTGCAGCCGCTGATTGAGACGCACTTCAAAGCCGAACCCACCAAACTCGTGATCTCGATGGGCCGCTGCCGCGTTGGGTCGACCGCGTTGACGAACCTGTTTGGCATGGCCGGGCACAGCTCGTTTTTTCAACCGTTCAAAGCGATTCTGCGCCAGCATCTGCACGGCCAAAACGACACCGCCCACATTGCGGCGATGGCCCAGCCGGGCGTTGTGCATGCCAAGGAAATGCTGGGGCCATACACGGCGGCCGAAACGCTGTGGTCGCCGTTTTGCGATTTGATCGGACTTGGTTTTCCGCCCGATCGGTTGTCGGTGGTCTGGCTGGAACGTGATGTCATGTCTTCGCTGGCGTCGTGGCTGCATCACTGGGGCGGCGTGCTTGATCGCGACACGCTGGTGCGCCATTTCATCCTGTCCAGCCTGCGGGCGGCGCAAACCGCGCATGACATGGAACAGGCCGGCGTGCAGGTGGTGGCCTTCAACTACGACTCGATTCAAACCAATCCGGGCGCGGCGCTCAGCGTGCTGGACGCGCTGAACATCCCCCACGATCTGAGCGTTCAAGACCTGGCCTGGGGCGCGCGCGGCAATCTGGCCTCGGCGCAATCCTTCATCACTTTCGTGCCCGAACCTGCTGATTACGGCGCGGTCAAAGTGCACTCAAACCTGCCCAAATACGCCCATGTGGCGCGCGACACGGCCGCTGTTACCGCGCAAGAGCGGGCCTTACTGGCCGAGCATGGCCTGTTTGACATCCACGCCGCACATCTGGCCCGCTGCGTGGCCGCCAAGGCGCAACCCCACAATGCGTGACACCGTTGCGACATGGGCCAAGCGCGCGGACACCGCGCTGATCCTGCCCGAAGGCGCGCCGCTCAGCTACGCGGATCTGACCACGCAAGCCCTTGATTTTGATGACATGCTTCAGGGTTTGGGTATTGTGAATCAAACCGCGGCCGTCCTGTGTGACAGCGTGCGTTTGTCGGCTATTGCTGCTTTTGCAACCGCGCTTGAAAACACTTTTTGCCCGGTGTCCCCGGCCTATCGCGGCGCTCGGCTGTTGCCGCAAATCAGGCTGCTGGACGCCACAGTTGTGCTCACCGATGACCCGGTGACCTTTGATGCGGCGCCGTCGCCCAAGGTGCTGATCGATGGCCACGATTTTACCGCCAAATCCCATGATCTGAGTGGCATGCAACCGCGCCCGCCGTCGAGCGCGCGCATCGCCATGCTGACCGCAGGCTCGAGTGGAACGCCCAAACGGATTGGCTACGATATGGGTCAGCTGGCCAACACCGCCGCCATCAACGCCGCGCATTTTCAGATTGGGCCGGGCACGCGTTATTTGTGCCCGATGCCGCTGTCGCACGCGCATGGGTTGATCAGCATTCTCTGGGTCACGCTGGTTGCGGGGGGCTGCGTGATCCTGATGCCGGGCAATCTGGCCGCGACCCATGCGGCGCTGCTTGATCATGCGCCCACCTGTTTGTCGGGCGTGCCGACGATCCACGCAGACCTTGCGGATCTGATCGAAAAGGACGGGCGCCGGCCGTCCGGTTTGCGCTTTGCGCGCTCGTCTTCGGCGCCGCTGAATTACACCATGGTCGGGCGCATCGAACAGGCCTATGGCTGCCCGCTGGTTGAAACTTATGGGCTGACCGAAACAACCTCGGTGGTGGTGGCCAATGCGCTGGATGATCGCCGCGTCGGCGCCGTGGGTCGGGTGATTGGCGACACCACAGCCGCCGTTCTGGACCAAAACAAGGTGGCGGCGCAGGGGCAGGGCGAGCTGTTGCTAAAGGGCAAAAGCCTGATCGCGCCCGATGACAGCGACGCCTTTCATGATGGCTGGTTTCGCACTGGTGATCTGGCGGAAATCGACGCTGATGGCTTCATTCGCATCATTGGCCGGCAAAAGGAAATGATCAAACGCGGCGGATTGTCGGTGTTTTTGTCCGAACCCGACGGCGCCATCCAATCCCTTCCCGGCGTCGTCGCGGCCCGTAGTTTTGCCTTGAACCATGCCCGTTTGGGCGAAGATTTGGTGGCCGTCGTCGAACTGGCGCCCGGTGTGGCGATGTCGGGTGCCCAGATCCTGACCCAGATCGCTACTGCTTTGCCGCGCTATAAATTGCCATCGGATGTCCGGGTGGTTGATGCACTGCCGCGCACCGAAGTTGGCAAAATCGTCCGGTCCCGCGTGGCTGAAACATTCGCCCCTCTGTTTGCCACGCCCGAACCCGTCAGCACGCCCCAGCCCAGCAAAATCCTGCCCGAGATCCTCGAATTTTGCGCCGAAGAGATGCAGGTGGATGCCAGCGAAATCACACAGGAAGAGCCGATTTTTGACACCGGAGCGCTGGATAGTTTTTCCATCGAAGCCCTGCTGATGCTGATCGATGCACAGGCCGGGCTCAAGCTGGACATCGCCGATCTGGAAACCGCACAGGTCGCCTCGGTGCAAGACCTTGTGGCCTTGATCGACGCGCGCCAAGGAGCAAAAACGCATGCCTGACGCTCCGCTCAACTGGATGGCGGCGCCCAAACGCGAGGATATCTCCCATCATGCGCTGCTCGATCTTATCATGGGCGCGCGGGATGATGCCGCGCGGATCGCGTTGCTCAGTGACGCCGCCCGCCTGCTGCCGCCGTGGGAGCTAAAGCGGCTTTACGCCAAAATGCGCGCCGGTTATGCGCCCCAAGACGTGCCCCGTGATGTCGCGCGCCGGGCGGTTTTGTGGCACCGTCTGACCAAAGAACAACCGCAGCGTTACCGTGTGGTGAACCACGGCCCGCATGTCACATTCTACCGTGCCTCGCCGCCGCAAAAGGAACGTAACCTGTTGATTTTGTTTGCCGGCCGAGACGGAGTCCTGTTTGCCGCGGCCTGCACTATTCTGGCGGAACTCAATCATCCCAACCTTGATGTCGTGCTGCTGCGCCGTGCGCCGGGCTATGATTTTCGCGCGGGTCTGCCCGGTTATGGGCGCTCGCTGACCCAAATGTTCACCACGTTGGGGCGCATCGTCAATGTGGCGCGCTATGCCAATATCGGCACCGCCGGTGTCAGCATGGGCGGCGTGCCTGCGATTGCCGCCGCGCAACATTTCAACGCCCGGATTGGCCTGTCGATCAGCGGGCGCTATCCCACCATGGACGACCCGGTCGCGCTGTGCCAAAACCCGCCTGCGTTCGAACCGTTTTGCGATTGCAATCAGCGCCCGGGGCCGCAACTTGCCACAGTGTTCGGCGCCAAAAACAGCTCCGATCTGGCCTCGGCCTTGCGGCTGCGGTCGATCTCGCGGTCAGTAAAACTGCTGTCTTTTGCCGAGCTGGATCAGCACAATTCGATTGCCTATCTCAAGGCGCACCGCAAGCTTCAGGTGTTCTTTCAGGGCCTTGTCGACAGCATCCGAACCGGCAGCGATTTTGCCGCCCATTTTCGTGCTGAAATTGAAAACTGCCCGGCCTATCCCGCGACGGCGTGACGCAAACCGCCGATGCTGGTGCGGGTGACATGCACCATCACCACCAGCGCAATCGCCCAGCCGCTTGTTACTGCCACCGCGATGCCCAACCACACGCCCCACACGTCAAAACCGGCCAAGCCGATGAAAACCCAAACGAAAAATGCAATTCCAAAGCCCTGACGATAGAGGCTGATCCACAAGGTCCAGATCGGTTGTTTCAATCCCTGTAGCAGCGAATTGATCGAAAACAGCATCATATAGATCGGAAACAGGAAGCCATCGACCTTTAGATAACTCTGCCCCACGGCGATCACCTGTGGATCCGATGTGAACAGCGACATCGCCCAAGCACCGCCAAACCAAAGCGCAGGGGTGGCCACAAGCGTGACCAGAAAGCCGATTTTCCAGCAGAAAAACAAAGCCTCGCGCACCCGCGCGTGATCGGACGCCCCAAAATTCTGCGCCACAATCGGCAGCAGCGCGCCAGTCATGCCCAGCACCGGCAACAGCAAAATCTGCTCGATCCGCAGCGCCACACCATAGGCCGCCAGCGCATGATCGCCAAAACCCTTGAGCGCAAACTGCACCACAAAACCCGAGGCAAACATAACCATCATCGTGCCACTGGCGGGCAAAAGCTGCGCCAGAATCGCGCGGAAACTGGTCAGATCGGGCCTGAATTCATCGCGGGTCAGCTGCTCTAACCCGGGCAAACGCAACACCCGCCACAGCAAAAACACCATCACACCGGTCTGGCTGATCACGGTGGCCAGTGCGATGCCATCAAGCCCCAGACCACCGATCCCGCCAATGCCAAACATCAACAGTGGGTTCAGCCCGATATTGGCAAAAAATGCCACCATCATGGCGCGTTGCATCGACACGGTATCGCCATGGGCCTGCAACATCCCGTTGCAGCCATAGGCCAGCAGAAATCCGGGCAAAGCGAAAATAAGCCAGGTGAAATAAGCGTTTGCAAGGTCACGATATTCGCCGGGCACCGACACCAGAGCGATCAACCAAGGCCCAAGCACAACCCCCAGCGCCATCGCGGCCACCGTCGCCAGCGCCCCGAACGTCAGCCCCTGCGTGATGAAATGGCGCACCTCGCTCGGATCATCGCGCCCTTTGGCGTTGCCCACCAACGCGCTCATCGCCGAGCCCAGCCCGATGCCCACCGCCAGCAGCACAAAAAACGCCTGAAAACTGATCGCCAGCGCAGCCTGCGCCTGGGTCGACAGCCAGCCGGCGTAAAACACATCAACCACGTTATAAAGCGTGGCAAACAACATGCCAAACGCCGCGGGAATGGCGATTTTGCGGAACAAGTCGCCCATCGACCCTTTGGTCAAATCATGTGAGGTGGACGCGGCCAAAACGTGCCTTTCTAAGGTGTAAGCCCGGCCCCAAATGAAAGCGGGCGCAGACTAAATTGTCGCGCCCACCGGCATCGCAGAATTTGCCCAGAAGTAAACCCGTCAGGCGGCGGTCTGCGCCGCGGCGAAGGCCGGGCTTTGCACCACACCGGTGTCAAACAGCTCGGCGATCTCGCGATCAGGCAGGCCCACCACATCGCCCAAAATCTCTTCCGTGTGCACCCCCAAAGCCGGCGCAGTTGCCGCAGGCTTGCGTTCGGCGCGCGAAAAACTCACCGGCGAGGCGGGCACCGGAAAGCTGCCCAATCCGGGCTGGTGCAACGTCTCAAACATCGGGTTTTTGGTGCCCATGTCGGGGTCATGCACCAGCGCGTCCTGCAAGGTGCGGAACCGCGACCAGGTCAGGCCCGACTTGGTAAACGTGTCTTCAAAATCGCTGACCGCACGGGCCGCAAACCATGGCTTCAAGATCGCGGTGATCTCATCGCGCAGCTCCCAACGGGTGCCTTCATAATCAAGGTTCACGCCCTTGCGCCGCGCCAGCGCGTCCATCTGATCGCGCGTGCCTGTGACCTTGACCAGCCCGGCCCATTGCCGTTCGGTCAGCCCAATCACCATCACCCGCTCGCCGTCGCCACAGACAAAATCCTGCCCGTATGCACCATAAAGCGCATTGCCGCATTTCTCGCGTTTGCGGCTGTTCACCACTGTGTCGCCGATCATGCCCAGATGGCCCAGCATGGCCGCCGCCACATCTTTCAGCGCCAGTTCCACATCCTGGCCTTCGCCGGTGCGCAAACGGTGCCGTTCGGCCGCCAAAAGTGCTGTGACAACCATGTTGCCGGCGATGCAATCCCAGGCGGGCAGGGCGCTGGCCACAGGATCGGCGTGGCCCACAGGCCCGGTGATATCGGGAATGCCAAGCGCCGGGTTCACCGTGTAATCCACCTGCGGGCGACCATGGCGATCACCGGTCAGTGTGACCATGATCAGATCTTTGCGGAATTGGCTCAGCGTAGGGTGATCCATCCAACCGCGCACCCGAAGATTGGTCAGAAACAGGCCCGCATCCTCGCCGGGCGCCGTGATGATCTGGGTCACCAATTCCTTGCCGCGCGGGCTTTTCATATCCACCGCGATCGAGCGTTTGCCCTTGTTCAAACCGGCCCAAAACAGCGACTGACCTGACGGCGCAACCGGAAGGCGATTTGCATCGAGCCCGCCACCAATCCGGTCAAACCGGATCACATCTGCACCCATTTGCGCCAGGGTCATCCCGGCCAACGGCACGGCCACAAAGGCCGACCCCTCAACAACGCGCATACCTTGCAATACAGTGCTCATGATGTGGGTTCCTCCCATTTGGCGGTGGCTTGCAACCCTTGGTGGCCATCCGGTGACGCGGTGCACAGCGCCAACGCGCCGTCCTCGCCCGGAGTTGCCAAAAGGCGCAGATCGTCGAAGTGAAACATTGGATGAACGGCGCGAAATTCAAAGCTATCGGGCGCGCGCCCTTTTGCCTGCGTGGCCATTTGCATCAGCAACGTGGCCTGCATTGGCCCATGCACCACCAGCCCAGGATAGCGTTCAACTTCGCTGGCGTAGGGCATGTCATAGTGGATGCGATGGGCGTTGAACGTGATCGCGGAATAGCGAAACAGCAGCGCCTGATTGACCGGAACCAGCTCGGCGATGGTCGGTTCGGTGGGCGCGGCCAGCTTGCGCGGCGGCACGAAAGTGTCGGGAATGCGCAGGTAAACAATGTTTTGACGCTCGCAGATCGCCAGCCCATGCGCGCCACTGATCTCATGGGTGAGCGTGACGAAATACATCGCACCACCCTGTTTTTGCACGATATCGCTGACGGTCGAGCGTCGCGACAGCACCTCTCCAACATGCAGCGGGGCATGAAAAGTCAGCGCTCCACTGGCCCACATGCGCCGTTCCAGCGGGATCGGCGGCATGATCCCGGCCGCGCGCGGATGCCCATCTGGCCCCAGATCCTCCATGCCCACCGCAGGCGCAAACCCGCACCAGTGCCACAGCGCGGGCAACGCATCGCCGGTTTGCGGCGCGGCGCCGGGCGCGGACAAGGTGGCATGCACCATCGCGGCCTGTTCGGCGCTGACGCACCCAAGGCTGGTATCATGACGACCAATCCAGTCAGACAGGTCAATCTCGCGCGTATCAGGTGTGTCTTTCATGTCGTTCAACATGACGTCAGATCTAAAAAAATCAAGTGTTTTTAATGGGTTAACGGAATACAACGGTATACAGAAGATTGTTTCTGCATCTGCAACATTGCGGTTCCGGCTGTCATTTCAACACTCTAGTTGGCGGCGCGATCCAATCCGTTTTGCACCCGCAGCATGGCTGTTTTTTGCGCAGACCCCGCGCTTAGACCCCGTCCTCAGACCTCGTGCGCGACGCGCAGGCACGACAGGAAGCTCTGCGTCTTGCGCCCGGGTTCGGGCTGTTTGCGGGTGATCGCGGCAAAATGGCTGGCATAGCTGGTCACATCGGGTGCCACCGCCTGCACCTGATTTTGCGCCAGCAAACCGGCGGCCACGTGATCCGCCAGATAGCCCAGATACCGGCCCGACTGGATCAGCAGCAAAAGCGCTTCTTCTTCCTCAACCCGCGCCGCACGGCGCAGCCCCAGGTCACGCCCCGCCATCATATTGGGTGAATTGAACGCAAAACCCGCGTATTTGTGCCCGTTCAGATCCGCCGCTGCTTCTGCGCCAAACAGCACATGCCCACGGCCGCAATACAGCGTCATCTGTTCGACATAGAGCGGATCATAACGCAGCGAAACAGACTGGCGGTGGATCGGCACAACCGCAAGATCCAGCGTGCCCTCCAGCACTTTGGCCTCCAGCACGTTGGGCGAATGCAGCGCAATCTCAAGCGCAACATCGGGCGCCAATTGGTCGAACCGGGCAATCGCGCGGTCAATATGGGCTGCCGGATTGGTGCTGGATTGATCAAAAATGCCCAGGCGAAACGTGCCGCGCAGAGCCCGGTGAATATCATCAACATCGCTTTGAAACCCATCAATCGAGGCCAGCAACCGCCGCGCCGCCTCCAGCACCTGCGCCCCTTCCGAGGTCAGCGAAAACCCCGCCGGCCCACGATGGCACAAGGTCAGCCCCAGCCGCATCTCCAGGTCGCTGATGTGTTTGGAAATGGTGGACCGTCCAATGTTCAGTTCCAGCTCGGACGCAGCAAAGCCGCCGCATTCCGTGACCGTCACAAAAATGCGCACCAGTCGCAGATCGACATCTGAAAGGCTTTTGAGAAGCGCGCGTTTTGCCAAACCTAGGTTTCCGTTTTCTGCAACCATACACAGAAACGTTGCGCCTTATCAAACCACACAGGCCCAGTACACTTGACCCCAAGGCGTTTTGCACGATCAAGGTGCTTGTGCGACGCGACCCCGATGCATAGGCTTTGTTAAAAAACGCTTAAAAACACTGAAAAATGAACAGCGAGGAGACAAAAATGGCACCAAAACCCCCCTTAACAGATCTACCGATCAAAACCGCCGAAGTTGGTTTTTATCGGGGATTCAGTCTAAATGTGACTGTTGTCAGTAAAATAATCATCAGCGTGCTGGTGGTGTGGTGCATCTTCTGGCCGCTTCAGTCGGGCAAAGTGCTGGGCGATCTCAACAGTGTGATTCTTGCGAATTTCGCGGCTTGGTACATCTGGTCAGTGGCGTTTTTCGTGATTGTTTGCCTCGGATTGGCGATTTGGCCCACCGCTGGCAAACTGAATTTGGGTCAGGACGGTGAAAAACCGGAATTCTCAAACTTCTCATGGTTTTCAATGATGTTCGGCGCCGGTATCGGTGTTGGCATGCTGACCTGGGCGGTGGCCGAACCGGTGGCGCATTTCAAAAACAACCCTGCGGTGATCCAGGGCGTGAACACCGCGCTGGGTGCCGACAACGTGCGCGAGGCTTATGTCTGGTCCTTCCTGCACTGGGGTCTGGGCGCGTGGGCCTGTTACGCGGTCGCCGGACTGGCGCTGGCCTTCTTCAGCTACCGTCGCGGCTTGCCGCTGACGATCCGCTCGTCGCTGACGCCGCTGTTTGGCAAATCGCTGTCGGGCCCTCTGGGTCATATCATTGACATCGTCGCCGTGGTGGCCACCATTCTGGGCGTGGCGCAAACGCTGGGCTTTGGTGTGGAACAGTTCGTCGCTGGCCTCAGCCGGATCGGCATCGCAGGGCTCGCCCTCGAAGACGGCACCGCCACAACCATGGGCATCATCGTCGCCTTGCTGGTGATCATGGGCGCGTCGACCCTGTCGGCGCTGTCGGGCGTTGGCAAAGGCATCAAATGGCTGTCCAACATCAACATGGTGTTGTCGATTGTCCTTCTGGGCTTCTTCATCATCTTTGGCGCGACGTTCTTTGGCGCAACAGCCTTCTTTGTCGGCATCTGGGACTATCTGGTGTCCCTGCCGTGGCTCAGCTTCAACGTCTATGCCTCCGACGGTGTTGACGGATCCGAAGCGTTCAAACTGGCGCAGTGGCAGGGCTGGTGGCCTGTGTTCTACTGGGCATGGTGGATCGCATTTGCACCGTTCGTGGGTCTGTTCCTGGCGCGTATCTCGCGCGGGCGCACCATCCGTGAATTCGTGCTGGGCGCGATGATCGTGCCGTCGCTGATGTGCTTTGTCTGGTTCGCATGGGCCGGTGGCACCGCCATCGATCTGGAACTGAACGGAGGCGCTGACGGCGTGATCCTGAATGCGGCCAATGGCGACAAGATCTTTGCCATGACCGAATTCATGCTCTCCCCCATCGCTGACGCTCTGGCCTGGGGTATGGCGCTGTTGATCGTGGTCTTGCTGATGACGTTCCTTGTCACCTCGGCGGACTCGGCCGTGTTGATCGTGAACACCATCAACGCCGCTGGCGACGAAGGCCCCAAAGCGCGCCCCCACATCCTGTTCTGGGGCGCAGCCCTGGGTCTGGTGGTGGCCGGTTTGCTGATCTCAGGCGGCACCTCGGCGATCCAAACCGCCATGGTGATCGGAGCTTTGCCGTTCTCACTGGTGATGGTGCTGATGTGTTTTGCGCTGATCAAGGCGATCTGGAACGACGGTCGGCGTGAAGCCGCCGGCGTGCCGACCCTGGCGCCCGTGGCAACACCAGCGGAATAAAGCACCCACAACGAAAAAAGGCCCCGGTCACTGCGCCGGGGCCTTTTTTGTGTCCTGGGCGCGCTTCAGTCAGGCACAAACGCCCGGATTTCGTCGCGATAGGTGCGCAGGTCTGCAACGACCTCTTCCTCTGCCTCTGGCCAGATCACCGACAGCAGATCAACAAACCGCTCGCCTGCTGCAACCAGGGCCATTAACGTTGGGTTCAGCGGAAAAACCACTTCCGGAGCATATTCCCCGGATGCTTTCAGCGTGCCTCCCTCGCGCACCAGCGTCACCTCTTCATCCGAGGCAAACATTTCGATGCTGAAAGTGCCGCCCTGCATAATCTCGGAAACCGTGGTCAACAGGATTTGAGGAACCAGGTTCAGCATGGTGTCGCCCAACACCAATTCCATGTCACCGCACCTCACAGTGACCTGACATTCCTGCTCATAAATGTCGGCAAACGCGTCTGGCGCGCTTTTGACACGCGCGGCCACATCGGTTTCGGGCAGCTGTTCATAGGGTGGGATCGCAAAGCTCAGCTCTACTGTCACTGTGGCATCTGTCATGGGTCCAACCCCCTTTTCACTATCTCAGAGCCGTGCGCAAAGCAGTCATGTCGCGATTTGTGACCTTCACCAAGGGCGGAAAAGGTCCTTCTGGAAAAAACTGCGTGATCTTGACGTCGTTGGTCCCGCCTTTGCGGGCATATCCGATCCGGTTGGTATAACCGGACGCATCGGTCACCCCACGATATTTCGAAAAATAGTTTGCGGGGCGATAGGGGTGATGGCTGGGCGGCGTGTACATCAGGTCATGACGGTCTCGCGGAGGGTTGCGTTTCGCGGCGCCACCGTGCCGGTTTGGCTGATTGGCATGGGGCGTGTTCGGGTTGACGTTTGTAATCGCCTCGCCAACCATCCGGGCAATCTCGGTCTGTGTGATGCCTTTGGGATAGAGCGTGGTACAGGAGCTTGCCCCTCCTGGCGCGTTTGACAGAATGCCATGCTCGCGCGTGTGTCGTTCCACCACATGGTCCATGCGCAGAGTTTTTCGGTTGGCACCACCGCCCACATTCACATCCGGGGTCGGCGCGGTTGAGTGTTCAAAAGACGCCGCCGTTTGCAGCAACTGATCGCAGTTCATATGGTTGCCTGCTCCACCACTGGCGGTCGCGCACTGCTTCAGCGGAAGATAGACCTGCGCATAAAGGTTGGCCGCACTGTTGTTCTGGCGCGGCGATGTGACAATGTTTTGCAGCCCTTTGCCCGGTTGGTTCCCAGAGCCGATCGCGCGCGGCTCAAGCACATCCGGGCTGGCGGTTTCCATTGCGTTCATCATCGTGGCCAAATCGCCCATATGCCCGCTGAACGAGCCTTGCATCTGTTTCAGCCCATTGCCGTTTTGCGGCGAATTTGGAGCCTTGGGGGTGAAAGCATAGCGCATCACGCTGCCCAAACGCTCTTCTTTGCCGACGGCGGTAAAGCCGCCATTGACCAACAGATCCTGAAACTGCGCCGGCGTGCCGCCGCCTGAGTTAAAGCTGGTCATCATGGTCTTCAAAACCGTGGGATTCTTGATGCCGTCATCGGCCCCGCCGGGCGCGGTGATGCAGCCGTGTTTGTACATATTGGCCAGCACATCGGGGTGTTTGCCCAGATCCCCGGTGGTCATCAGCCCCTTCATATTGGTCATATCGCCCGGCCCAAGCGCGCTCAGCAATTTGGTCAACTCGGCGGGCTTGCCGTCACATCCGGTGTCCAGCAGCTTGCCCAGACAGTTGGTTTTGGTGTTGGTGGCAACGCCGCCTGCGTCCGTGCTGCCAAAGCCGCCGTCTTGCAGCATATCCTTCAGCTTTTTCTGGTTGGTGCCCTTGGCCAGTTCCGTGGTCAGCGCGTTCAGCTTGGTCGCCGGATCGCCCTTGCAGCCCACCCCCACCAGATGCCCAAACACCTCCGGATCGGCGCCCAAACCGCCCTTGGCCAGTGTGGTTTTCAGCCGCTTGCAGCCATCTTCGCCGATGTTTTTGGCCAGCTCCGCCAGCGCAGTGGCCCGGTAGGTCGCCGCATCCTGTCCCCCCGGCATCGGCCCTGCGCCATGTTCAAACAACATCGACAGCGTGGTGTCGTTGATATCGCCGTCACCGCCCTTTTGACCGGCCAAACCGCCCTTGGACAGCAGATCCTTAAGGCCGTCCTTTGCCTCTTTTGACTTGAACGCCACGCCGATTTTCTTCAACCCGTCCGCCGCACCGCCACAGCCCCCGGCGATCAGCGCGCCAAAGGCATCTGGCGCATCGCCCAAGCCGCCAGCGCCCAGCAAATCGGCCAGATCCTTGTGCGCTTCGGGCGTGTCCATATCGGTGCAAAACGTGACAAAATCCGCCGGTTTGCCGGCGCAGCCCTTGGTGAACACCGCCGCCAGCGCCTTGGGCTTGCCAGCAAACCCCGCGTCCTTGCTCATGGCCTTGAACGCCGCGAAATCACCTTTGAACGCATCACTCAGCGCGATCATTTTGGCCGGATCATCGCCGCCCGCCATCACCGCGCCCACCAGCGGCGCGCCCATATTGTCGATCAAGGTCTTGGCTTTGCCAGCGTCCATGCCGCCCTTGGTGCACAGCCCGACCATGGACTTCATTCCGCCCACGGCGGTCGCCGCTTTGGCAAAAGCATCAGCCGAACCAAAGTCTTGTGTTGCCTTGGCCAGCACCGCCGCAGACCCAAATGCCGTCGCCGCTTTGGCCAGATCATCGCCCGAACCAAAGGCCGCCGCCGCCTTGGCCAGCGCATCCGCCGTGCCAAAGGCCGCAACCGCAGCAACCAAACCGTCGGTTCCAAAACCCGCTTGGATGTCCTTCAATTTGCCGCCCGGAAACGCCGTGGCCAGCGCAATCATGTCCTTTCGGCTGCCGAACTTGGCCTCGATATCGGCGAATGTGTCGGGTTTGACACCAAAGGTCACGCACATCGCATCGATCCCAGCGACATCGCCGTAGCCCGCAATATCGGCTGCAACGGTCTTGGCCAGATCTTCCAACGCTTCCAAGGCTTTGAGCGCCGCATCCGGTTGGGCCTCATAGATCGGAGGCTTGAAAAACGCGGCAAGTTTGTCCTGCGCTTCGGTCAGATCGTCGATCTGATCCTTCAAATAACCGCGCTCCGTCACAAGGTCGCGGCGGTTTTTGATATCAGCCATCGCCAATTTCAAAACATCCAGCGCAGCCCGGATCGACTTGATTTCAGTGTCCAGCGCAACCAATGCCGCTTCTGCCAGTTCCAGATGCCCGTTCGACAGCGGCACATTTGACAGCGCGTTGATACCCTTGTCGCGGGCCTCGCTCAATTTGGGTTGCTCTGGATTTGCGTCTTCTGGCGCTGCACGTTCCAACAACTTGGCCCGCAGGCTTTCGGCTTTGGCCGTGCGTTCGCCAACCCTGACCACCACGTCGCTCACTTGGGCATCAAAGTCGATCGGCAGCGCGCCATTCAACGCCTGCTGCATGCTGTGATTGCTCATCTTCCCGATATCGTCGCGCAGCTGGTCGACATCCTTCAGGATCTTGTCAAAATCATTGGGATGCGACCCGGGAGCCAGCAGCGCCAGATTGAAAGCACCGGCAAATGGGCCCAGCCAGTATTTCTCGAGGATCCCGGCGACTTCGTCGTCAAAGTCAACCTCCGGCGCATCGTCGGCATCAAAACTGGGGTCCGTGCCTATCGCTTTGGCCAGATCCTGACCCCATTCGATCTCAAGCCTGGTCCACCGCCCTTTCTTGCCTTTACCCGTCATCCGTGATCATGCCCCGCTGTCTTTGGGCAGCTGTTTTTCGATCTCGCCCAACGCGTTGCCCAGCGTGGCGCGGATGCTGACGGGGATGTCAAACGGGTTGCGCTCCAGAATCGCCAGCACCTCGTTGGTGGTTAAAAACGCCCGCATATCGGCAATGGCTGTGCGCGCCTTGCGCACCGCGCCGGCGGCACCGTTGGATTTATCAAGCTCGCTCAGCGCCACCTGCATCGCCGTCAGCTGGCCCGATGTGATCCCGTGCAGCCCTTTGTCGGCGATCCGTTCGAACAAGCCCAAGCCGCTGTTTTTCAGATGATTTTGCAGCTCGTTCAGCTGGTCACCCGTGGTCTGTTTGGCGCCCATCCACAGCCCAAGAACAGCCGGCACCGGGGCCGCTGCAGTTGGTTCCACGCCCAGAAACGCGCTGAGAAAAGCGAGTTGTTTGGCGCTTAGGCCACCGTTTGGATCAGATGTGTCAGGCATAAACTCCTTCCACGGGCGCTGCATGCGCCTTCAATTGACTGATAAAATACAAATCTACCATAGCGTGCATTTTTCATCGATTGAAAGACCTATTCCCGGTCACGCGCGCGGTTGGCAATTCCCCGCGCGCGTCTTTGGGTCAAAGCGCCAGCTCGAACCAGTCCTGCGTCAGCTCGCTGTCGGCCTTGATCCGGTTCATATAGGCGATGTCGATCTCGGTGCCCGCCTGATCCTGATAACTCAGCGACGCATATCGCCCATCGGCACGCAGATACAAACTGCCATCCGCCAGCGCGGCCTCCAGCGTGGTGCCAAGCTCGTCCAGCACGCCGCTCATCTCGATCTTGTCGCCACCGCGCAGCGAGAAATCACTGATCGTGTCGCCCAGATCCGCCACGGCGCTGAACACAAAGACATCCGCGCTCGACCCGCCCTTGAGCACATCGATCCCGGCGCCGCCATCCAGCCGATCAAGACCGGAACTGCCGTCCAGCGAGTCCTCGCCAGCGCCGCCCAACAGGGTGTCGTTGCCCGAAGATGCAAGCAGTTTGTCATTGCCCGCGTCACCGCTCAGGTGATCATCGCTGCTGCCGCCGCTGATGTAATCATCGCCATTGCCGCCGAAAATCATATCATCGCCGCCGTCACCATACAGCTTGTCGATACCGTCGCCGCCACGCAGATGATCATTGTCACTGCCACCTTTGACGTAGTCGTCGCCATTTCCAGCCAAAACGTAATCATCGCCGCGATCCGCATAAATCTTGTCGTCGTCGTCGCCGCCATGGATGATGTCGTTGCCGTTGCCACCCTTGATGTAATCCTCGCCTGCGTCTCCGGACAGGATGTCATTGCCATCATCGCCATAGATTTTGTCTTTGCCTGCGCCGCCCTCGGCCACATCATCACCCTTGTCGCCTTTGATGTAATCGTCGCCCTCGCCGGCGGTCATGGTGTCATTGCCCTTGCCGCCATACAGCTTGTCCTTGTCGCCGCCGCCATCCAGCATGTCGTCGCCGTCATCGCCTTTGAGGTAATCCGCCGCGCCACCTCCGATCAGCACATCATTGCCGTCGTTGCCATACAGTTTGTCACGCCCGTCGCCGCCGTCCAGCCGGTCATTGCCGTCGTCACCCTTGATGTAATCGTCGTCGCCGCCGCCGGTCAGATCATCGTCGCCGTCATTGCCATAAAGCTTGTCGCGCCCGTCGCCGCCGGTCATCACATCATCGCCGTCTTCGCCTTTCAGATAGTCGGCCCCGTCGCCGCCAGACATGATGTCATTGCCGGTGCCGCCATACATACGGTCATTGTCGAGCCCACCGCTCATGGTGTCATTGCCCTCATCTCCATAGAGAGAATCGCGCCCTTCGGCTCCGTCCAGCGCATCATCCCCGGCGCGGCCATAAAGACGGTCATTGCCGTCATTGCCGGCCATATCGTTGTTGGACTCGTTGCCATAGCCCTTGTCGGAATGACTGCCCAGGATCAGGTTTTCGATCACAGTGCCGTCTGAAATTGTCAGCGCCTTGTTGCCGATCTTGCCGCGCACGCCATCGGTCAGGTTGATGCTCGACGCGACGGTCACGCTGCTCAGATCCAGCGTGTCGATGCCGCCATCGGTGTCTTCCAGCGCGCCGCGCTCGGCAGTCCAGCCATCAGTGAACGAGTTGTCAAACACATAGATCGTGTCGGGCGATCCCGGCTGTGGCGGCGGCGGTGTGCCTGTCGTGTCGATCATGGTGGCCACATCGGTGTCGGCGGCCAGGCCCGTCAAAAACGCCAACCGGGTGCCTGCAACCCCGCCATTCCCGTCGCCATCAAACAGCAGGTAGGACCCGCCGGTGCCCGCCTCAAGCGCGAAATGCCCGTCGCCCACCGCGTCATCGCCGCGATAATCAATCGCCACCAACAGGTTGCTGACATCGATGCGGTCGCCCGCAGCCAGATCAAAATCGGTAATCGTGTCGCCCGCGTCGCCCACCGACAGATACACAAACCGGTCGCCGCCTGATCCGCCGCTCAGAATGTCGGCCCCGGCGCCGCCGATCAGCACGTCATTGCCGCCAAGCGCCTGAATTTCATCGTCTCCCGCGCCCGAAGACAGCGCGTTGTCGGCGTCATTGCCAATGATGAAATCCGCGCCCGCGCCGGTGCTGGCATTTTCGATCACGGTGTTGCGCCCGATGGAAAAGTTGCCGACCCGCCCGTTGATATCCGAATAGGTCTCGGCGCCCAGATCCAGTCGCTGGTTCGACCCGCTCGAGCTCAGATCAATCAGATCCGTGCCCGCGCTGTCGACAATCGCAACCCCGTACTGGCCCGACAGATCCATGCCAAACCGCCCGGTGGTTTCATTGTCGCCGTACACCGTATCACCGGTTTCCACATTGGTCGGCGTGCCATAAAGCTTTTGAATCGCTGCGATATCACCCAGCTGCGCCGTGGCCAGAAACACCCGGCTGGCATCCGTGTTCGGGTTCTCGTTCTGATCAAAATACGACATGATCGTGGTCTGCCAGCTGTCATTGGCAAAGTCTGAATCGCGCCCGTAATCGGCGCTGCCATTGTAATTGCCCGAATGGCCCAGACCCAGCGCATGGCCGACCTCGTGGATGTAGGTTTGCAGGTAATAATCGCCGTAATTGGCCCAGCTGGTCGCCACATTGATGTTTGTGCTGATGATCGTGTTGCCAATCGTGGACGAGCTTGCGTAAGCGCCCGACTGGTTGTCATCAAAGGTGATCTGCGCGTTGCTGGCCTGTTCAAATTGCAACCCGCTGACGGCGGTCCACGCATCCAGCGCCTGCAAAGCCGTGTCGCGCCCATTGGCGGTCAGCGCGTTCAGGTTCACCGTGATCGTGCCGCCGACCTCAACATCATACGACCGCATCGCCCCGCCGCGATCTTCCCAGAACCCCTCGGTCAGATAATCGGCGATGTCATCATAGCTGTAGGTCGGTTTGGACGCCGAAACATCGATGTTCGAACTGCCCGTCCCGGTGTTCAGATTGTTCAGCCCATGGCTGTCATACGTTTTGATCGACGGGTCAAGAGATTGGCACAATAAACACATAATAGGAAACCTTTACAGGGTGTTAGGCTGGGTTTTGGGTCAGATCGGCAGGCCGCTATGGCGCAGCATCTGCGAGGCAAAAGCACCCAGCATATAGCGGTTCATCCGCGCGTCCATGACACTCAGCGTGATGGTGGGGCCGGTGCCGCGCTGGCCCTTGGGATCGACCCAAATCAAATGCCCCGACACCACATCATTGGTGCTTTTTTCCGCCACATAGGCGATGTTCAACTGATCCGGCACCGGCGCTTTGCGGTCTTGCAACACAACCGTGCGCTGCGGGTGCGCGGTGGCAATGGCCTTGACCAAAGCCTCACAAATCGGCGGCTCACCATCGGTGTTGCACAGCACATGGATCGTCGCAGGCGCACGATTAGAAGCGAGAGAAGTCAGGGGCGCAGTGCACAGCAAAGCTGCGCTCCACAACGAAGCAAATGTACCAAAACGGGTCATGCCGGGCATCCAGTCAAAAGGGTCAGGGTTTTTTCCGGGGGTCAGCAGGCCGTTCTGGCGCTGTGTTCAAAAGCTAGTTTGGAATTCGTCAACTTTTGCGGCGCAATGGGGCTTGAATTGTGGCAATGTCGGCCCAAACCTTAAAAAACACGCAACAATCAAGCGCGACGCCCAGCCAGTGTTGCCAATTGGTAAACGCGACGCCGCCTAAAATTCGACTAAAAAACCATCGATTCTGAGCCCAGTCGCCGCCACGTCTAGATTTGTGAGACCACGCAATACCCGGCGTGATAAAACATCCGCGTGTGGGTCAGGGGCGCGCCGTCAAACCAGGTCACGCGCTCTTTTACAAACACCGGCGAGCCAAGGGGCACGTCGAGATGGCCCGCCACATCGTCGTTGGCGGGCGCGGCGGAAAACACCAGTTCGGCATTGCTCAGCGGCATATGCGCCACCAGCCACGCGTTTGGGCTGATCTGCGTAAAATCCACCTCCTGCGCGGCCACAGCGTTCAGATTGATCCAGCGTTGCTCGTATTGAAACGGCGTGGCATCGCCGCTGTGCAGACATTCCAGAAACAACATCTGAGTGCCCGGCGCGATGTCCAACCGTGTGCTCAGCCAGGCCGGAGCCGCACGCAAAGTGCTGCGCAACAACTGATAACTGTACTGCGCGCCCGACGCCGTTACCTCGTCGCGCACCAGTGGAATGCTCAGCCGGGCATGGCGTTCCGGCGTCGGGCGCACCCGCGTTCCCGCCTTGCGTTTGCGTTCCAGAATGCCGTCATGGGCCAGTTCCTGCATCGCCCGCGTCAGGGTCGACCGCGCACACCCAAATTCGCGCGCCAGCACCACATCACCGGGCAACATCGCACCGGGGGGCCAAACTTGCGACCGGATCCGCTCCAGAACCTCGGCCTTGATCGCGTGGTAACTGGCCTTTGGCGCAGGGCTCATACCCGCGCCATCAAATCGCTCAGGGCGGTGCGATACCCGGCCTCGATCTGCTCGCGCGCGATGTGGCGCCCACCTTGCACCACATGCCGCCCGGCGCTCCAGACATCCGAAATCTCACCGCCGCGCGCAGCAAAACACACCCCATCCAGTAGCTGATCACCGCTCAACCCCGCCAGCGTCACCGCGCTGCCATCCAGGCCAACCATGTCAGCCCAATCCCCAACCCGCAGCGCCCCCGACGCGCGCCCAAGCGCCTGCGCGCCCCCCAAAGCCGCCCCCAGATAAAGCTGCGCCCCGGTGCTGGTGTCGGGCGAGGCCACAACATTGCGCGCGCGATCGCGCAGTCGTTGCGAATATTCCAACGCGCGCAATTCGTCGGTGGCAGAAATGCAAACGTTGCTGTCCGTGCCCACGCCAAACTTGCCGCCCGCCGCCAAATGGCCTGTCGCGTTGAAAATCCCGTCGCCCAGATTGGCCTCGGTCACCGGGCAAAGCCCTGCCACGGCGCCACTTTTGGCCATGGCGCGGGTTTCCGCCTCGCTCAGATGGGTGGCGTGGATCAAACACCACCGCGCATCCACCGCCGCATGATCCAGCAGCCATTCCACCGGTCGCGCACCCAACGCCGCGTGCACGTCATCCACCTCTTTGGTCTGTTCGGCGATGTGAATGTGGATCGGACAGCTGTCAAAACGCTCCGTCAACCGCGCCAGATCAGCGGCCGACACAGCCCGCAGTGAATGCGGCGCCACGCCCAGAGTCGTATCCGCCGGCAGATGCGCAATCCCACTCTGACAGGCCGCAAAAAGCGCCTCAAAACGGTCGGGATCATTGCCAAAACGCTGTTGTCCGCCCTCCAGCGCGCGCTGATCCAGCCCGCCATAGCGATACATCACCGGCAGATGGGTCAATCCAATCCCGGTTTTGGCGGCCGCGTTGAAGATCCGCTGGGACAGTTCGCCCAGATCGCCGTACGGCACACCGCCCGGTTGATGATGCACATAGTGAAATTCGCCCACCGCACCAAAGCCGGATTCCAGCATTTCCATAAAAGCCAGCGTTGCAATCGCCTCGATGTGATCGGGGCTCAGATGGTCCAGAAAGCGGTACATCAGATCACGCCAGGTCCAAAAACTGTCGCGCCCGGCGCGCCGCGTTTCGGTGCGTCCCGCCATCGCGCGCTGGAACGTGTGAGAATGCAGATTGCACAGCGCCGGCACCAGCGCATCAACGCGGACATCGTCCGGCGCCGCCTCGGCGTTGGGGCTGATGTGCGTGATCTGCCCGGCCTCAAGGCGGATGCGCACATTTTGAGCCCATCCGTCAGGCAAGCGCGCGGTTTTGGCAAATAGGCTCACATCGTTCTCCATTATGTCTGGACATAATAACCTTATCTGCGTAGCGTTCAGGCATCAACCCAAGGTCTGAAATCCACCATGACTGCTCCCGATTTGCTGCTGACCCACGCCCGTTTGGCCACCCTTGCGCCAGATACCCCCTATGGTTTGATCGATGACGGCGCGCTTGCGCTGCGCGGTGGCAAAATCGCCTGGGTTGGTGCCCGCAAAGATATTCCCGATGAATTTCAAAGCTTTGAGCGGCGCAACATGCAGGGCCACCTGATCACCCCGGCGCTGATTGATTGCCACACCCATCTGGTGCATGGCGGCCAGCGCGCCCGCGAATTCGAGCTGCGCCTGCAAGGGGCCAGCTACGCCGACATCGCCCGCGCCGGGGGTGGCATCGTGTCAACCGTGACCGCAACGCGCGCTGCTGATGATGCCACATTACTGAAAACCGCGCTGCGCCGCGCCGATGCCTTGATCGCCGAAGGCGTGTCGGTGATCGAGGTGAAATCGGGCTATGGGCTGGACCAAGACACCGAATTGCGCATGTTACGCGCCGCCCGCGCCATCGAAAAACACCGCCCCGTACGGGTGCGCACATCGTTTCTGGGCGCCCATGCGGTGCCCGTCGACACCGACCCAGACACCTATATCGACCGCGTGTGCATCCCCGCTTTGCACGCTGCCCACGCCGAAGGATTGGTCGATGCGGTCGACGGGTTTTGCGAATCCATCGCCTTTTCCCCCGCCCAGATCACCCGGGTTTTCGACGCCGCCCGCGCGCTTGACTTGCCGGTCAAACTGCACGCCGAGCAATTGTCAGATCGCGGCGGCGCTGCATTGGCCGCCCGATACGGCGCGTTGTCGGCCGATCATTTGGAATACCTCAGCGCCGATGGGATCGCCGCGATGGCGCAGGCCGGCACCGTCGCGGTCCTGCTGCCCGGCGCGTTTTACACCCTGCGCGAAACCCAGGCGCCCCCGGTCGAGGCGCTGCGTCAGGCGGGCGTTGCCATGGCCTTGGCCAGCGACGCCAACCCCGGATCGTCCCCGCTCACCTCGCTTTTGCTGGCGATGAACATGGGCTGCACCCTGTTCCGCCTGACCCCCGAAGAGGCGCTGGCCGGCGTCACCCGCCACGCCGCGACAGCACTTGGTCTTGAGGATTGTGGCCAACTCGCGCCCGGTTTGCGCGCCGATCTGGCGGTGTGGGACATCGAACACCCAAGCGAACTGGCCTATCGCATCGGCTTCAACCCGCTGGTGCAACGCGTGATCGCAGGCGCGCTATGAGCCACGTTCTGACACCGG
>JBGCDD010000040.1:0-3021 GCA_045105075.1 Sedimentitalea sp. | reverse complement strand
TCACTCGATCATGGGTAGGAGTTTGTCGAGTGAGGCTTTTGCGTCTCCATAGAACATGCGGGTGTTTTCTTTGAAGAACAGGGGGTTTTCGATGCCGGAGTAGCCGGTGCCCTGGCCGCGTTTGGACACGAAGACCTGTTTGGCTTTCCAGCATTCCAGCACCGGCATGCCGGCGATTGGGCTGTTGGGGTCGTCCTGGGCGGCAGGGTTAACGATGTCGTTCGAACCGATCACAATGGCCACGTCGGTGTTGGGGAAATCTTCATTGATTTCGTCCATTTCCATGACGATGTCGTAGGGCACGCGTGCCTCGGCCAAAAGGACATTCATATGACCCGGCAACCGACCCGCCACCGGATGGATCGCAAAACGCACGTTTTTGCCCTTTGCGCGCAGCTTGCGTGTCAGCTCGCTTACGCTTTGCTGGGCCTGCGCCACCGCCATGCCGTAACCGGGGATGATGATCACCGAATCCGCTTCGTTCAGCGCGGTTGCCACGCCCTCGGCCTCGATCGCGATCTGTTCGCCCTCGACCTCCATCTGCGGGCCCGTGGTGCCGCCGAAACCGCCCAAAATCACGCTGACAAAGCTGCGATTCATCGCCTTACACATGATATAGGACAGGATCGCGCCGCTGGACCCGACCAGCGCGCCGGTCACGATCAACAGATCGTTGCCCAGCGTAAAGCCAATCGCCGCCGCGGCCCACCCGGAATAGCTGTTGAGCATGGACACAACCACCGGCATGTCCGCGCCGCCAATGCCCATGATCAAATGATAGCCGATGAACCCGGCGATCAGCGTCATCACGACCATGGTCCAGATCCCGGCGCCATTGGCGAACATGATCAACAAGATCAGCGAGGCAATCGCCGCGCCCAGGTTCAGCATGTGCCCGCCGGGCAGCTGCACGGGCTTGCCGTCAACCTTGCCCGCCAGCTTGCCAAAGGCGATGATCGAGCCGGTAAACGTGACCGCACCAATAAAGATGCCCAACGCCACTTCTACCTTGAGAATGGTGATTTCAACCGCGTCTTTCTTCCACAGCTGTTCGCCAAAACCAGTCAGCCCGGTCTTTTCCGCGCCGGCGGCCTTCATCTCCTGAACCGCGCTCAACATGATGTCGGCGTTCAACCCGATGAACACCGCCGCCAGCCCCACGAACGAGTGCAGCGCGGCGACCAGCTGCGGCATTTCCGTCATCTGAACCTTGCCGGCCACATACATGCCGGCAAATCCGCCCGCCGCAATCGCGACCAAAATCAGCCCAACGTTGTAAACGCCAGGGCCAAACACCGTGGCCACAACCGCAATCGCCATGCCGACAATGCCGTACCAGACCGCCCGCTTGGCGCTTTCCTGATTGCTCAGACCGCCCAGCGACAAAATGAACAAAACCGACGCGGCGATATAGGCCGCCGAGGTGATACCAATGCTAAACATGGGCGCTCCTTAAGACTTTTGGAACATGGCGAGCATGCGCCGTGTCACGAGGAAACCCCCGACAATATTGATGGACGCGATCAGAACGCCCACAAAGGACAGCACAACAACCAGCCCACTGCCCGACCCGATCTGGAGCAAACAGCCCAAAATCACGATGCCGGAAATCGCGTTGGTCACCGCCATCAGCGGCGTGTGCAAACTGTGCGCCACGCCCCAGATCACTTGGAAACCAACGAAACAGGCCAGCGCAAACACGATAAAATGCTGCATGAAGCTGGCTGGCGCGAAGGCTCCGATCACCAGCATCACCAGCGCGCCAAGACCCAGGATCGTCACCTGACTTTTGGTCGCCGCCTGGAACGCCGCGGCCTCCTCGGCTTTGATTTCCTCGGGTGTCTTTTCGCGTGGTTTTTCCTGTGGTTTGGCCGCGATCGCCGCAATTTTGGGCGGCGGCGGCGGGAAGGTCACCGCTTTTTCATAGGCAATCGTGGCGCCCCGGATCACGTCATCTTCCATGTCATGCACGATCACGCCGTCTTTTTCCGGCGTCAGATCGGTCAGCATATGGCGGATGTTGGTGGCATAAAGCGTCGAAGACTGCGCCGCCATCCGGGATGGAAAATCCGTATAGCCAACAATGGTAACCCCATTTTCAGAAACGATTTTCTCGTCCATCACGGTCAGTTCGCAATTGCCGCCACGCTCGGCCGCCAGATCAATAATCACCGAGCCGGGCTTCATCGCCTCGACCATATCCTTGGTCCACAGGATCGGTGCATCCCGGTTTGGAATAAGCGCCGTGGTGATCACAATATCAATGTCGGGCGCCAGCTCGCGGAACTTGGCCAGCTGTTTGGCCTGAAATTCCGGGCTCGACGGCGCCGCATAACCGCCCGTGGCCGCACCGTCCTGCAACTCAGACGGGTCAAACTCCAGAAACACAAACTCGGCGCCCATCGATTCGATCTGTTCGGCCACTTCCGGGCGCACGTCAAACGCATAGGTGATCGCGCCCAAACTGGTCGCCGTGCCGATCGCCGCCAGGCCAGCAACGCCCGCGCCCACAACCAGCACCTTGGCCGGTGGCACTTTGCCCGCCGCCGTCACCTGGCCGGTGAAAAACCGCCCGAAATTGTTGCCCGCCTCGATCACCGCGCGGTAGCCGGCGATATTGGCCATCGACGACAGCGCGTCCATCTTCTGGGCCCGCGAAATCCGTGGCACCATGTCCATCGCAATCACGGTCGCGCCCTTGTCCGCCGCCTGGCTCATCAAAGCTTCGTTCGAACCGGGATAAAAGAACGAAATCAACGTCTGAGACGCGCGCAACCGCTTGATCTCGGCCTCCGACGGGGGCCGCACCTTGGCAACAACATCCGCCGCCTTGAACAACGCCGCCGCCGTCTTCACAACCTCAACGCCCGCCGCCTCATACGCCGCATCCGAAAACCCAGCCCCAACGCCCGCGCCGCTCTCAATCACACAACTATGACCCAACTTCACAAGCGCCAAAGCACTCTCAGGCGTCATTCCAACACGACGCTCCCCATCATAAACCTCAACAGGCGTTCCTAT
>JBGCDD010000039.1:0-19949 GCA_045105075.1 Sedimentitalea sp. | reverse complement strand
AGCCCAGCATCAAAGGCTTGATCGGCAAAACCCCGCCCCAAGGCACGCTGATCAGCGATGATGAAACCTTTGCGCGCGCGCTTTTGGAAGACACCGGCGTGGCTGTGGTGTTCGGCTCGGCCTTTGGCCTGTCGCCCAATTTCCGCGTCAGCTACGCCACATCTGACGCCGCTTTGACCGAAGCGTGCGCGCGCATCCAAGCGTTTTGCGCCGCACTCAGCTGAAACCTGCGCCCGCCTCTGGTCCTGTCCGCGGCGGGCTGCTAAACACCCTCATCAGCTGTCTCAAGACGATATCAATCCGATTATGTCCTCAGAACTGCCCGAATATTACTTCCGCGTGCGCGACAACGGCGCCTTTGTGTTCCGTGTGGACACCGAAAACCGCCAGCGCCGCATCGAAATGGACCAGATCGCGGTGGTCAACATCCGCAACGGCGAGATCAAACCCCACGGTGATCGCACGCTCAGCCCCGCCGATCTGGACGAAATCACCACCTGGATGAGCCAGCGCACCGCCCTGATCGCGCAGCGCGATCTTGACGATATCCACCGCGCCGTGGATTATCTCAACACCACAACCCACTGGGTGCAATCCAAAGCCAGTGACGGCCAGCTTGATGACGTGACAGACGCGCTGTTGCTGGCGATGCACGACCTGCGCAGCGTTTTGGTGCGCAAAAAGGCCGACCGCCTGATGAAGGGCTGAAAGGAATCACCAAAGCGCCCTGCGCCCGACACCCGCGTGCCACATTTCGAACCGATCCTCGGATCAATGAACGGCTTTGACCAAGACTATTTCGCGTCCGGAAACAAAAAAGCCGCAAAAACAGAGTTCTGCCGCAATCCCTTCACGATTGCCCGAATTCAATGCTAGGTCCTTCCGTGACGGGGGTCGAATTTTTGCTGGAGATAGAGATGAACACGATTGTGAAACTTGGGCTGGCCGCAGCCGTAAGCTGCTTCGCTTTCAGTTCCGCCGCGCTTGCGGCGCCTGTTAGTGTTGCGACAAATGCATTGCAGACGGTAGATGGCGAAGATTTCATGCTGTCGCTCACTGGCCTTGGCCCCTCAGATGGCACCGGTGGCACGCTCGCGATCTATGCGCGTGGCGATTATGAAGGCACCACTGCGAATGACACGCTGGCCGGAAACGGCGCGGGCGACGAAGCTCTGTTTGTGGACGCCGAGGGGCTGTTCTCGTCCGGACCACTGGGCAACTTTGACCGCGACAACCTGGGCGTCGGCGTCGGCGGACCGTTTGACTTCTTCAACCGCTTCCTGCGCAATCGCGACGTTGAATTCCAGCGCACCTACACGCTGACCGGCGCGGTTCTGGACGCTCTGCTGGCCGATGGTCAGGTCGATATCGGCATCAACCTGAACAACAACGTCGACGTGTTCAATTCCGATGCGCGCGTGAATGTGGTTCTGAAATACGAAAGCGGTGTTGCCGCGGTTCCGCTGCCTGCCTCGCTGCCTTTGATGCTGGCCGGTCTGGGCGGGATTGCCGCGCTGCGCCGCCGCAAAAAAGCCGCCTAAGGGCGATAAAAGACCAATTCAGAAAGGCGTCTTGTGCAAACAGGGCGCCTTTTTTGTGGGCCAAACGCGTCTAAGCTGGGCGCACTTTTGCAAGCCCCGTGCGCAAAAACCGCCATGTCAGGAACAGCGCCGCAAAGGCCAGCCCCACCACCAGTCCCATCCACACGCCGGCCCCGCCCCAACCATAAACAAAGCCAAGAATATAAGACGTCGGCATGCCAATCGCCCAATAAGACAGCGCCGCCATGATCATTGGCACCGTGGTGTCCTGCACCCCACGCAACAGCCCCAGCGCCACCACCTGTATCCCGTCGACCAGCTGAAACAGCGCGCCCATGGCCAAAAGCACCACGCCAACCTGCAAAATGTCGACCCGCGCGGGATTGTCACGCTCCATAAAGGCCGACAGGATCGGGATCGGGGCCGCGATGAACACCGCCACCGTGATCAGCGAAAACGCCAGGCTTAGAAACGTCACCACAACCGCTCCGCGCGCCAGATGCGCCCGGTCATGGCGCCCATAGGCATTGCCCGAGCGCACCGTGGCCACATTGGACAGCCCCAGATGCACCATGAACGTCGCACTGGCCACCGTCACCACAATGCCATGCGCCGCCAGCGGCACCGTGCCCAGCCAGCCCATCATCACCGCAGACGCCGCAAACAAGGTCACTTCGCTGAGCGAGGTCAAACCAATCGGCACGCCGAGGCGCAACACTTGCGCAAACATGTCCCAATCCGCGCGCCAGAACCGTTGAAATAAGGCGTGCTGTGGCAAGGCGCGCACGGCATAAATCACAACCGCGATCAGCGACACCAGCTGGGTCAGAACCGAGGCCAGCCCGGCGCCCATAACGCCCAGTTCCGGCGCACCCCAGTTGCCAAAGATGAAAGCGTAATTGGCCAACGCATTGGTGCAGGCCGCCAAAAGCGTGATCCACAGCACCACCTTTGTGCGCTCGATCCCGGCCAGATAGCTTTTGAGCACCATAACCAACAGCGCCGGAAACAGCCCCCAGCCGGCCACGCGCAGGTATTGCTGGGTCAGGTCCTTGACCTCGGGGCGTTGACCCAAAAGATCCAACAGCGTGCCCGACCACCACATGGCCGGCATCGCGACCGTGGCAAAGATCAGGCTGAGCCACAGCCCCATGCGCGTGGTGCGCCGAATACGGGTGTCGTCATTTGCGCCCGACGCGGCCGCCACCATCGGCATCACCGCAAAGGCAAAGCCCGATCCCAGCATGAAGAACACAAAGAAATAGCTGTGCGCCAGGGTCGAGGCCGCCAGTTCGGGCACGCCGTACCAGCCCAGCATCACTGTGTCCGTCAGCCCGATTGCAAATTGCGCCAGATGCCCGCCAATCAACGGCAAGCCCAGGACCAAAATGGCACGAAGGTGCCCAGGATATGTCATGCGTTGCGCCATGCCCGAGCCTTAGGCCCAAGGCGCGCGCCCTGCAAGAGCGTGCGGGCGAGCCGACTTTTGCGAGGATTGGGGCTTGGTGAGGTCCCGCCGCGCGCCGGATTGGTTTTAACGAGGCTCTGCCTGGCGTTGCAGTTTTTTTGCGAGGCTCTGCCTCGCGCTCCGGGATATTTTCAGCAAGAGGAAAAGCGGGACTGGATTTTTCGAACCCATTTGCGGCGGCTTGCTTGATCCCGGTTTGAGATCGATTTAGGACGGGCGTTATGAGTACACAACACCCCAAAACCGTCGTCAACAGCTGGACCGAATGGGACCCGCTGCACCATGTTATTGTCGGGCGCGCTGATGATTGTCACATCCCGCCCGAGGAGCCCGCGCTGGACGCCAAAGTGCCCGAAGACAGCGATATGCGCGGTCAGTGGGGGCGGCGACCGCAGGAGACGATCGACCGGGCCAACGAGCTGTTGGACGGGTTTGCGACCCTGCTTGAGGGGCGCGGTGTTCGGGTGGATCGGCCAAGTTCGATTGATCATTCAAAGCCCGCCACCACACCGGATTTTCACACTGAAAGTCAGTTCGGGTGTATGCCACCGCGCGATGTTTTGCTGACGGTGGGCTCGGAAATTCTTGAGGCGACGATGTCTTATCGCTGCCGGTGGTTTGAGTATCTGAACTATCGCCCGTTGTTGCAGCAATATTGGGAGGATGATCCCAAGTTTCGCCACGAGGCCGCGCCCAAGCCACGCCTGACCGATGCGGATTATCACCCGGATTACTTGTCCGAAAAGATCGGTGTCGAAAAGCGTCTGAAGTGGGCCGCCGACCGGTTTTTTGTGACGACCGAGGAAGAGCCGTTGTTTGATGCCGCGGATGTGCTGCGCTTTGGGCGTGATCTGGTGGTGCAGCATGGGTTTACCACCAATCTCAAAGGGATCGAATGGCTGGCGCGGCATTTCCCGGATCACCGGGTTCACACGGTTAATTTCCCCGGTGATCCCTACCCGATCCATATTGATTCGACGTTTACACCGCTGCGTCCGGGGTTGATTTTGAACAATCCCCAGCGGCGTTTGCCCGACGCACAGCGCGCGATGTTCGAGCGCAACGATTGGGAGATCGTGGATGCCGCCCAGCCGGCGCATAACACGCCGCCGCCTTTGTGTGATTGCTCGACCTGGCTGAGCATGAATGTGCTGGTGCTGGACCCGAAAACCGTCTGTGTTGAGGCGTCGGAAGTGTACCAGATGGAGCAAATGGACAAGCTGGGTATGAATGTCATTCCGGTTGATCTGCGCGATGCTTATGCCTTTGGTGGTGGTCTGCATTGTTGCACGGCCGATGTGTACCGCGAGGGCGATTGTCAGGATTATTTTCCGCAAATGTGATGTGTTTTACAGACCTCAGCTTCAGGTGATTGCCTGATGGACCTGCGCGCGCCTGTGGCTGCAAATGGCGCGCAGGTATTTTATTGAGAGGTTTTGAAATGGCGCGGATTTTGATCGCGGTCAGCCAGGTGCTGGGCACCTCATATGGCCATATGCAACTGGTGTTTGATCCCGACGGCATTTTTGACAATGGCGATGAAACCGAGATCGAAGTGAACGGCCCGCCGCTTGCCAATGGCGATTGGGAGGTGGAGGCGATCAAACCCTTTGAGGTGCCGTTCTTCTCCGGGGTTGGTTTCACCGAACTGGTCAGCGCAAGCGAGGATCCGGGCAATGTCTGGTCGCTGTTGAGCAATGCGCGCAATGTCTTTGCCGCTCAGGATATTGATTATCGCCTCGGGCTTGTCGGATCGCTGGAGGGGCAAAATTCCAACAGCTATATCAACACGATGTCCCATATCATCGGCTATGACATTGCCGGGGTCGCGGCCAGTTTTGTCAGCTCGCTTGGGTTTATTTCGTCTCTGCCGGGGGCCGCGCGCAATGTCTTGTTTGAGCATCACGCCGCCAATAACAGCTTGCTGGATCCGGTGGCCTTGGATCTGGCCGGGACCAGCGGTGATGACACGATGCAGGGTGGCAATGGCGATGATGCGTTCCAGTCTGGCGCGGGGCAGGATCTGCTGCGCGGCTTTGGCGGCGCTGATACCCTTGAGGGCGGCGCGGATGATGACGAGATTTATGGCGGAACCGGGGGCGACACACTGCGCGGCGATCAGGGGTTTGACCAGCTTTACGGCGAGGACGGGCGCGATTGGCTTTATGGCTTTGACGACAATGATTTTCTGAGCGGCGGCAATGACGGCGACTTTTTGTTTGGCGGGCTGGGCGCGGATATTCTGGCCGGCGATGCGGGCAGCGACGAATTGAACGGCGAAGCGGGCCGGGATTCGCTTTATGGGCACGCCGACAACGACATTCTAAACGGTGGCGCCGGGCGCGATACGGCTTATGGCGGCGCCGGGGATGACACAGTGGACGGCGGCACCGGGCGCGATGATCTTTACGGCGATATTGGCGATGACATCATTCATGGTGGCCAACAGCGCGACCGCTTGTCTGGCGGTGACGGGGGCGATGACATGGCCGGAGATGGCGGCGCGGACCGGATGTTTGGCGACGACGGCGACGACACCGCAATGGGCGGCGCCGGCAATGACACGATCTATGGCGGTTTGGGGGCCGATTCCCTGAGCGGAGACAGCGGCCAAGACAGTCTTTTTGGCGGGCGTGACAATGACATTCTGAACGGTGGCAACGGGGCCGACACTTTGAACGGTCAACACGGCGATGACACGTTGAGCGGCGCATTGGGCGCGGATGTGCTGACGGGCGGCAATGGTGCGGATGTGTTCTGCTTTGACGGGTTGGTGATGCAAGGTCAGGACCGGATCACCGATTTTGCCCAAGGCGAGGACCTTATTCATGTCAGTGGTCTGGCGTTTGGGGATGTGGTCATCACCGGAACGACATCAGCAATGATCACGCTGGGCGGACGCACCCAGATCACATTGGACGGCGTGGCGGCGGCGGATGTTGCTGCGAGTGACTTTTTGTTTGTGTGAGGGAGCGGGGTTTTGGCGAGGCTCTGCCTCGCGCTCCGGGATACTTTGAGCAAGAGGAAAAGCGGGAGCGCCACCGTGTCAGGTCTGCACAAATTTTGTGCTGGCTCCTCGCGGCGCGGGCTGTAGGGTGGCTCCGTATCATTCCTTGCACCGGAGACTTGCTTATGCGCCCCGCTCTCACCGCTCTTGCCCTTGCCGCCGGGATCACTGCCCTGCCCGCTTTGGCCGAAAACCGAATTGACCGGGTGCGCCCGGACGCGCCGACACTGGCCGCTTATGGGCCGATGACCATTGGTGTGCAAACATTGGAATTTGTGAACCCGGGTCAGAATGACATTGTGAACACAAAAGACGGTGCTTTGCCGCTTTATGATCGCGCGTTGACGGTTGAAGTTTGGTATCCTGCGGCCGATGGCACCCAACCCGGCGGCAGCTATACGGCACGGTTGCGTGATGGCAAAACCGAAGTGCAACTGTTGGGTCAGGCCGCACGAGATGCGGCCCCGGCCAGTGGTGCAACCTATCCGTTGATCGTGATCAGCCATGGCTATCCGGGCAATCGGTTTTTGATGAGCCATTTGGGTGAAAACCTGGCCTCAAAGGGCTATGTGACAGTGTCAATCGATCACACGGACAGCACCTATTCAGATCAGAACGCTTTTGGCTCGACACTGTTGAACCGCCCTCTGGATCAGCGTTTTGTGATTGATCAGATGGCCGCTTTGGACGGGCCGTTGGGTGACATCGTGGATGTCTCCAACACCGGTGTGATCGGCTATTCCATGGGCGGGTATGGCGCGCTGATTTTTGGCGGCGCAGGCGTGACGCAAGGCTCGACGGAATACAGCTGGGGCACGCCGGAGGGTTTACTGAGCCGGCATCTTGCGGGATCGGACACATTGGCGGGGTTGGTTGATCCGCGTGTCAAAGCCATTATTGCGATTGGGCCCTGGGGCATGAATGCAGGGTTTTGGGGGGCCGATGGTCTTGCGGGACTTGAAAAGCCATTGTTGTTGATGGCGGGCGGGGCCGATGATGTTTCGGTCTATGCTGCGATGCGCCAGATCTTTGCGGGCACAAATGCAACGACGCGTCATTTGCTGACCTTTGAGGGCGCCAATCACAACGCAGCCGCACCGATGCCAGCGCCGGCCGAAAGCTGGGCCGAAGTGGACAATTTGGATTTCACCCCGTTTGAGCACTATGCCGACGCGGTTTGGGACACCAATCGGATGAACAACATCGCGCAGCATTTTGCGACCGCCTTTATGGACATGCATGTGAAAGGGGACGCGGAAAAGAGCGCGTTCTTTGATCTGATCCCACGGGCGGCGGATGGCGTGGTGGCGTTGGATGATGCGGGTAAAGAGACCGACGCGCACACCCATTGGCATGGCTTTGCGCCACGCACCGGCCAAGGCCTTGTGTTTGAGACTTTGGCTGCGGGCGAGTAAAGCAGCGGGATTTCTCTCCGGAGGCGCCTGCGGGACCCTCCGGGGGGAGTTTATTTGGAAAGATGAAGGCGAAACGGGTGCGCGATGTTGACTGAAACAGTGACCCTGAACGGGCATCCGTTTTTCCTGCGCCGTTGGGGGGATCCTGGGTTGCCGGTGTTGCTGATGCTGCATGGGTTTCCGGAATATGGGGGGGCTTGGGCTGACCTGGCGCCGCATCTTGCGCATCGCTTTCACTGTGTCGCGCCGGATCAGCGCGGCTATGGGCAAAGCTGGGCGCCTGACGGGGTCGAAAACTATGTCACATCGGCTCTGGTCAGTGATATGGTCGCATTGATTGCGCAAATGGGTGCTCCGGTGACGGTGCTGGGCCATGATTGGGGGGCGGCGGTTGCCTACGGGCTGGCGATGTTCAAGCCTGATCTTGTGGACCGTCTTATCATCGGCAACGGCGTACACCCGGTGCCGTTTCAGCGGGCGATGGCCGCAGGTGGCGCGCAATCGGAAGCCTCGCAATACATCAATTTCCTGCGGGCCGAGGGATCCGAAGACAGGTTGGCAGCAGAGGGTTTCGCCAAGATGAAGAAGCTGTTTCTGGCCAAGATGGACAGCGACTGGCTGAGCGATGCCAAGCGCGCGGAGTACTTCGCCGAGTGGGCCCGCCCCGGCAAGCTGAAGACGATGGTGCATTGGTACCGCGCCTCACCGCTGGTGGTCGCTGATCCCGGAGTGCCCGTGCCTATGCCCGACCTGCCGCTCGAGAAATTGCGCGTGCGCCAGCCACATTTGTTGCTGTGGGGCGATCGCGACACTGCGCTTTTGCCCGACTCCACCGCAGGGCTGGAAGAGTTCGCGCCCGGTCTGACCCGCGTCGCCATTCAGGGCGCCGACCATTGGCTGTTCCATCAGCAGCCCGAAACCTGTGCGCGCGCAATTGTCGACTGGATCGGCTAGCGATGTCCCCAGTCGTCTGGGTTGGCTGAGTTGTTGGGGCTCAGGCCCAAGACGTCGCCGCTCAGTGAACAGCCCAAACCCAGGACCGTGCGGTTGGCATAGTTGAAATAGGCGACGACCTGGTTGATCTCCAACACCTCACCATCCTCAAACCCCGCATCGCGCAATGCGACCACATCGCTCTCTTCCATCTCAGCCGGCGCCTGCGTCAACCGCCGCGCATAGTGCAAGGCGGCAATCTGGGCTGCGCTCACCGGCGCGGCATCCGGCGTGGTTTCCAAGGCGCGGCGGATCGCATCGGCGCGCGCATCATCCCCCAGCAACCGGCGCAACCCGGAAAAATGGTGCTCGACGCAATAGTCACACCCGTTCAGCACACTGACATAGACGCCCAGCATCTCCAGCACCCATTTCGGGATCTGATTGCCCGAATGATGCAGCACCGCCTTGTACATGCCCATGTGGCCCTCCATCGAATGGGGCCGAAGCCCGTGCGCCAGCATGATATTGTCCACATTGCCATCCGGCCCCGTCACCCGGTCATAGAGCTGTTTCAAACGCCCCGTCGCCGCCGCGTAAGGTATGATCTTGATCCACGACATTGCCGTCTCCTTGCTGCTCCGCCCAATTTGACCGCCCGAACGCACTCTGACAAGACACCATGCCGCCTTCCCCCGCGCCCGCCGCTCTGGCATACTCACCCCGAGCCAATAACAATAAGAGCAGCGCCATGTCAGATCTCCTCTCCGCCGCCGCGTCCGATGATTACAACGCCGACAGCATCGAAGTCCTCGAAGGGCTGGAACCCGTGCGCAAACGCCCCGGCATGTATATCGGCGGCACCGACGAACGCGCGCTGCATCACCTTGTGGCCGAAGTGCTCGACAATTCCATGGACGAGGCTGTGGCCGGTCACGCCACCCGCATCGAAGTGGAGCTGCACGACGATTATGCCCTGACCATCCGCGACAATGGCCGCGGCATCCCGATCGACCCGCACCCAAAATTCCCCGACAAATCCGCGCTCGAGGTGATTTTATGCACCCTGCACGCGGGCGGTAAATTTTCAGGCAAAGCCTATGAAACATCTGGCGGTCTGCACGGTGTGGGGGCGTCGGTGGTCAACGCGCTGTCGGATTCGATGGTGGTGCAGGTCGCGCGCGACCGTAAACTCTATGAACAACGCTTTTCGCGCGGTCTGCCGCTGGGCCCTGTGGCCGAAATCGGCGCGGCGCCAAACCGGCGCGGCACCACAGTGACCTTCCACGCCGACGACCAGATCTTTGGCGCGCACCGTTTCAAGCCAGCGCGCCTGTTCAAATCCATCCGCTCCAAAGCCTACCTGTTCTCGGGCGTCGAAATCCGCTGGAAAACCGCGATCAATGACGGCGAAACCCCGCTCGAGGCCACCTTCCACTTTCCCGGCGGCCTGTCCGATTACCTCAGCGAAACCCTGGGCAGCGCCACCACCTACGCCGAAAAACCTTTTGCCGGCACCGTCGATTTTCGCGAGAAATTCAACACCCCCGGCAAGGTCGAATGGGCGATCAACTGGACCCCGGCGCGCGACGGCTTCATCCAATCCTACTGTAACACCGTGCCCACCCCCGAAGGCGGCACCCACGAAGCCGGGTTCTGGGCCGCAATCCTCAAAGGCATCCGCGGCTACGGCGAACTGACCTCGAACCGCAAAGCCGCCAACATCACCCGTGACGACCTGATCACCGGCGGCTGTGCGCTGGTGTCGTGCTTCATCCGCGAGCCTGAATTCGTCGGCCAGACCAAAGACCGCCTGGCCACGACCGAGGCGCAAAAGCTGGTGGAAAACGCCGTGCGCGACCACTTTGACAACTGGCTGGCGGCCGATACCAAATCCGCCGGTGCGATCCTCGATTTTCTGGTGCTGCGCGCCGAAGAACGCCTGCGTCGTCGTCAAGAGAAAGAAACCCAGCGCAAATCCGCCACCAAGAAACTGCGCCTGCCCGGCAAGCTCACCGATTGCACCTCGAAAAACCGCGCCGGAACCGAGCTGTTCATCGTCGAGGGCGACAGCGCCGGAGGCTCGGGCAAAGGCGCGCGCAACCGTGAAAATCAGGCGCTGCTCCCGCTCAAGGGCAAGATCCTGAACGTGCTGGGGGCTGCCAGTTCGAAACTTGGCTCCAACGCCGAAATCTCGGATCTGTGCGAGGCGCTTGGCGTTGGCATGGGCACCCGCTTTAACCTTGATGACCTGCGCTATGACAAGATCATCATCATGACCGACGCCGATGTCGACGGCGCCCACATCGCCTCGCTTTTGATGACGTTCTTCTTCACCCAAATGCGCCCGATGATCGACGCCGGCCACCTCTATCTGGCCTGCCCGCCACTCTACCGACTGACCCAGGGCGCGCACCGTGTTTATGTGGCCGATGACGCCGCCAAAGACGCGCTGCTCGAAAAAGGTCTGGGCGGAAAGGGAAAAATCGACGTGCAACGGTTCAAAGGCTTGGGCGAAATGGACGCCAAAGACCTGAAAGAAACCACCATGAACCCCAAAACCCGCAAACTGATCCGCGTCACCATCGACGAGGACGAACCCGGTGAAACCTCAGATCTGGTCGAACGCCTGATGGGCAAAAAACCCGAATTGCGCTTTCAATACATCCAGGAAAACGCCCGCTTCGTCGAGGAATTGGATGTTTAACAGCCAAGCGTTTACCATCAAAAACACGACCATTTCCACAAAGGTCCGTGCCGCGCCCGAAGTTACCGATGCTGTGCGATTCACCAACGTCCGCAATGAAGCATATCGCCAAGGCTAAAGGTCGGTTCGAAATCACCGTCTGGCCAAATACGGTGCTAGGGTTAATTTCAGAGTTCTTTCTTCAAACGCTGTATTACAGTCGCATGAAAATCAGGCCTCTGCGATAGCGCGACGCCGAATTCCTGGGTGAAGTGTCCGTAGCAATTGCTCTCGTACCATTGGAATTGTTCTGCAATCGCTTCGCCTAACTCACCCGGCTCAAAGAGGGCGCAGGCCTCTTCCACAATTGAGTGGCCAAAGTCCATGATGTTTCCGCCTTCAGCAAGGTAATCGAGCAGGAAAAACACATTCAGCGCACTCTTGTTTCGATCGGAGGCCCGAGTGCTCGCCAGATATTCAGGCAGCAGATGCGCTTGCAGATGTCTTCTATGATCGCTCGAAACTGCCCGGTAGTATTCACGCGCCAGATTGATGTCATCCGGCGAAAGCAAGACCAATGCGCGTAGTTCAAAGAACATGGCTGGCGCACCCGCCTCTGCAGTCCTCTGAAATAGGCCGTAAGGTGGATCGCTCGCGATGTATGACCTAACCAGATTTGCCAACGCTGGAGCCACGCCGGTTCTATTCTGCTTCACAAGACCTTCTAGAAGGTCTTCTTGAGCAATGACTTCGTTATCGGACTTATAGAAAAATCTAAGTTGATTTTGGGCACTACCCCGGGTGTTCATTTCTTGAACCAGTTGATCAAAATCGGTTTTGATCCGATGCGCAAGCGTATCAAAAGATGCTGAAATCGCTTCGTCGCTTTGACTGACAAGCGGCACCACGACATGTGGCATTTCTGAATGAGGCATATCTTGGATTGTCCTTTAGCTTACTGTTGAACCCTACGAAGCAATTTTTGCAAGAACAAGTGCGGACATTGGCGCAGTCGCTGCGAAAGCCTGGATAGTTCGCAGAACTTACATTGACAACACGCCATCGCCGAACCAAATCGAGCCATTTCGGCAATTGTTTTGGATTGATCAATAGTTTTTAAAATTCACCCCCCAAAACTGTACAAATTTTCAAAACATTTTCCGGAGAAGATCTGCACCTCATCACACGGGTTGCTTCTGGTTTTCCGAAACTCTACGCTCAACGATACACGTTATGATTGCGTTTAATTGTCCATGTTTCGCCAAAAACGAACCACAGTTTGCCGGTACGCCCCCATGCGGAGTCCTAATTGAAATCACATGCCAATGCCGCGTCGTTTAACCCTCACCAGTTTCACACTTCTGACCGCACTTCTCGGCGCGCCCGGCCAATCAGACGTGGTCAACTGGAGCACATTGGGCGATTGGGATGTGGCCTATTATCCCAACTCAAAAGGCTGTCAGGCCTTTGCTTTCTTTGAAGAAAACACGGCCTTCTTCATCGGTTACGACAGCAATTCCAACGTGGTGTCGCTCGACGTGACCGTTCTTGATCCGCGTTGGACATCAATCGATCCCGACCAAGATTATCGGGTCAAGGTGCGCTTTGGAAATCGCGATCCCTGGACCCTCGACATGGCAGGCGTGCGGATGGACGACTACCCCGGCCTGAACATCATGATCGACGCCGAAAGTTCCAAGGCCACGCTATTTATCGAGGAATTTCAAAGGGAAAGCCATATGACCTGGAGCTACGGTGACACCGATCTGGGCCGCTACCCCCTGCGCGGATCCAAACGCGCCTTCAACGAAGTTGGCACCTGTCAGGACTCCTACAACGCCGACGAATGAGCCACCTCGACACTGCGGTTGCGCGCCGCTAGGGTCGCGCCATGTCGCGTCGTCTAATCCTACATTGTGGTCCCCCCAAAACAGGCACAAGTGCGCTTCAGGCGCATCTGATCGCCGCTCCGCCGACCGGTTTGACCTATCCCGAAACCGGACGCTGGCCCGATGGTGCGCATCACCTTTTGACGTTTTCTTTCAAAGGGATAGGCCAGCGTGGAGCGATTGAAATTCCGCCCTGGGACAGTCTTCACCGAACCCTCGTGCACGAGTTGGATCAGATTCAGGGCGATGTGATCCTCAGCAGCGAACTGCTTGATCCGCAGACCACGCCCGAGTTCCTGAACGCGGTGCAAAACGCGGTAAACGAACCGTTTGAGACGGTGCAAACTCTGGTGGTCTTGCGTCACCCGTTGGAACGCTCAGCCTCTGATTACAACCAGAACATCAAGGACCCGGTGATCTGGGAAAAACGTTTTCCAGACAAATACTTACGAGAGACGGCCCAAAATCATCGTCTCGCTGGCTACGTCAAGAAATGGACAAACTGCGCCTGCCCGCCGACTTTCGTATCCTATCATCCGGCTGACACTCTGCTGGGTCGCATTATGGACGCAATGGGCCATCCCCAAACTCTGGAAACCGCGCCGCGGCGCAACCGGTCGATCAACGGGTTTGGCGTCGTTGCGTTGCTGGCCGCGCACCGTCTCGACCTTGCCCCCGAGGCGCGCGCGACCCTGTTTGACACCCTGCGAAAGGCCCGCGAGAACCGGATTTGGTCGGGCGATAGTTTTCCATTCTCAAAACCGGCCAGCACCACCTACCTGACTGATATCAAACAAGATTTGCACGACACCAAGACCCTGACCGGCATTGATTTGACAGGGCTTTACCCAGAACCACCCAAGCGCTTCCGACTGACACCGCAACAGGTCAGTGCATTGGTCGACCTGTTCGCGCCGTTTGATTTGACGCCCGCCAAACAGGACAAACTGCACCACATCCTCGAGCGCTTTGCGCCCAACAAAAGGCCCTCCGCATGACCCCTGAACAGGCGCAAAAGCTCTATTCCGACAATTTTGCCCCTTGGGTACAGGCGCTTGATCTGACGGTCACCGAGATCAGCGCCGAGGCCGCATTGGTGCGCATGCCGCTGGGCGATCATTTGTCACGGGTTGGCGGGATCGTGTCGGGTCAGGCACTGGCGGCGCTGGCGGACACTTCGATGGTGCTGGCCGCGATTGCCCATATCGACACTTTCAAACCACTGGCCACCACGGATCTGCACACCCAGTTTTTGCGCCCCGGCGTTGGCACGGCCATCATCTCGCGGGCTTATGTGGTGCGCGCAGGTCGCGCGTTGATCTTTGCCCGCGCGGATATGCGAGAAGAAGAAAGCAACAAAATGGTGGCCACCTCAAGTGCCACATTTTTTCTGCCCTGAACCGACCAAACCACCTGATCAAGCGTTGAATTTATGATGAAAAACATCCGTTCTCCCTACCGTCCGGGCGGCGAACAAGATACCTTGCAACCATGATCCTACGCGTCTTTATTATTCTGGTGCTGGTCGTCGGCTGTGGCCGCCCGCTGACCGAAACCGAGCGCGCGTTTGCCACGCAGTTGCATGGCGATCAGCTGAACCTCAACCGGGTGCGGCTGGTGCATGGCGCGCCTGTGGCCGCAGTCACTTTTCGGCGCAAAGCGCGCCCGCGGGTGACCTGCCGCGAGCGTATTTTGCCCCCCGTGCGCGAGGCCATCGTCACCGCCAAACCCGCCGCTGTGACGATTTTCCACTCGGTTTTTTTTGCACGCGACTGGTATGCACCCAACTTTATGCCGCGCTTTCCTGACAAATTGTTTCTGGCCGAAGCGATGTTGCTGGGCCATGAGTTGACCCATGTCTGGCAATGGCAAAACCGCAAACGCACCGGCTATAGCCCTCTGCGCGCGGCGGCCGAACACAGCAAGTCGTCTGACCCTTATCTGTTCGATCTCAGCGACACGCCCGATTTTCTGGATTATGGCTATGAACAGCAAGGCGCCATCGTCGAGGAGTATATTTGTTGCCGCACGCTGGCGCCCAAAGCCGCGCGCACCCAGCGTCTGCACGAGATGTTGCGCGGCGCTTTTCCAGTGTCAAACCTGCCCGGATCCCGCCCCGATGGCACCGAAGTGATCTTGCCCTGGCGTGGTGCGGAATTGAACGGGATTTGCGCTTAGACCTTGATTTTGAACACAATCAGCCCGCCAGCGACGTGACCAAATCCCACAAGGCATCTGGCACATCAACCGGATCGGCCTTTGTTTTGCCCTGACCGGGCATGCGCGCACCCTCTTCCTGGGCCACGGCTTCGCCCACTTGCGCCATGCGATCAAAAAACGCGTCGGATGCGGAGGGGTCGATCAGCATATAGAATTGCCCCAGATCGTGCGGCGGCCCTTCGGGCGCTTTCAGTGGCCTAACATCGCGCGACACCACGCTGCCGGTCATGCCTGCGGCCAGCAGTTCGGCCATCAACCCAAAGCCCCAGCCCTTGTAGCCGCCCATCGACACCAATGATCCGGCCAGCGCTGCATTTGGGTCGGTGGTGGGCGCGCCGTTTGCATCCAGAGCCCAACCTTCGGGAATGGCGGTGCCTGCGGCCTTGGCCATGGTGATTTTGCCAAGCGCAACCGTGGTGGTCGATTGATCGAATTGTAACGCCACGCCCCCGTTTCCGTCGGGCACCGAAAACGCAATTGGGTTGGTGCCGATCACCCGCGACTTGCCGCCGGGCGGCGCCACAATCGGCGACGCGTTGGTCATGCCCAAACCGATCAAACCCGCGCGCGCAATTTGTCCGGTGAAAAAGCCAAGCGAGGTGCAGGTGTGCGTGTGGCCCACCGCCAGCGACGCGGTGCCAAGGGTGCGCGCGGCCTCAAGCGCGTCGGGCAAGGCGCGCGCAAAGGCGGCCTGAGCAAATCCCATGCGGCCATCAACGTGCACAACGCCACCGCGCGGACGGGTGACCACAGGATCAACCGCGCCCTGCACCCGCCCGGTTGTCAACTGCTGGCAATAGCTTTCAAGATAATAAAGCCCGCAGATCCGGTTGCCCGTCGCTTCGGCCTCGACCACGGCGCGGGTGACCTCGCGCGCCACCCAAGGGGCCGCGCCATGTTTGACCAGCGCGGCATGGGTGATCGCGTCAATTTCCGATAAGGTGTGATGGCTCATCAGCTTAAAACTCCGTCGTTCAGGCGCAGCGTGCGGTCCATCCGCGCGGCCAATTCAAGGTTGTGCGTGGCGACCACAGCGGCCAACCCACCCTGACGCACCATCCCCATCAGCGCATCAAACACCTGATCGGATGTGCTGGGATCAAGGTTGCCCGTGGGCTCGTCCGCCAGCAGCAATTTTGGCTCATTGGCCAAAGCCCGACAAAACGCCACGCGCTGTTGTTCGCCGCCCGACAAGGCCGCGGGGCGGTGACTGGCGCGGGGCGAGATGCCAACCTGGTCCAGCAGCGCCTCGGCTCGGGTGCGCGCCGCGTTGGGCGATATGCCATTGGCCAACATCGGCAGCGTGATGTTCTCAAGCGCGCTGAATTCCGGCAGAAGGTGGTGAAACTGATAGATAAACCCAACCTTGTCGCGCCGCATGGCCGTCCGCGCGCTGTCGCCCGCCCCGCTCATGTCTTGGCCGCCGATACGCACGCGTCCGGCATCGGGCAGATCCAGCAGGCCTGCGATGTGCAACAGTGTCGATTTGCCCGCCCCCGACGGCGCCACCAGCGCCACAACCTCGCCGGGTTGCACCACCAGATCGACGCCGCGCAGCACGCGCACTTCGCCGGGTTGACCGGATTTATAGCTTTTGGTCAGCCCGTCCAGATGCAGCGCCGGATCACTCATAGCGCAGTGCCTCGACCGGGTTCATCCGCGCCGCACGGCGGGCCGGGAACAAAGTGACAAAGAAAGACAGGCCCAGCGACAACCCCACCGCCGACAACACATCCGAAAGATGCAATTCGGCTGGCAGCGCGTAAATCCCGCGGATCGATGGGTCCCAGACGCCGCCGCCCATCAAGTAATTCACCAGCGAAAACAACGGATCAATGTAGATCGCGAACAAACAACCCAGCACCACGCCAAGGCCGGTGCCGATGATGCCAGTGAAGGCACCACAGATGAAAAACACCCGCAGGATTGACCCTTCTGACAGCCCGATGGTGCGCAGGATCCCGATGTCGCGGCCCTTGTTTTTGACCAGCATGATCAGCCCCGACACAATGTTCATTGCCGCGATCAGCACCAGGATCGACAGGATGATGAACATCACGTTATCTTCCACTTCGAGCGCGCGCAAAAACCCGCCCGATGCGTCACGCCAGGTCCAGATCTGCACGTTTTGCCCAGCCGCCTCGAGGATCGGCAAAGCATAGCGATCAACTTGTTCGGGGCGATCGACAATCACTTCGATCTCGTCCGCAACACCTTCGCGGTTGAAATAACTCTGCGCCTCGGCGAAGGGCATATAGACGCGGGTGCGGTCGATATCATACCGCCCGGCGGTGAAAATATAGACCACTTCATAGGCGTTCACACGCGGGCTGGTGCCAAAGGCCGTGCGCACACCGTTGGGCGAAATCAGCTTGATCCTCTCGCCCACAGTGACGCCAAGCTGGCGCGCCACGCCCGAGCCGATGGCGATGCCGTCCGGGAACCGCGCCAGATCGCCCAGCGAGGTTTCGGCGTTGGTGATGCCCGGCAAGGCGGCAAGGTCAGCGGCGGTGGTGCCCAGCACCTCGACCCCGGCGTTGCGGTTGCGCAGATTGGCCATCACCTGACCGCGCACCAAAGGGGCCGCACTTTGCACGCCCGGCACCTGCGCGACTTGATCCGCCAACGCGCGGTAGTCTTCTATCGTGCGATCCAGCTGGCCGCCTTCGGTGATCTTGCCAACGCTGTACACCGTCACATGGGCATTGGCACCCAGGATCGTGCCCACAAATTCCGAGCGAAACCCCGAGCGCACCGACAGCGTTGCAATCAGCGCAAACACGGCCAAAGTGATGCCGATCAGACTGATCCAGGTCATCACGCTGACGCCGCCCTCGGCCCGGCGCGCGCGCAAGTACCGCCAGGCGATCATCCATTCAAAAGGCGCAAAAGGCGCCGGGGTTTTGGCCATGATTTATCCTGCTCGGCTCGTTTTGCGAAACCTGAGCCTTTGGGTGCACCGGGTCAAGCCGGGAATGGATCAGCGGACGAAAACCGCCCGTGACAGCCCCTGTTCCAGCCGGGTCATCACTTCCGGGCGCTGACAGCTGTCCCATGTGGCCACCACGCCCCACTCGCCGACCCAGTTGACCACGAAGGCGCCCCTGCCCAGTGACACGTAACACAACGAGCCAAAATGCCAGAAGTTGTGAGACGACCGAAAGGCGCGCCAAACCATGCCGGGGCCGTAAAACGCATTGCCCTCCAGCGCGACATGCGGAAACGCGCGCGGCAACGTCGCAACCGTCGAGCCGGGTCCAAAGTGGCGGGCGTGGAACTTGGCGTAATCCTGCGCCGACATCATCCATCCGCCCAGTGAATCGTAGGCGCCAAAACGCGGTGACACCGCGGCCGTCGGATAGAGTGACGTTGGGATCACTCGCGCGCGACAGGCATCGCGGTAAAGCGTGCCGGTGACTTCGGTGATCACCTGGCCCAAAATGGCGTAGTTTTCGTTGTTGTAAACGAATTTCCCAATGTTATCCTTGCGTTGGCGACGCCGCACGGCCTGGCGCGCAATGTCCCAATGACGCGGTTCGCCCTGGTTAAGCCAGCGCGGAATAACGCGCTGTGTGCTGTCAGGACCAATGCCGCTGGCATGGGTCAACACGTCCGCCAGGGTCACATCGCGCACCCGTGAATTCATTCTGGGAAAAACGTCTCCCAGATGTTGGCCAATCGTGTCGGTCCAATTCAACAGCCCGTCATTGACCAAATCCGCCATGCACACGGCGGTGATGGCTTTGCTGAGGCTGGCAACCTCGACGGGCGTATCGGCCGAAATGCCGATGCCCGCGCTGTGCACCAAGCGCCCGCGATAGGTGATGGCCAGCGTGCCATTGCCCGACTGGTTAACCTCCAACCAATCCGCAAATGCCGCTTCAAGCCGCGTGATTGTGGCCGCGTCCTGCGCCGGAGCACATGCGGCCCAGACACATAGAAAGACCGCCCACAAAAACCGCATGTTATGCCGCCCCGCCTTGGGGTCCACGGTGCGACGCGTAGATCTCGCCCAAGCGCGCGATGGCCTGTTCAGGGGGCAGTTCTTCGCTTTGCCCGGTGCGCCGCGAGGTCAGTTCGACCACCCCGTTTTTCAGCCCACGTGGTCCAACAGTGATGCGCCACGGCAGCCCGATCAGGTCCATAGTGGCGAATTTGCCCCCGGCCCGTTCATTGCGATCATCGTAAAGCGGATCCAGCCCCAGCGCGGTGATCGCGGCGTAAAGCGCCTCGCACGCGCCGTCGGCAGCCTCGTCACCCTGTTTCAGGTTCACGATACCGCAATGGAACGGCGTGACACCTTCGGGCCAGATGATGCCATTGTCGTCATGGCTGGCCTCGATGATTGCGCCCAAAAGCCGGCTGACGCCAATGCCGTGGCTGCCCATGTGCAGCGGCACCTTTTCGCCGCTGTCCGATTGCACAAATGCGCCCAGTTTTTCCGAATATTCGGTGCCAAAATAGAAGATCTGGCCGACTTCGATGCCGCGCGCACTGCGCCGGCGATCTTCGGGGATGGCGTTGAACAGCGCCTCGTCATGGGTTTCGTCCGTACGTGCATAGCGCGATGTGAATTCTTCCAGAACCGCCTGGCACTGGGCCTTGTCGTCATAGTCAACGACGCGGTTGCCAAAGCTGAGATCGGTGATCTCGGCGTCATAAAACACCTCGGATTCGCCCGTGTCGGCCAGCACAAGGAATTCATGGGTGAAATCGCCCCCAATCGGGCCGGAATCCGCGCGCATCGGAATCGCCTGCAGACCCATGCGCTCGTAGGTGCGCAAATAGGT
>JBGCDD010000038.1:0-23752 GCA_045105075.1 Sedimentitalea sp. | reverse complement strand
TGAACGAAGAGTGACACGCAAATGGATGCCGTCGCGCGCGCGTACCGTCAAATGCGCAACCGGCACCGGGATCTGCGAAGGCACTGGCTCAAAATGATAGGCCTGCACCAGCTTGGACAGGATCAACACGCCCTCGACCATTGCGAACCCCGCCCCGGTGCACACACGCGCCCCGGCGGAGAACGGAATGAACGCCTCGCGTTGGCAGGTTTTGCCGTTTTCCGTCTCCCAGCGCGCGGGATTAAACCCATCGGGATTGTCCCACAGCCGTTCGTGGCGGTGCAGATGCCAGGGGCTGATCACCATCTGGCTGCTCCGGGGAATATCACGGTCGCGAAAGCGCTCGGGACAGGTGTTTTCGCGCACCATCATCGGCACTGGCGGATAGAGACGCAGCGCCTCGCGAAACACCGCACGGCTGGTCTTCAGCGCGGCGACTTCGGAGAAATCACCCGTTTTCAGCGCGCTGGCTTCACGCGCGACACGGGTTTGCCATTCGGGATGGGTCGCCAGTAAATACAGCGCCCACGCCAAGGCCGACGCGCTGGTTTCGTGCCCGGCCAAAAAGAAGATCGCGACCTGATCCACCATTTCTTCGGTTTCAAAACGCGCGCCGGTTTCCGGATCAGGCGTGGTCATGATTTTGCTGGCCAGATCATCCGGCGCAGTGCCAGCGGCCAGATCGCGCTGGCGCTGTTGCGTCAGAGCGGTGATCAGCGCGCGAATCCGCGCAGCAGAATAACGGGTCTTGCGCGCAAAAAACCGTGGCATCCAAGGCGGCAACGGCAGGAATGCGGCCAAGTTCAGGATCGGCTGGCTGCGCTGGTAGGTGCGAAACTCTTCGAACACATCCGTTGCGATCTGGCTGTCGATGGGAATGGAAAACAGGGTGCGGAAGATCACATCAGCGGCCACATGGCTGGTTTCCGGTTCAATATCGGTCATTTCACCGCGCGCCGCCGTGGTTTGAAGCCGCGCCACGGCAGCATTGGACGCGGCCCACATCGCCGGGTACGTATCGCGCAACCGCCCGCCCTCAAACGCCGGGTCAATGATGCGGCGCTGGCGTTTCCAGACCTCGCCATTTGTCAAAAACACCGAATTGCCCAGCAAAGGACGCAACCCTTCGCCAATACGGTCCGATTTTGGGAAATCATCGGGACGGTCCTTTAGGACGGTTTTGATCAACTCTGGCTGGTTCAACATATACGAACGGAAAAACGGCGTGCGAAATTCAGCCATCCACGCGCGATACAACCGCGCTGGTTGCGCCGACAAAATATCCTTGCGAAACAGCCGCATATAGCGCCAAAGCGAGACACGATCCGGACGTGAGGGGGGCTTGGGCGGCGTCACAGCGCACGCATCGAGCGATAGCCAGACACCGGATCAGACAAGCGCGAATTTGAGGGTTTGCGCCCTTTGAAACGGGCGCCGAGCGTGCTCGGCCCGGCCGTGATCTGAAAATAGTCATAGTCTTTGGGGCGATCAAAGGCGCACAGATATTGAAAATGCAGCCGGAAAAATCGCCAACGCAGCGCCTTCCAGCGCTCAGGTGACAGGGTTTGCGTGAACGCGGCCGAAATCACCAGCGGCCAGCGTTTGTCTGCGGGCGCGACCCCGGTGACCCCAACCGGATCACACAGCGCGAATGCGCAGCCATCGCCGGGCGCGGACACATCGACCCAGGTCAGATCATCGCGCGTGGACAGAAACGCCAGATCTGCGCGCAATCGGTCAGCGCGTGGCAAGAACGACACCATTGGCACCACCTGCCGCAAGGTCAAAAACGACAGCGCCGGACCGTCGGGCGTACGCTCTCGCAGCAGATCCGCCAACACCGACACGCCCACATGCGCGCCCGAGGAATGCCCCACCACCAAAACCTCATCGACGTCACTGGCCAATGCCTCGCGGATCAGCGCAGTAAACTGAGCGATGCGCGCCTCAAGCTCGGGCGGGTTGGCGCCAAGATAGCGCGCCGAATAAGCATAGTCGTGCATCAGATAATAGGCGAAAAACCTGCCATCGCGCGCCTTGAACCAGCGTAAGACAAGAAAGCCCACCACAAGGCCCGTGATCATCGCAGCAACGATGGTGGGCATAAACAGTGGCGAAAACCACAAATCGGGCCAGATCAAACGCCCGACAAATTGGCCCAGACGCCCGATACCATGCGCCGCATAGTAAAACGCGATGGCCGCAATCAGTAGTTGGCCCAACAACATCCCGACCGGGTAAAGCGCTGCAATCACCGGACCTTTGCGCAAACGCATCAGGCGAAACAGCGCGCCAGTGAAGATATAGGTGAAAGCGGTGCGGATCAGCTGCCAATAGGTCGCCGGGATCGAATTGGACATGCTTGTGCGCACGATATCAGACCAGACCAGCACATCAATTTCTGCCTCGACGTTTGCGCCGTCAATCTGTGCGGTGACATGCCAGCCATAGCGCGCCGCCCCCGAGCGGGCCCGCAGCGCGATATCATAGCCCGAAATGCGTGCCTGTTCGCCAGATTCCGTTCGGTAGAGTTCGCGGTAACGGCGGGGATGAATCGGATCGTAGCCAGGGATGTAAAACACCCGGCGCCGCCGTACCTGCCCTGCCTGATTGCCGCCCATTTGAGGCCTCGCGCTGCTTTGCGCGTCACTCTAATGGCTCATTCCGGCAAGAGTAAGACCCTAGCCGAGCACCGCCAACGCTGGAAAGGTTTCAAGCAGCCACCAGGAAAACGTCGAAAACGCCCCTGTTACCAATGCGATACCCACCAGCAACAACAGCGCGCCCATGCCTTTTTCGATCAGGCTCATGTGCTTTTTCAGCCGGTTCATCAGTCGCATTGAGCGGGTCAGGAACATCGCCGCCAACAAAAACGGGATACCAAGGCCCGCGGCATAAATGCCCAGCAGCACCGTACCGCGCGCCACAGACGCCTCGGAGGCGGCCAGCGACAGGATCGCACCCAGTTGTGGGCCGATGCACGGCGTCCAGCCAAAGGCAAAGGCCAGACCCAACACATAGGCGCCAAAGGACGACCCACCACCATCGCCGGCATCAATCCGCGCTTCGCGGTCCAAAAACGGAATACGAAACACGTTGAGGAAATGCAGCCCAAAAACGATCACCACAACGCCCGAGATTTGGGCGAAGAGCTCTTGGTTTTGCAGGAAAAACGCCCCGAATGCTGACGCGGTGAAACCAAGGAACAGGAACACCGTGCTGAGCCCCAGAACAAAGAACAGCGCCGAAATGGTGGCCTTGCGCCGCCCCGCCGCCTCGTCCTGCATATCGTTCAGAGAGACACCGCTCATGTACGCCAGATAGGGCGGCACAATGGGCAGCACGCAGGGCGACAAAAAGCTGATGATCCCAGCGGTCAGCGCCACAATCATCGCCGGCAACATACCGGCATCAATGATGTCTATTCCAAACATGTCTTGGTGTTAGTGCATGCATGCGCCCGCGTCACGGGGGCATCGACACAAGCGCGGTCACAACCTTGTGGACAGGCTGTAACCTGCGCCTTATCAGGTAGCGCTATGAGCCAAGCTGATGATCTTTTGGACGCCACCGGATTGCTGTGCCCGTTGCCTGTGTTGAAGCTGCGCAAACGGCTAAAAGCCCTGGACACTGGTGCCGTTTTGACGCTGCTGGCCGATGACCCTGCCGCAATTGTGGATGTGCCGCATTTTTGCGCAGAAGCGGGCCACACTCTGGTCTCTCAGAGCCTTGACGGCCCGGTGCAACGCTATGTCGTGCGCAAAACCAGCTGAGGTTTGGGCGGAGAACCATCCCCGCCCAAAATTCTTTTAGCTTCCCAACGACCACCATCCGCGCCGCTTGGGCTTTGCGGGTTCGGTTGGCTCGGGCGTTTCTTGCACAACTGGTTCAGGCGCTGCTTCGACGACCGGTTCGGGTGTGGCTGCAACAGGTTCCGGTGCTGGCGCGTCCACTGGTTCCGGTGCGGCTGCAACAGGATCTGGTGCCGCGAGTTCTGGCGTCGTTTCAACCACAGCAGGCTCAGACGCAGCGGCGGTGGCCGCTGCTTCGGCCTTTTTCTTGGCTGCACTGGTGCGCGATGAGGTTGCGCGTGTGCGTGTGGTTTTCGCCTTGGATTTGGGCTTTTCTTCGCCCTCAACCACCGCCTCGGGCGTTGCTTCACCCGCATCTTCGGCTTTGGCCGTTTTCGCCTTGCTCGACCGCGACCGGCTGGACGTTGTCTTGGCCTTTGGCTTCTTAGGCGCCGTGGTTTTGGCATCGTCAGTGGCAATCGCCTCGGCAACCGGTTCCGGTTCGGCCTCGGTGACCGTCTCGCTTGGCGCAGCTGGCGCGGCATCAGCAACGGCCTCGGCTGGCGTAGGCTCGGTTTCTGGTGACGAAGCTGTTGCCTCTGCACTGGCCTCTGGCGAAGACGCAGCGTCTGTTTCGCTGGTTTCCGCCGTGCTCTCGCCTTCGGTCGAGCGGTTGGAGGACCCGCGCCGACGGCGCCGACGCCGCTTGCGCTTGGGTTTGGGGTCACCGTTCTCGTCCAGTTCGGGCGTCGCGGCGGCTGGTGCCGGGGCTTGGCTTTCAGTCTCTTCGACGTCGGCTTCGGCTTCGCTTTCGTCCGCGTCGATCTGATCCATCAAAGACGTGTCCACCGACACAACAGGCGGCACCAAAGCTGCAATTGTGCGGGTTGCGGTTTTGAATTTCTCCAACGCAAAGTCCGGGCTGACCAGATGCACATCGCCTTCGATGCGCACCGACAGGCCATAACGCCCTTCGATCTGCGCGATATGCTCGCGCTTCTGGTTCATCAGGAAGTTGGCAATGCCAACCGGGCATTTGATCAAAACCTCGCGCGAGCGACGCCGCACACCTTCTTCTTCCACCTGACGCAGGATCGACAGCGCCATGTTGTCGTCCGAACGGATCAAACCGGTGCCATGACACGCGGCACAAGGCTGCGTGGTGGCTTCGATCATACCAGGGCGCAAACGCTGACGGCTCATCTCCATCAAGCCAAAGCCCGAGATCCGGCCCACCTGAATGCGCGCACGGTCGGTTTTCAGCTTGTCCTTCATGCGCTTTTCAACGGCGGCGTTGTTCTTGCGCTCGTCCATGTCGATGAAGTCGATCACGATCAGGCCGGCAAGATCACGCAGGCGCAACTGGCGTGCAACTTCTTCGGCAGCCTCAAGATTGGTCTTGGTCGCGGTGTCCTCGATGCTGCCCTCTTTGGTCGAACGACCCGAGTTCACGTCGATTGCCACCAGCGCTTCGGTGATGCCGATCACGATGTAACCGCCTGATTTCAACTGCACCGTGGGGCTGAACATACCCGCCAGGTAGCTTTCCACCTGATAGCGCGCGAACAGCGGCAGGGTTTCATTGTACAGCTTCACGTTTTTGGCGTGGGACGGCATGATCATTTTCATGAAGTCCTTGGCGATGCGATACCCACGTTCGCCCTCGACAAACACTTCGTCAATCTCGCGATTGTAGAGATCGCGGATCGAGCGTTTGATCAGATCGCCTTCTTCATAGATCTTGGCCGGTGCAATCGATTGCAACGTCAGCGCGCGGATCTGTTCCCACAAACGCTGGAGATACTCGTAATCGCGCTTGATCTCGGCCTTGGTGCGCTTGGCCCCCGCTGTGCGCACGATCAGACCGGCCCCTGTGGGCACATCGATTTCGCCCGCGATTTCTTTCAGCTTCTTGCGGTCCACGGCGTTGGTGATCTTGCGGGAAATCCCGCCACCACGGGCCGTATTGGGCATCAAAACGCAATAACGTCCGGCCAGCGACAGATAAGTTGTCAGCGCCGCGCCTTTGTTGCCGCGCTCTTCTTTGACGACCTGCACCAACAGGATCTGGCGCACCTTGATGACTTCCTGGATCTTATAGCGACGCGGACGCGGTTTGCGCGGCGGGCGGATGTCATCGGCGTCTTCGTCAACCGCCACGGATTCGATGGTGTCATCGCGTGCGGCCGCGTCATTATGCGATGGCGTGTCATCATCGTCATCGTCGTGATGCGCTTCGGTCTCAGCTTCGGGTTCCGGCTCGGCTTCGGGCTCTGGATCATCCAAAGGCTCTTCGACCGGCGTTTCTGCGACCCGCTCCATGGGCGATGACGCCTCGGTTGGATCCAATTCGGGCGCCTGATCATCAACCGCGTCATCTTCGGACAGGTCGATGGTTTCCATCCCATTGATCTCGGTCTCGACCTCTTTGGTCTCGAGCGGATCATCGGATGTCACTTTGGCCGCCTTGGACGAACTGCGCGAGCGCGACCGGGACCGGGACGACGAGCGGCGCGATGGTTTGGTCTCTTCCTCTTCGTCACGCGCGGCCATGGCCTCGGCGTAGGCGCGTTCTTCTTCCATCAGAGCCTCACGGTCGGCGACCGGAATCTGATAGTAGTCAGGATGAATTTCCGAAAACGCAAGAAAACCGTGGCGGTTGCCGCCATAGTCTACAAACGCCGCCTGAAGCGACGGTTCGACCCGGGTTACTTTTGCGAGATAAATGTTGCCAGCAAGCTGGCGTTTGTTTTCGGATTCAAAATCAAATTCCTCGACCTTGTTTCCGTCCACCACCACGACGCGGGTTTCTTCCGCGTGGGTGGCATCGATAAGCATTTTCTTAGGCATGTTTTCCGTTTGCACGACGCCAGCAGCGCGCGCCCCGGAGGACGGGCGCGTTTGGGGTGGTGTCTTGTCAGGGCGATGTCAGACGGCGCGCGGAAAGACGTGGCGAAGTCGCCCCCTGTCTGTCTGCTCAATGCGTGCGCGCGCGTCATCGCGGTTCTTCTCCGGCAGGCGGGTTGGTCCCAGCGCTGCCCATTATTTCCTGCACCCTACGTTCAGGGTTTAGGCATTTCAGTGGCCCCAAGTGGGCCCAATCGGTCTGTTCAGTCTTGCGAAACAATGGTCTGCCAGTGTCTGAATCAGCGAAACTCATACCGGGCGGCGTACGTAAGCCATCCCGTTGCCTTAACATAAGGGCAGGTATGGGGCGATTACAATGGGCAATCTGCACCTTGTGCCCCTGCCCCAACCCTGACACCAAATCTGCCAGAATTATCATCACCGCAGCGCTGCCAACGGCGGCATGCTATGTAAGTGAGCCTTCACAATGTGAAATGACTTTTTTCGTGAATAATTCGTTGTTTATTAACAACGGGACTGGTTTGGTCGTCTTTTTGGCAATAAAAGCGCCAGAAAATAAGTTCTGTTGTTTTTGAAAGTGACGCAATATGCCAATTACAGTTGATTTCCGAATTGTGGGTTTATTTGCGCATTTCCCCGAATTGTTTTTGCCAAATCTCACAGATGCTTCAACTGTAAAAGATATTATGGACGAAGTCCGTGTTTTACACCCTAATTTTAGCTATGTTGGAACGCGTGGATCATATCTAAAAGACCCGACAGTGATCGAAATTTCCTTTATCACCGAAAAATCCTCGCAAGCATCGCAGTCAAGAAACACTAAGTATACGCCTGGGGCTTGGTCGATTTTATCCACTGTTACTACGGATCCGACAACGGTTTGGCGGTATTCCCAATATTACATCTTGGAAAAAGACGGACGAGAATTGGTGGTTGACAATTCAGTTATGGATCAACCTTCTTACGCAATAGCCAAAATTGGCGAAGGGCGCGAAAAGCTGGAAGGCTGGGTTTTCAAGAAATACCGGTTGATTTGGCAGCTGGTCGTTGTCGATTTGGCATCCAAAACCACATAGGCAAACGCGCGCGTTTTGGTGCTTTTCCAAAAAACCAAATGTTCAGGGATGGCACGCGGCGCAATACGCAACCGCTGCCTTCGCCTTGGTTCAGCTGGAATGTGTCAAGATATTCACCAAGCGGCCCGCAGGATCGGTTACAAAAAACCGCCGCACGCCCCAAGGTTCGTCAACCGGACCATAGGTGGGTTCGAACCCGGCGTTGCGCAAATCGGCCAGCGTGGCGTCCAGATCATCAACCTCGATGGACAAAGCAGGCACCGGCTGGTCTGAGCCACCAGAAGACGCCAGCGACACCTGCACCATTTGCTGCGTGCCCTTGGCGCCCCATGTGGCGATCCAACCTTGATCCATCAACAGCTCCAGCCCCAGACCCTCGCCATAGAACCGCGCGCAGGCCGCCGGATCTGGCACGTCCAGATCGGCGACGATGCGTTTGACCGCCATGATTTAAAGGTACTCGGAACGGCTCAGCCCGTATTTGGCCATCTTTTCGTTCAAGGTGCGCCGGGGCAAACACAGCTCTTCCATCACCGACGCGATCGAGCCCTTGTGGCGACGCATGGTGTTGTCGATCAGCATCCGCTCAAAGGCCTCGACATATTCCTTCAGAGGCTTGCCTTCGGTGGTCATCACAGGCTGCATTTCCTCATGATCCGACATCAGCAAAGACGCAATTGTACCCGAGCCGCGCCGCGATTGCAGCACCGCGCGTTCTGCGATGTTGATCAGCTGGCGCACATTGCCGGGCCACGGTGCTTGCAGCAGTTGCGCGGCTTCCTGCGCGCTGACCTGCGGTGCATCACAGCCGTATTCCTCGGAAAACTGGTCCGACAGGCGGGTGAACAACGTCAGGATATCTTCGCCGCGCTGGCGCAACGGTGGCACCGTGATGCGCAATGCGGCCAGACGGTAAAACAAATCAGGCCGCAGCGCGTCTTCGCAGGTGCGCCCGGCTTCTTGCAGGTTCGAGATCGCAACGATGCGGGTTTCCGCCGGGGTGCCCTGCTGGTTGATCACGCTGAGCAATCGCGCCTGCAAGGTGTCGGTCAGCGCCTCAATATCTTCCAGCACCAAGGTGCCGCCGCGCGCTTCCTCAATGGCTGGCAGATGCTCGTCTTCAGGCAACATCGGGCCGAACAGGCGTTTGGCCAGAGCCGTTTCCTCGAGCGCGCCACAGCTAACCAGCACGAATTTCTTGCCCGCTCGGCTGCCCACAGCATGCAAGGCGTGGGCCACAAGGGTTTTGCCGGTGCCGGTTTCGCCGTCGATCAGAACATGTCCGTCGGCTTGCCCCAAATCAAGAATATCCTCGCGCAGCCGGTTCATCACCGGGCTCGAGCCGATCAACTTGCTCATCAACTGGGTGCCATCGGACAATTCGCGGCGCAAAGCACGGTTGTCGAGCACCAGGCGGCGCGCGCCGGTGGCGCGTTTGGCCAGTTCCGACATCCGGTCCGGGTTGAACGGCTTTTCCAGAAAATCAAAGGCCCCGACACGCATCGCCTCAACCGCCATGGGCACATCACCATGACCGGTGATCATGATAACCGGCAGCGCACTGTCATTGCCCATTAGTTTTTTAAGGAACTGCATCCCGTCCATGCCAGGCATCTTGATGTCGGAAATCACAATGCCAGGGTAGTCCGAATTCAGCACCCGCAGCGCATCTTCGGCAGAGCCAAAGGTTTCGGTGTCATAGCCCGAAAGCGCCAGCCACTGGCTGATCGATTGGCGCATATCCTGTTCATCGTCAACAATTGCGATTTTCATGGCCTGTGCCATCTTAAATTCCTTTCACTATTCTGCCGCCTCGATCCCGTCTTCAAGGATCGGAAGCTGCATTTCGAACACCGCGCCGCCACGCTGCCCGTTGCGGGCGCTCAATCGCCCTCCCAAGTCGTTGACGATCCCCGAGGATATGGCAAGCCCCAGCCCAACTCCGTCACCGGGCTGTTTGGTGGTGTAAAACGGCTCGAACAGCTTATCGAGATCCTCGATCCCGTTGCCATTGTCGCGCACGGTCAGGGTGGCGGTTTCACCAGCGGCCAGGATGATTTCCACCTCAGGATCGGTGACTGATTTGGTCGCATCCAGCGCGTTGCGCAGCAGGTTCACCATCACCTGTTCAATGCGCAGCCGATCCCCCATCACAAGCACCGCGCGGTCGGGCAGAACCTGGGCGATCTGGACCTGACGCTGACGCAGTTGCGGCTCCATCATCGACAGGCTTGAAGCCAGCGCATCGCCAATGTTTACAGGGGCAAAGGCATCACCACCTTTGCGCGCATAGGATTTCAGCTGGCGGGTGATCCCGCCCATCCGTTCAATCAGATCATCGATGCGCCCAAAGCTGGACAACGCCTCGTCGCTTCGGTTGCGCCGCAGCAAAAGCCGCGCGCCGGCAAGGTAGGTTTTCATGGCCGCAAGCGGTTGGTTCAACTCGTGGCTGACCGCTGCCGACATCTCTCCCAAAGCGGCCAGCTTTGAAGATTGCGCAAGGGTCTGTTCCGCCACAGCAAGGGTCTTTTGCACCCGTTCACGTTCGGCGATTTCCCGCTGGAGGCGAATGTTCAATGCGCGAAGCTCTGCCGACTCGCGCTGAAACAGCGCCATGCGCAGCGCGTTCTTGCGGCTCAGCACGTAAAACGCCAGCGCCAGCAAAATCGCGAATCCCATGATTTCCAAGGCCAAAACCCCGTTCACCCGCTCGCGCACCGAGTCGTAGGTTGTGAACGAGGTCATCCGCCAGCCGCGAAACGGAATGCGGTTTTCCATGCGCATCACCGCCTCGCCCTGGATATAGGCATCAGGGGGCAGCGCGGTCCAATCGGTGGTGGCGCGAATGGCGCGTTCAATCGCGCTTTTGGGGGGCTGGCGCAGTAAGGCTTCGTCTTCGGACAGCCCGCGCCAGCGCGATTCAGTGGCCAACACAATCACGCCGGTGCTGTCCGTCACCATCACCGCATCCGAAATGCCCGCCCAGGCCCGTTCGAATTTCAGCAAATCCACCTCAACCACAATCACGCCGATCACATTGGCACCGCTTTCGATGCGACGCGAATAGGTGAACCGGTATCCCCCGGTTTCGCGCGGGATCAGCGAAAACAGCGTGGCGTTGGAGCGGATCGTGTCGACGAAATAGGGCTCGGACCGGTGGGTTGAGCCCAGCCGATTGCGATCGGTCGCGGCCACCGTGCGTGCATCCAGATCCAGCAGCATCAAGGACGCCGCACCGATCTCTTCAACAAATGAAATCAGACGTTGGGTCGATTGGCTGAAATCGTTGGAATTGAGCGCCCCGATCAGCGTGGGGTCGCGCGCCAACAGCTGGGGCACAATCGCATTGCGGCGCAGTTCGGACATGAGGTTGCCCGAGTAAAGCGCCAAACGCACCTCGGCACGCGACCGGGTCGTTTCGGTAAAGCGATCCGACAACAACCGATTGGTGGTCCAGACCGTGCCCGCCGCAACAATCAACAGCACCAAAAGGGCCAGGCGCACACGCCAACTGACCGCACCCGAGCGCGGCCAAATCGCAGTCCGCGTGGGCGGACCCGAGACTGAAGGGGTCGTTTCGGCCATAGACGCAAGGTACTTGCAACCCGCGCAAGGCTCAAGTCATGCTGGCGTCAGTGCGCCCATCAATGCGCGAAACACTGCCGCACCGTCGGTTCCGCCGTGGCCCGCATCCGCCGCCCGCTCGGGGTGTGGCATCATCCCCAGCACCCGGCGATTTTCCGACAGGATCCCGGCAATATCATCGCGCGAGCCATTGGGATTGTCGCTGTAGGTAAAGGCAATGCGGTCCTGATCGCGCAGCGCCGCCATTGTGGTGTCATCAGCGAAATAATTGCCGTCGTGATGGGCAATCGGAATGCCGATCACGTCGCCCGCATTGTACCCTTGTGTGAACACGCTGGCGCTGGTTTCCACTTTAAGATCAACGGTTTTGCAGATGTACTTAAGGTGCGCATTGCGCAACAAAGCGCCAGGCAGCAGCCCGGTTTCCGTCAGCACCTGGAACCCGTTGCACACGCCCAGAACGTAACCGCCCCGCCCCGCATGATCGCCGATGGCGCGACAGATCGGAGACTGTGCCGCAATCGCGCCACAGCGCAGATAATCGCCGTAGGAAAAGCCGCCCGGAACGCCAACAATGTCAACCCCACTGGGCAATGACGTGTCTTTGTGCCAGACCATTTCAACCTCTGCGCCGGCTTGCTCAAACGCCACGGCCAGATCGCGATCGCAATTGGATCCCGGGAAAACAACAACCGCCGCGCGCATCACAGCATCTCGACGCGGTAGGATTCGATCACGGTGTTGGCCAGCAGCTTTTCGCACATCTCGACCACCTGGCTTTCATCCGTGCTGTCGGCCAGATCAAGTTCGATCACTTTGCCCTGACGCACCCCGTTGACCCCGTCAAATCCCATCGCCCCCAGCGCGTGGCGCACGGCCTCGCCCTGAGGATCCAGAACGCCGGTTTTCAGCATCACATGCACACGTGCTTTCATGTCATTTGTCCTTTGCAACAAGCGTTCAAGACCAGCAGGTCGGCATCAAAGAGCCCCAACACCCAATGCGACAGGTGACCTCACATGGTCGCCCGGCTTCATCAGTTGATCAGCGTTGGCTTGGTCATCTGCGTCGCCACTTTGGGCATCACACCCAAGCGCCGAGCGACTTCGGAATACGCATCGGCCAGACTACCAAGGTCGCGGCGGAACACGTCTTTGTCCAGTTTTTGACCGGTTTCAATGTCCCACAGACGACAACTGTCCGGGCTGATTTCATCCGCAATGATCAGGCGCTGAAAATCGCCCTCATAGACCCGACCGATTTCGATCTTGAAGTCGATCAGACGAATACCAACACCGAGCATCAAGCCCGACATGAAATCATTCACGCGCAGCGCCAGCGACAGGATATCATCCATGTCCTGTTGGCTGGCCCAGCCAAAGGCGGCAATATGTTCCTCGGTGACCAGCGGGTCCCCCAGATCGTCGTCCTTGTAGCAATATTCAACAATCGGGCGCGGCAATTGCGTGCCCTCTTCGATTCCCAGCCGTTTGGACAAGGTGCCCGCCGCATAGTTGCGCACAATCACTTCCAAAGGAATAATTTCGCAACTGCGCACCAGCTGTTCGCGCATATTCAAACGACGGATGAAATGGGTGGGCACGCCGATGGTGTTCAACCCGGTCATGAAATATTCCGAAAGGCGGTTGTTCAACACGCCTTTTCCGTCAATCACATCTTTCTTTTCGGCGTTAAAAGCGGTCGCATCGTCTTTGAAATATTGAACAATTGTGCCCGGCTCCGGGCCTTCGTAAAGAATCTTGGCCTTGCCTTCATAGATCTTTTTACGCCGCGCCATGAAAAACCTTCCAACGGTATGAACGGGCCGAGTCCCCACGCCCTTGGGCAGGCTATAGTGTAGTGGCCGCAGTGTCGCAAGTCAGCTGGCGCCTCTTGCACTGAGAGCGCGGCGATTGCATATCTTGACCAACCACAGCAACCCCAGGGAACCAGACCCATGAGTACTTTTGACGAGCGCGAAAACGCATTTGAAGCGAAATATGCGCATGATGAAGAAATGCAGTTCAAGGCCGAAGCCCGCCGGAACAAGCTTTTGGGCCTGTGGGCGGCCGAGCTGATGGGCAAATCCGGCGAAGCGGCTGCGGAATACGCCAAAGAAGTCATCCGCGCCGATTTTGAAGAAGCCGGCCACGAAGATGTTGTGCGCAAGGTCGCCGGCGATCTGGGCGACAAATCCGACGCCGATACGATTCGGGCCAAAATGGACGTTTTGATGGCCGAAGCCAAGGCTCAGCTGATGAGCGAAGTGAAGTAAACACGCGTCATAAGAGGCGTATTTTCAGTGAATTGACGGGTTAAGACATCCTCAATCTGAGCTTGCCACGGTGAGATTTCAGTAACGAGGATTCGGTTTATGTCTGCCCTATCAGTACAGGGCGTGCCGCGTTTGGCGCGCCTTTTGCAAAAGACGACCCCCTTCGCCATCGCAGCACTTTGTTTGTGGTTGATCCACGCGCAACTGATCAATGTTGATCTGACCGGCCTTTGGTCGGCGGTGCGCGCCACGCCCAGCGTGAATTGGGTTGGGGCGCTGGCGGCCACCGCGCTCAGTTTTTGGGCCGTCGGGCGCTATGACGCATTGGCGCATCGCCATATGGGCACAGGGTTTGCCCCCGCAGCCGCCCGGCGCGCCGGCATGGCCGCCATCGCTTTTTCACAAACGCTCGGACTGGGCCTGATCACCGGGGCTTTTGCGCGCTGGCGTTTGTGTCCAGGTCTCAGCCCGGCGCAATCGGTGAAGTTGACACTGTTTGTGTCCGTGTCCTTTCTTGGCGGCCTTGGCGTGGTCATTTCCCTTGTTTATCTGATGTTTGCACCCGCGCCGGGGTTGCGCATTGCGGGGGGGGTAGGCGTCGCACTTAGTGTTGGGTTGACGCTTGTGGCTGTTTTAGCACCACGCTGGCGTTTGGATCGTTTGGGGCGCGTGGGCCACCTTTCAGTGCGCCTGCCGACATTGTCCGCATTGGCGGCCATTGCCGGGTGGACCTTGATTGATACTTTGGCCGCAGGGACTGTTTTATATCTGCTTTTGCCACAAAGTCTGGAATTGGCATGGTCAATCGTGGTGCCGGCTTACCTGATTGCGTTGGCCGCCGCGCTGATGTCGGGCACGCCCGGCGGCGTCGGACCGTTTGAATTGGTGCTGCTTGCGCTTTTGCCACAGGCCGAGCCCGCCGGTCTTTTGGCAGGCATTGTCGCCTTTCGCCTGATCTATTTTGCGCTGCCTGCTGTTGTGGCGGGCCTTTGTTTGCTGCGCCCTGCCAAGCTGCCATTGGCGCCAATTTTCGGGGTGGTCAAACCGCCAAGCGCGCTGCCTTTCGCACGGCCACAAGCAGAATCTAGCATAATATCCCAAGGCGATGGCTATCTGTTATGTTCTGGCGACGTCATGTTGGCCATGGTTGACACAGCTCAGGCCAGTGTGGCGATGTTTGATCCGGTTGCAGGCAACCCACACGACGCCTTTGTTGCACTGCGTCATCAAGCGTTGCGCAGCACGAGGCTTGCGTGTTTCTACAAATGCGGGCCGCGTATCGCGCTGGCAGCACGCAAAGCCGGTTGGTCCGTGCGCCGCGTGGCCCGTGATGCTCTGCTTGAGCCTGCAGAATTTGAGGCCAAAGGCGCGCGCTTTCGCCAACTTCGACGTAAAATTCGTCAAAGTGAGAAGGCAAACATCCAAGTTCATAACATTGCAAGTTCTGCGCATGGTGATGATCTGGCCCAGATTGACGCGCTTTGGCAACACCACAACGGACGCGCCTTTGGCACGACGATGGGGCGCTACTCAGCGGAATATGTGGCGCACCAACGGATCTATCTGGCCACGCGCCACGGTGCGCCTGTTGCGTTCATCACAGTGCATCATGGTGCAAACGAATGGTGCCTTGACCTGATGCGCGCGCGCCCTGATGCCGCTGATGGCACGATGCACGCCTTGGTTATGGCCGCCCTGAATGACGCGAAGAAGTTTGGCGTGGCACGGTTTTCATTGGCTGCCATCTCAGACGAGCGGTTTGGCCAAGATGCAAACGCGGGCCTGCGCCAGTTCAAATCTGCCTTTGCGCCACGTTGGGAGCCGCGCTACATGGCGGCGCCCAGCCCAATTGCGTTGATGATTTGCGGCGCGGATTTGGTTTTGTCTGTTCGCAATCCCGATCGGGTCGCCCGTGTGCCACCCAATTTGGCTCATGAACATGATGAAAAGAATGGATTTGCTTTGAACACGGGTTCGTGACATCGCCAATCGACCTGCGACGCAAGGAAAACAAAATATGACCAGCGCATTTGAAACGTTTTTGCAAGGCAACGACACGTTGCTGGCCGATGGTGCCACTGGCACCAACCTTTTCAATATGGGGCTGATGTCTGGTGACGCGCCGGAATTGTGGAATGTGACAGAGCCGGCGAAAATCACGGCGCTGTACCAAGGCGCGGTGGATGCGGGCAGCGATTTGTTTCTGACCAACACATTTGGTGGCACAGCGGCGCGATTGAAATTGCACGACGCACATCGTCGCGTGCATGAATTGTCACGCGTTGGCGCCGAGTTGGGCCGCGAAGTTGCGGACCGTGCCGCGCGCACCGTGATGGTGGCAGGTTCGGTCGGGCCGACGGGTGACATTATGGAGCCGGTGGGCAACCTCAGCCATGCGCTTGCTGTCGAAATGTTTCACGAACAGGCGGATGGTCTAAAGGCTGGCGGCGTGGATGTGCTTTGGCTTGAAACCATCAGCGCACCTGAGGAATACCGCGCCGCGGCCGAGGCATTTGCATTGGTCGATATGCCTTGGTGTGGCACCATGAGCTTTGACACGGCCGGGCGCACCATGATGGGTATGACGTCGGCAGACATGGTCAAAATGGTGGAAGATCTCAGCCCTGCCCCATTGGCCTTTGGCGCCAATTGCGGCACGGGTGCATCTGATCTGCTGCGCACAGTGCTTGGGTTTGCCGCGCAAGGCACCGAAAGGGCGATCATTGCCAAGGGCAATGCCGGCATCCCCAAATATCAAGATGGGCACATCCACTATGATGGAACGCCCGAATTGATGGCGGATTATGCAGTGATGGCGCGCGATTGCGGTGCGCGCATCATTGGCGGGTGCTGCGGCACGATGCCGGACCATTTGCGCCACATGCGTGCGGCTCTCGATGAACGTCCGCGCGGCGAGCGTCCGACACTGGACGCCATCACCGAAGCTTTGGGCGCGTTCAGTTCGGCTTCGGATGGAACCGGTGAGGATGAGCAGACCCCGCGTCGCACGCGGGGCCGGCGCCGTCGCGCCTGATCGGATCAGTCAAACGCTGCGTCACCCAATCATGCGATCTGGTTCAGACAGGCCTTCGTAGTGGACCCGCAACCGCTGTAGCGCGATGCGCAGAACGATTTTGCCCGATCGAGCGGACCAGCCCATATGCTTTTCGGCGGTTTCGAGCCCTTCAAGATAACAACAGCAGCGCAGTGCAACATCGCTCAGCCCCGGTCCCAGATCGGCCAGAGCCCGTGCCACTCGATCCCGCGCAGCGGAAGGACCGGTGCCAACCCGGCTGTCCGGAGCAAAGCCGCCGCCGCTGCCGCCGGTCAAAAACGTGTCCCAATTCTGTGCGATACGCGGACCCATCTGCGCTAATTCGAAGTCTTCGCGCAATCTTTCACCGGCATGTACCAGCTGGTCAGACAGAAACGGCGTGCCATCGCGATCTTTGCGGCGCGCCAAAGCGGTCAGCGGGCTTTCGGCCATGTTATAGCGCACCCGGCGCGCACGGCCGCCTGACTCGGAAATGGTTTTTTCGCCCATGGGGCGCGATGGGCCACCAAACGGCGTTTGCGCTTCGCCAAAGCCGTGCTCGGCCTCGGCGCGCATCCGGTTTTCCTGCTCGGCCAGCATTTTGTTCAACGCTGCACGCCCGGCCGATGTGATGTGATAGCGGCTGATTCGTCCCGGCGATGCGCACGAGATCCAATCCTTCAACGCCATCGCCTGGGCAATGGGGGCATCAACCACTGCCGTGCGTGTGCTGGATCCACTGTCGTCGTCGCGCACCACCACCGCTTTTTCCATATTTTCCGCCACTGCCAGAACCGCGCCAGATTCGCACATTCGGCGCAAAATCCGCAGCGCGTCTGACGCCAATTGGCCCGGTTCCGGCGGTTGTTCGGGATGAATTTCGGAAGGTGTCATTGTGGCAGCATCCTTTTTGTTCGTTTCCAACAGCGCAGGCCCGCATCCCCAAGGCCGGTTGTCAGAAAAATGAGCGTGGGCCAACGACACCAGGGCCGCCTCCACAAGTGGATCGTCGCGCCGTATTTCAATCCGGCGAATCTGACGCAAAACGGTTGACGCATGGCACCCAGCAGCCCTTGCGAGGTCCCGTATGCTTTGGCCCGCTTCTGTATGGGCGAGATAGCGCTGTGCGCTTTCCGGCACCCAAGAGGGCAATCTATTCAGTGGCAGATTATCCACCGAAACAAGTCCTGTAGTTCATAAGTCCTGACCTGGTTGTTCTAAAGTTATCCCAAGATTTGCATACAACCTAAAGGCGATTTGGTTACGTGTTGGTTAACGTTTTGCGATATCTTAACAATCCGCATTAAATGATAAACACTTGTAAAACCTACGAACGCTGGGAAAGGCCGTTAAGCAACACCCTTTTAGGTTGTGTCATAACAGTGAGACACATTTGCCTACCCATAAAAGGGGGACCCTCCATGCAAGATCTGCTGAGCATGCTGAATTCACTGCACCGACCACGCCTTTTGATTCGCGCCGCCCGTATCGGAAGTGCCGACTATCTGCGCGAACGTCACCTGCGCCGACTGTTAGGCTATGGCACCCTGCCACGCCCGGCTTCGGCGCTGATGCGTTTGATCGAGCTGGAACGCGGCCTGGACGAGCAACGCCGCGATGACGATGCCGGTTATTCGCTGCCGCGACACGTGGACATTCTGATTGCCATGATGGGCGAAGCCCAGCTGCTGCGCGCGATGCGTGACACTTCGCGCCCTGTGCCTCATGCGGTTACATAAAGGCGTCGGGCATCGAGGCCTTTTTCTCGGCCACATAAGCATCAAGAGCTTGCGAAAGACCCTCATCCAGGGCGGGTTGTTGATAATCGCTCAACAACTTGGCCACGCGCAGGCTTGCCAATGCCTGGGTGTCGCGTGCGCCTTCTTCTTCCCAGGTTTCAAACGGCTTGTAGTCAAACAGGTCCGAGCGGTGAAACGCCTCTTTGAAATGCGCCTGGGTGTGCGCGCAGCCCAGGTAATGCCCGCTTGGGCCCACTTCTGCGATGGCATCCATCGCCTGCGCCGCCTCGTCCCACGCCACACCTGCGGCTATTTTGTGCAAAACACCCAGCTGGTCGGCGTCCATGACGAACTTCTCAAAACTGCTGACCAGCCCGCCCTCAAGCCAGCCGCAGGAATGCAGCATAAAGTTGACGCCGCCCAATAAGGCCGCGTTCAGCGTATTGGCCGTTTCATAAGCCGCCTGCGCGTCCGGCAATTTCGAAGCACACAAGCCCCCACCCGAACGGAACGGCAGACCAAGCCGGCGGGCCAACTGGCCAGCCCCGTACAGAATTTGCGACGCTTCCGGCGTGCCAAAGGTTGGCGCCCCCGAATTCATATCAATCGAGGTCACAAATGCGCCAAACACCACGGGCGCACCGGGGCGAATCAATTGGCTATAGGCGATGCCTGCCAATACTTCGGCCAACACTTGCGTCAACGTGCCCGCAACCGAAACCGGCGCCATGGCCCCGCCCACGATGAATGGCGACACGATGCAGGCCTGGTTGTTCTGGGCGTAAACCTCAAGCGCGCCCATCATTACATCGTCAAAGGTCATTGGCGAGTTGATGTTGATCAACGACGTCATCACCGTGTTGGCCTGCACGAAGTCTTTGCCAAACAGCACTTCGCACATTTCAACCGAATCTTGCGCGCGGCTGGGTTCGGTGACCGATCCCATAAACGGCTTGTCGCTCAGCGTCATATGGGCGTGCAACATATCAAGATGGCGCTTGTTGACCGGAACATCGGTGGGCTCGCAAACCGTGCCACCGGAATGATGCAGCCACTTGGACATATAGCCCAGCTTCACGAATTTGCGGAAATCCTCCATCGTGGCATAGCGTCGTCCACCATCTGCGTCGCGCACAAAAGGCGGGCCATAGACCGGCGCACACACCAACGTGTTGCCCCCGATCTCGACGTTACGGGCCGGGTTGCGCGCGTGTTGGGTGAATCGGCTGGGCGCTGTGGCGCAGAGTTTGCGCGCCAGACCTCGCGGGATTCGCACCCGCTCACCTTCGATTTCCGCCCCCGCATCGCGCCAACGCGCCAAAGCGGCGGGGTTGTTGACGAAATTTACCCCGATTTCCGCCAGCACCGTTTCAGCATTGGTTTCGATCACCTCGATCGCCTCGGGCGTAAGGATCTCGAAGTTGGGAATATTGCGTTCAATAAACCGGGCCGTTTCAAACGAAACCGCGCTGCGCGAGGCGCGCCGGGCTGCGCCGCCACCGCCGCGTGCGCGACGCTGTGTGCCTGCTTGTGTCATGGGCTGGGTTCTCCGCTGTGACGGCATAATCTTGGACGGTGTTACCCCACTGCGCCGGCTGCGTTGGGCCAAATTGCGTCGTATGCGTCAAGAAAGCGACATGGGGCGAACCCAGCACGCCTGCCTCCCCCTTGCCAGCGCCGCAGGGCACGCCTAAGCACAGCGTCATGAGCCAGACATCCCATGACCGCCTTTTGATCATAGATTTCGGCAGCCAGGTGACGCAGCTGATCGCGCGTCGGTTGCGTGAATTAAATGTGTATTGTGAAATTCACCCGTTCCAGAACGTAACCGATGGGTTTTTGCGCGAATTCGCCCCCAAAGCGGTGATTTTCTCGGGCGGGCCAGCTTCGGTCTTTGCCGAAGGCGCGCCGATGCCGCCGATGTCGGTGTTTGATCTTGGCGTGCCGATCCTCGGGGTTTGTTATGGCCAGCAGGTGATGATGCATTTGCTGGGCGGCACTGTGGATCGCGGCATTGGCACTGCGGAATTTGGCCGCGCATACGTCACCCCGTCCGGCAGCTCATTGCCGGTTCTGGAGGGGTGGTTTGAGTCCGAGCGCGAACAGGTCTGGATGAGCCACGGCGATCACGTCAGCGCTATCGCGCCCGGTTTTGAGGTGTTCGGCACCTCGCCCAACGCCCCTTTCGCCATCACCGCCGACACCGCGCGCAACTTTTACGCGGTGCAATTCCACCCCGAAGTGCACCATACACCGAACGGTGCGCGCCTTTATCAGAATTTCGTCGCGCTGGCCGGATTCAAAGGCGATTGGACCATGGGCGCCTACCGCGAAGAGGCCATTGCCAAGATTCGCACGCAAGTGGGCGACGGCAAAGTGATCTGCGCTCTGTCGGGAGGCGTTGATTCGTCCGTTGCAGCCGTGTTGATCCACGAGGCGATTGGCGATCAATTGACCTGCGTTTACGTCGATCACGGCTTGATGCGCAAAGACGAAAGCGCCGAAGTCACCACGATGTTTCGCGAACATTACAATCTGCCGCTGATCCATGCCAACGAATCAGAGCTGTTTCTGGGCAAGCTTGAGGGCGTCAGCGACCCCGAAACCAAGCGTAAGATCATTGGCGGGCTGTTCATCGAGGTCTTCGAAAAACATGCCAAAGCCATTGGCGGGGCCGATTTTCTGGCGCAAGGCACGCTGTACCCGGATGTGATCGAAAGCGTGTCCTCCAGCGGCGGGCCTTCGGTGACCATCAAATCGCACCACAACGTGGGCGGCCTGCCCGAGCGGATGAACATGCAATTGGTCGAACCTTTGCGCGAATTGTTCAAGGACGAGGTGCGCGCCTTGGGTCACGAGCTTGGCCTGCCGGCGCATTTCATCGGGCGCCACCCCTTCCCAGGTCCGGGTCTTGCGATTCGCTGCCCTGGCGAAATCACCCGCGAAAAGCTGGATATTCTGCGCGAGGCAGACGCGATCTATATCGATCAGATCCGCAAGCACGGGCTTTATGACGACATCTGGCAGGCTTTTGTTGCGATTTTGCCGGTGCGCACCGTCGGAGTGATGGGCGATTATCGCACCTATGATTACGCCTGTGCCCTGCGCGCGGTGACCTCCGTTGATGGGATGACAGCCGATTATTTCCCATTCAGCCACGAGTTCCTGGGCGAAACGGCCACGCGCATCATCAACGAAGTGCCCGGCATCAACCGTGTGACCTATGACATCACCTCAAAGCCACCCGGCACGATCGAGTGGGAATAAGGTACCCGCGATGAACACCACCTTGAAGGCCGGGCTTTGGATGATCGGCGCCATTGTGTCTTTCTCATCGATGGCCGTGGCTGGGCGCGAAGCCGGGCAATCGCTCGATACGTTCGAGATCATGTTGTTTCGCAGTCTGGTTGGGCTGATCATTGTGGCAAGCGTGCTGAGCATCACTGGCAGTTGGTCGCAGATTTCGCGCGCCCGCCTGGGCACCCATGTTCTGCGCAATATCGCCCATTTCACCGGTCAGAACCTATGGTTTTATGCGCTGGCGCTGATCCCGTTGGCACAAGTTTTCGCTTTGGAATTTACCACGCCGCTGTGGGTGATCGTTCTGGCGCCGCTGGTTCTGGGCGAAGCGTTGACGCGCATCAAAGTATTCGCCGCGGTGATCGGGTTTGTTGGCATTCTCGTCGTCGCGCGCCCCAGTCCCGAAACCATCAACCTCGGTGTCATCACCGCCGCGTCATCGGCAATCTTCTTTGCGCTGACCATCATGCTGACCAAGCGGCTGACCCAAACCCAAGGCATCGGCAATATATTGTTTTGGCTCACGGTTATTCAACTTGTCTTGGGTCTGATCACCGCTGGATATGATGGCGATATTGCTCTGCCCAGTTCCGCCATTTTGCCCTGGCTGGTGATCATCGGCATCGCCGGGCTTATGGCGCACTTTTGTTTCACCAACGCATTGGCGATTGCGCCGGCCACTGTTGTGGCGCCCTTTGATTTTGCGCGACTGCCAACCATCACAGTCGTGGGTGTGCTGCTATACAACGAAGCGCTCGACCCTTGGGTCGCCGTGGGGGCGGTGATCATTTGCGGCGCGATTTACCTCAATATCCTGTCAGAAACCCGCAAGAACCGGGTCGTCGCGACCTAAGCCCGGTGGCTAAGACACCCCGATGAACCCGCAAAAATCCATATCCCCCCGCGCCTGGGGCGAATTGTGCCTCTTGGGGCTGCTTTGGGGCGGCACGTTCCTATCAGTGCGCATCGCGCTTGATGAGATTTCGGTGCTGACCGTCGTGCTGCACCGCACCGGTTGGGCCGCGTTGATCTTGTGGGCTGTGGTCTTGCTGATGCGGCTTGAAATTCCGCGCGATCCACGGATTTGGGGCGCGTTCTTCCTGATGGGTTTGTTGAACAACGTCATTCCATTTGGATTGATGACATGGGGCCAGCTTTACATCGAAACCGGGCTGACCTCGATCCTAAATGCCGCCACGGCGATTTTCGGCGTGCTGGTGGCCGCGCTGGTTTTCGCCGACGAGCGTTTGACCCTGCGCAAGGCCATCGGGGTTGGCCTCGGGTTTCTGGGGGTGGCCACGGCAATCGGGCTTGAGGCATTCGCCAGCTTTGATCTGCGCAGCACCGCGCAACTGGCGGTGATTGCCGGCACGATCAGCTATGCGTTTGCTGGTGCCTGGGCGCGCCACGCCTTGGGCGGATTGCCCCCGCAGGTGGCCGCCGCTGGCATGCTGACCGGCTCAACTGTGATTTTGCTGCCTGCGGTTTTGCTGCTCGAGGGGCCGGTGGCCTTTGATCTGGATCTGCGCACTTGGGGCGCCATCGCCTACTACGCGATTTTCGCCACGGCTGGCGCCTATCTGCTTTATTACCGCGTGTTGGCGATGGCGGGCAGCGGCAATCTGATGCTGGTGACGTTGCTGATCCCGCCGGTGGCGATTTTGCTGGGCGCTGTTGTTTTGGGCGAAGCGTTGGCCCCGCGCGCGTTCATCGGCTTTGGATTGCTGGCTTTGGGGCTTTTGATCCTGAACGGCACGATCGGGCGCGCGCGCAATTGACCCCACCCGCCGTGCTGGCTAGCAAGGGCGAAAAGGGACCGGGTCATGCTTTATTCCAACAGTGCCGATTGGCTGAATGCGCCGCAAAAACGCGTGTTGTTTTTTGGCATGTCGGGATTGGGCAAAACCTATGTCTCCAATATCCTGCGCGGTGGAGGCGATTGGTTTCATTACTCGATCGATTACCGCATCGGCACCCGGTATATGGGCGAATACATCGCTGACAACGCCAAAGCCGAGGCGATGAAAGTGCCGTTTTTGCGCGAATTATTGCTGTCGGATTCAATCTATATCGGCTCGAACCTG
>JBGCDD010000037.1:0-4028 GCA_045105075.1 Sedimentitalea sp. | reverse complement strand
GACCGTCACGATGCGGTGATCATTGCCACAGGTGTTTACAAGTCACGCAATCTTGAACTGCACGGATCGGCCGCTCAAGGCGTTGAAAAGGCTTTGGATTTCCTGACAGCGAGCAACCGGAAATCCTTTGGTGATGACGTCGAAGCGTTTGATTCTGGGCAGTTGAATGCGGCTGGCAAGCGGGTGGTGGTGATTGGCGGCGGTGATACGGCGATGGACTGCGTGCGCACCAGTGTTCGTCAGGGCGCAACATCGGTCAAATGTCTGTACCGGCGAGACCGTGCAAACATGCCCGGCAGTCAACGCGAAGTGGCCAATGCCGAAGAAGAAGGCGTTATTTTTGAATGGCTTAGCGCTCCCAAAGGGTTTGTATCCGATCTGGCCGAGGCGGATGCTTCGGGGGCAAAAGTGACTGGGGTGTCTGTGCAAAAGATGCGGCTGGGCGCGCCAGATGCGACGGGTCGGCAAGCGCCGGAATTGATCGAGGGTGCGGATTACGTGGAACAGGCGGATTTGGTCATTCAAGCCCTTGGGTTTGAGCCGGAAGACCTGCCAACTCTTTGGAACCAAACGGAATTGCCCGTGACCCGCTGGGGTACGATCAAGGCAGAATTCACCACGGGCGCCACCGAAGTGCCGGGGGTCTACGCGGTTGGCGACATCGTGCGCGGCGCATCCTTGGTGGTTTGGGCCATCAAGGACGGTCGCGATTGTGCCGAAGCGATTTTGGGGCAGTTTGCCAGTGCAGGTGCGGTGGCGGCCGAATAGCGCCGCACGGCGGGTTAAATTTCGAAAACTGTACAAATTGCACAGAGAAACATGAACTTTCGGGTCCGGATCGCAAAAGCCGATGATGTGACCAGATAGGGCAAAGGTATTGACCCAAAGGGGCAATGCGACAGGGAGAAAACAATGGGCCAAGAATTGAACGGAACCTGTCTTTGCGGCGCGGTTGCGGTCACGGCAATCGCGGGCAAACCGGTGATCCGGGCGTGCCATTGTGACATGTGTCGGCGCCACACCAGTTCGATGTTCATGTCGATCCCGACCGAGCCGGGCTCGATCATCGTGACGGGTCCGGTGAAATCCTATCGGTCATCAGAGTGGGCCGAACGCGGGTTTTGCGAAATCTGCGGATCGACGCTTTGGTACATGACGGTGGAGGACCAGCAGCGCAATTTGGCGGCGGGCTTGTTTGACAACGCAGCGGGGCATCAGATGAAGATGGAATTTTTTGCGGATGAGTGTCCGGAAGGCTATGCGCTGGCGGGGGCTCATCGTAAATTAACCACGGCTGAGACGCTGGCGTTGTTCGCACCCGAGGAAAACCAATGAGCGGCGGGTGCCTGTGCGGGGCGGTCCGTTACACGGTGAACAAACCAATTTCCGAGATCGCGGTGTGCCATTGCCAGATGTGCCGCAAGCATTCCGGTGGCTTGGTTTTGGCGGCTGATCTGGAAAAGGGCGATGTGACCTGGAGCGGCACGGACAATATCGGGGTTTTTGCCTCGTCCGAATGGGCCGAGCGCGGGTTTTGCAAGACCTGCGGGTCAAGCCTGTTTTGGCGGATGAGCGACGGCGAGATGCTGAGCCTGAGCGCGGGCACGTTGGACAGTTTTGAGGGCATCACGCTGACCACCGAGATTTACGTTGATCACAAACCGGCAAGTTTCAGCTTTGCCGGAGACACCAACAAGCTGACGCAGGCCGAGGTAGAGGCGATGTTTGCCAGCCCCGGCGAAGGAGAACCGACATGACCAAATTTGATGTGGAATGGGCCAAGGCCGAGGCGGAAAAGCGCGCGTGGATGGCCGAAAACGGGCTTTATGACGAGTCTGAGGAGCATTCATCCTGCGGTGTCGGACTTGTTGTGTCGGTGGACGGTCAGAAAAGCCGCAAGGTTGTGGACGCCGGCATTGATGCGCTGAAGGCGATTTGGCATCGCGGTGCGGTTGATGCGGATGGTAAGACCGGCGACGGCGCGGGCATTCAGGTCGAGATTCCGGTGCCGTTTTTTTACGACCAGATCCAGCGCACCGGCCACGAGCCAAACCCGGATCAGCTGATCGCTGTGGGTCAGGTGTTTTTGCCGCGCAATGATTTTGGCGCGCAGGAGATGTGTCGGACCATTGTTGAGACTGAGGTGCTGCGCAAAGGCTACTATATCTATGGTTGGCGCCATGTGCCGGTGGATGTGGCCTGTTTGGGTGAGAAGGCGAACGCGACGCGGCCCGAGATCGAACAGATCATCATTTCGAACTCGAAAGGGGTGGATGAGGAACGGTTCGAGCGCGAGTTGTATGTGATCCGGCGTCGGATCGAAAAGGCGGCGGCGGCCGAGGGGATTGTTGGGCTTTATATTGCGTCGCTGTCGTGCCGGTCGATCATTTACAAAGGTATGATGCTGGCCGAGCAGGTGGCGGAGTTTTACCCCGATCTGATGGACGAGCGGTTTGAAAGTGCGTTTGCGATCTATCACCAGCGCTATTCGACCAACACGTTCCCGCAGTGGTGGCTGGCGCAACCGTTCCGCATGCTGGCCCATAACGGCGAGATCAACACGCTGAAGGGCAACGTCAACTGGATGAAATCGCACGAGATTCGGATGGCGAGTGCGACATTCGGAGAGATGGCGGAAGACATCAAGCCGATCATTCCGGGCGGGTCCAGCGACAGTGCGGCTTTGGATGCGGTGTTTGAGATGTTGGTGCGCGCCGGGCGGTCGGCGCCGATGGCCAAGACGATGCTGGTGCCTGAGAGCTGGTCAAAGCAGGCGGTCGAGCTGCCCGAGGCGTGGCGCGACATGTATTCGTACTGCAACTCGGTGATGGAGCCGTGGGACGGACCCGCGGCTTTGGCGATGACCGACGGGCGCTGGGTGTGCGCGGGGCTTGATCGAAATGGCTTGCGACCGATGCGCTATGTGGTGACGGGCGACGGGCTGTTGATTGCCGGATCCGAGGCCGGGATGGTGCCGATTGACGAAGCGGGAGTGGTGGAAAAGGGCGCGCTTGGCCCCGGTCAGATGCTGGCTGTGGACATGAAAAAGGGGCTGCTGTTTCACGACACTGAGATCAAGAACAAGCTGGCGCGCGCGCTGCCTTTTGGCGACTGGGTTGGCAAGATCAACGATGCCGATGCGGTGCTGGCTGCGGTTGAGGAAAAGCCGATCTTCACCGGCGGTGAGCTGCGCAAGCGTCAGATTGCGGCGGGCTATTCCATTGAAGAGCTTGAGCAAATTCTGGCGCCGATGGCCGAAGATGCCAAAGAATCGCTGGCCAGCATGGGCGATGACACGCCCAGTGCCGTGCTGTCCAAACAGTACCGCCCGCTGAGCCATTTCTTCCGGCAGAACTTTAGCCAGGTGACCAACCCGCCGATTGACTCGTTGCGCGAATACCGGGTGATGAGCCTGAAGACGCGGTTCGGGAACCTGAAAAACGTGCTGGATGAAGATTCCAGTCAGACCGAGATTATCGTGTTGGAAAGCCCGTTTGTGGGCAATGCGCAGTTTGATGCTTTGTTGACCGAGTTCAACGCGCCTCTGGTCGAGATTGATTGCACCTTTGCCCCCGGTGCGACCGCGCTGAGCGAAGGGCTGGCGCGGATCCGGTCCGAGGCGGAAGATGCCGTGCGCTCGGGCGCGGGGCACATCATTTTGACCGATCAACATTCGGGTGCCAGCCGGATTGCGATGCCGATGATTTTGGCCACAAGTGCGGTGCACAGCCATTTGACGCGCAACGGATTGCGCACGTTCTGTTCGCTGAGTGTGCGCAGTGCCGAGTGCATTGATCCGCATTATTTTGCCGTGCTGATTGGCTGTGGCGCGACGATTGTAAACGCTTATCTGGCCGAAGATTCTCTGTCTGACCGGATTGAACGTGGGCTGATTGACGGATCTTTGACACAAGCGGTTGCGCGTTACCGCGAGGCGATTGACCAGGGTTTACTGAAAATCATGGCTAAGATGGGGATCTCGGTTGTGTCGTCCTATCGCGGTGGTTTGAACTTTGAGGCCGTGGGGC
>JBGCDD010000036.1:0-11638 GCA_045105075.1 Sedimentitalea sp. | reverse complement strand
GCAACAGAACCTGCTGTTTCAATGTCGAAACCGCGCTTTTCCATGGCTTTGGCCAGACGTTTCAGAAAGGGCTCGTCATCGTCCACCAGCAAGAGAGACTTATCCGCTCCAAGCTCTTGCGATTTAGGCTCTGCCATTCTGGCCCCTTCCAACATTTTCTTTTATTTTGAAAAGGTATAGCACTGACGGCCCAAACGTCAAACTGTGCGGATGCGCTTAGGCGTTGTTCAAAAAGCAACCAATCTTGTCCGCCATCGCGGCGGCGCTGATATCGCGGCGGAAAAACTCGACAAAACCGTGTTCCGGCAGCATCAGATAGCTGAACGTCGAATGATCCACGAGATAGTAATCATCGCTCGAGGGTTGGGCTTTGTAGTAGGTTTTGTAGGCTTTGCTGGCCGCTTTGACCTGTTCCGGCGAGCCGGTGAGCCCGATCATGCGTTCGTGCAGGTTGAAGGCGAAGTCGCCAACCACCTCGGGCGTGTCGCGCTGGGGGTCAATGGAAATAAAGACCGGCGTGATGCTTTGGCCGTTTTCCTCTAGGATATCAACGGCTTCGGCATTGCGCGCGGTGTCCAGCGGGCAGACATCGGGGCAGAACGTATAGCCAAAATAGATCAGCGCAGGTTCGGCCAACACCTCTTGGTCAGTGACGGTTTGACCCTTTGCATTGACCAGCTCGAACGGGCCACCGATCTGCGCGGTGCCACCCGCGACGCTGGAGGCGCGGCATTGGGCAAAGGCATCATCCGACTGGGTCATCACCGTGGCGACATAGGTGCCTGCCAACAGCGCTACCAGGGCCGCTCCGCTAGCCATAACAATGATCGGGTTCATTCAGTTTCCTTTCGGCTTGCTGCTGTGCAAAGGTACGCTGTGTCTATCAAGACCTCTGCGCGTTGCAACTGACTTAGGACTGTGATGAGCGACTCCAACATCAGCCTTCTGCCTGGACGTGAACGCAGCAATTGGGTGCGGCTTCGCACGCTGATCCTGCTGCGCTGGGTGGCGATTGTGGGCCAGTTGACGGCGATCACCGTGGCGCAGCGGCTCTATGGTTTGCAGCTGGAGCTGGGTCTGTGTTTTCTGGCGATTGGGGTGTCGGTGATCGGCAATCTGATCGCGATTTTTGTGTTCCCCGAAAACAAGCGGCTGACCGAAACCGAGAACTTCATGATGGTGTTGTTCGATCTGTTGCAGCTGTCGTTTCTGCTTTATCTGACTGGCGGTCTGCACAATCCGTTTGCGTTGCTGTTGTTGGGTCCGGTGACGATTTCGGCGACGGTTTTGGGGTTGCGTGCAACTTTGATCATTGGCGGTACGGCGATCATGCTGGTGACGATGTTGGCCGAATTTCACCTGCCTTTGCGCACGCAACAAGGGTTTTTGCTGCGGATTCCGGATGTTTTCGTGTTTGGCAATTGGGCGGCGATCACCATTGCGACGCTGTTCATGGGCGCCTATTCGCGCCGTGTCAGCCTTGAGATGCAATCGATGTCAGACGCCTTGGCCGCCACGCAAATGGCGCTGGCGCGCGAACAAAAGCTGACCGATCTGGGCGGCGTTGTCGCGGCCGCGGCGCATGAGCTGGGCACGCCTTTGGCGACCATCAAACTGGCCAGTTCCGAGTTGGTGGAAGAGTTGGAAAACCGCCCGGACTTGCGGGAGGATGCCGAGCTGATCAGCCAGCAAGCCGACCGTTGCCGCGACATTCTGCGCGATATGGGACGGGCCGGAAAAGACGATGTGCATTTGCATCAGGCCCCGCTGACTGCGGTGATAAACGAGGCGGCCGAGCCACATATGCATCGCGGGAAAGTGATCCACTTCGAGGAAACGCCGGGCGGAGAAACAGGGTTTGCGCAGCCCTCGATCCGGCGCAAGCCCGAAGTGATTCATGGTTTGCGGAATTTGATTCAAAACGCCGTTGATTTTGCCCGCGCCAATGTCTGGGTCGAAGCGATTTGGACAGACGAGGTGATTTCGGTGCGCATTGTTGATGATGGGCGCGGGTATCCGGCGCATTTGATCGGGCGCATTGGTGACCCGTTTGTGCGCCGTCGCCGCGCCGCAACTGACAGCAAGAGCCGCCCGGAATATGAGGGTATGGGGCTGGGATTGTTCATTGCCAAGACGCTTTTGGAACGCTCGGGGGCCGAGCTGCGTTTTGCCAACGGATCGGACCCGTTTCAGACCATCAGCCATCAGGCCGAACGGCGTGGTGCGATTGTTGAAGTGATCTGGCCCCGTGCCAAACTGGACGCGCGTTTCGGAGATGATCCGGTGGTGCTTGGGCAAAACAAACCCATAGAAATCTAGGCGTTTGCACCAGCCGTTAACCGCGAATTAACCATTACCATTGATGTTGAACGGTGCAAATATGCGTCTCACATCAAGGAATCTTGACATGGAATGGGCACTGTTGGCGATCGTTTGCGCTGTGACGGCAGGTGTCGCGGTGTTGTGGCTTTCGCCGCATGCATCGGGGCAAAAGCTCGACGGTGCACTGTCCATGTGGGATCTTTCCAGCGATCCGGTTTGGATCTTTGATGGTTCTGATCTGGTGGATGCCTCGTCCGGGGCGCGAAAATTGATCAAGGACGACACCCAGCCCTATTGCTGGGCCAGTCTGTATCAAGACCTGCGGATGAGCTTTCCTGAATTCCCCTCTCGTCAGAGCGATGTCCAAGACGCCGGTCTGATAGAATTACGCTCGCCCGGTGGCGAGGGTGCCGAAACCGCCACGTGTGAATGGTTGGACGGCGTCACGCGGGTGCGAGTTTTTCGCAAACGCTGGCTCAGCCCCGGGCGATGGGATTCTGAAACCCGCGAGCTGGGTGTGCTGCGCGACGCCATGCGTCAGGCGCCCTATCCAATCTGGTGCGAGGATGAAGAGGGCGGCGTGTCCTGGTCCAACGCAGCCCATGAAAACCTGGAGCAGGTGCTGGGGCGTGACGCGGTTGTCACCACCCCGTTGTTCCCTCGCCCGCCCGAAGACAGCCTGCCCGGCAAACGCCGCCGTGTGTCGCTGAATGCGGAAACCCGGAAACTGTGGTTTGACGTGTCCTCGGTGCCCTACAAAGAGGGCAATATTCATTACGCAGTCGATGTGAACGCCGTGGTTGATGCGGAAATCGCCCAGCGCAACTTTGTTCAGACATTGGCCAAAACCTTTGCTCAACTCTCCATCGGTCTGGCGATCTTTGACCGAAACCGGCAGCTGGCGCTGTTCAATCCGGCATTAATCGATCTGACATCCCTGCCCGCAGATTTCCTGAGCGGGCGACCCAATCTTCTGTCGTTCTTTGATCAGATGCGTGATCAACGAATGGTGCCGGAACCCAAAGACTACCGCAGTTGGCGCCAGCAAATCACCGATTTGGTCGAAGCAGCGTCGGATGGGCGATATCAAGAAACCTGGACCTTGCCGTCAGGCTCGGTTTATTCGGTCAGCGGGCGCCCTCATCCAGATGGGGCCGTGGCGTTTTTGATCGAAGATATCACGGCGGAAATCACCCTGACCCGGCGGTTCCGGTCCGAACTCGAGCTGGGTCAGTCAATCCTGGATCAGCTGGATGAAGCGATTGCGGTGTTTGCCTCGGACGGGCGGTTGACGATGACGAACTACGCCTACCGTCAGCTTTGGCAGGTCGACCCCGAACGCAGTTTTGCCCAAACATCGGTTTTGGACGCGACGCGGGTTTGGCAGGAACGTTGCATTGCCAACCCCGTTTGGGGCGAAATTCGCGACTTCGTCTCCAGTCGGGAAAACCGGGTGGAATGGTGGTCCCAAATCCAGACTCATTCGGGCGATCCGTTGATTTGCAACGTCTATCCTGTACAGAACGGATCAACGATGATTGCGTTTTCGCGCACCAACAAACAGCGGATGCCGCGAAATATGGAAGACCGGTTGCAAAACGTCGCCAGCTAACCTGCTTGCGACCGGCGGCGCGCCCCGCCATTGTGCGCCCATGACTGCGACCACCCTTGATATTGTGACCCAAAGCCCGGACGAGAGTGCCGGGCTTGCCGTGCGTTTGGGTGCAAGGCTGAAAGCCGGCGATTGTGTGCTGCTGAGTGGGCCGATCGGGGCCGGCAAAACCCATATGGCGCGTGCCCTGATCCAATCCCTGCTGGAATTTGCCGAGGATGTGCCCTCGCCTACGTTCACGTTGGTGCAAACCTACGACACCCGCGCCGGGCCACTTTGGCATGCCGATCTGTACCGCCTGACCGGCCCCAACGAAATGGAAGAGCTGGGCCTGAGTGATGCCTTTGACAGCGCCATTTGTCTGGTGGAATGGCCGGATCGGCTAGGGCCAGATGCGCCCGATCACGCGCTTTTGCTGGAATTGGCACCTGATGCCGACATCGAACACCGGCGGAAATTAACCTTCACCTGGAGCGATCCGAAATGGGGTGAACCTGTGCGGGATTTGACACATGACTGACCGCGCGGCTTTGGCCGACCGTTTTATTGCCAGCACCGATTGGGCCGATGCCGCGCGTGGGCCTTTGGCAGGTGATGCCTCAAACCGGAAATATGAACGCATGGTCATGAACGCGGCTTCGGCGGTGTTCATGGATGCCCCGCCGGACAAAGGCGAAGATGTGCGCCCATTTGTGCGAATTGCCCGGTATCTGCGCGATTTGGGTCTGAGCGCGCCGGACATTCTGGCAGAAGACGCCGAGCATGGGTTCCTGATCCTGGAAGATCTGGGCGACGACCTGTTTGCGCGCGTGATCCCAAAGTCCCCGACCATTGAAGACACGCTGTACCGCGCCGCGACGAATGCGCTGATCCATCTGCACGCGGCGCCGCCTCCTGCGCTTGAAACCTATGACGCCGCGCGCATGAGCGATCTGGCCGCGCTGGCCTTTCACAAGTATCAAACCGGCGCGCTTGGGGTGGCGGCATCGCCCGAAGCCGCAGCCTTCACCCGACGTTTTGAAGACTGCCTGTTGCAGCATGTGCGCGGCGCCTTGGTGTTGATCCAACGCGATTATCATGCCGAAAACCTGTTGTGGTTGCCCGAGCGCGACGGCGTGGCGCGGGTTGGATTGCTCGATTTCCAAGACGCGATGTTGGGGCATCCGGCCTATGATCTGGTGTCGCTGTTGCAAGATGTGCGGCGCGAGGTTTCTGCCAGCGTCGAGGCGGCGATGATCACACATTATATTGCGCAAACCGGGCAAGACAATCATGCCTTTCGCACCGCTTATGCCGTGTTGGGCGCGCAACGAAACCTGCGAATTCTGGGCGTTTTTGCACGTCTGGCGACAGAGTATGGCAAGCCGCATTACGTCGATCTGATCCCTGCGGTTTGGGCCCATGTGATGCGTGATCTTGAGCATCCCGCGCTGGCGGGCATCAGCGATCTGGTCCACGGCGCCTTGCCCGAACCCACCGCTCAGGTACTGGACCGGTTGAAATCAAAATGACTCCTAGCCACGTGATGATGTTTTGCGCCGGTTTCGGCACCCGGATGGGCGCGTTGACCCAAGACCGTCCAAAGCCGCTGATCGAGGTCGCTGGCAAAACGCTGTTTGATCACAGTTTGGATCTGGTGCGTGCTATCGAACCGGACAAAATCGTCTCTAACCTGCACTATATGGCGGATGTGATGACGACCCATCTTGCGCCGCTGGGTGTTCAGACCAACCTTGAGACGCCGGATATTTTGGAAACAGGTGGCGGGTTGCGCGCGGCTTTGCCGCTGTTGGGCAAGGACCCGGTGTTCACCACCAACACCGATGCGATCTGGGTCGGGCCCAATCCGTTTGTGATGCTGCGCGATCACTGGGATCCGGCGCGGATGGATGCGCTTTTGATCTGCGTGCCGCGTGCGCAATGTGTCGGCCATGCCGGTGGCGATTTTGAAATGACACCGGATGGTCGTCTGTCGCGGGGGCGCGAATTTATTTATGGCGGCGTTCAAATTCTGAAAACGGACCTGCTGCACACTGTGGCGGACCCTGCGTTTTCGCTCAACCTGATCTGGGATCAGATGAAGGCGCAGGATCGCCTGTTTGGGTTGGGCTATCCGGGGCGATGGTGTGATGTGGGCACGCCCGAGGGGATCATTCTGGCCGAGGAAATGCTAAGTGTTTGAGCCCAGCGCGCACCCCCGTGTTTTTGCCTTGCCCTCCGGCGCGGATTTTCCCGCAGGTTTGGTCGCCGGGGTGATGGCGCGACACGCCGGAACGCCCGAAGACCTGGCGCGCGTGCATTTGATTGTGAACACGCGGCGGATGGCGCGGCGTCTGCGCGATCTGTTTGACCAGGGGCCTGCGCTGTTGTTGCCGCGCATTTCGCTGGTCACCGAGTTGGGGCGGGAAGTTGATTTGCCCCCTGCCGTGCCTGCTTTGCGTCGCCGGCTGGAACTTTCGGTTCTTGTTGGACGCTTGTTGGATCAACAACCCGAGCTGGCCGCACGTGCGTCGCTGTATGATCTGGCCGACAGCCTTGCTGATTTGATGGACGAAATGCAGAGCGAGGGCGTGCATCCGGAAACCATTCGCGCGCTGGATGTGAGCGATATGTCTGGCCATTGGGCCCGCGCGCAGAGCTTTATTTCGATCGCAGATCAGTTCATGCAGACCGGTGCCGAGCTTGATGCCCAAGCCCGTCAGCGCCGCGTGGTTGAAACATTGATCGCACGCTGGCAGGTTTCTGCGCCCTCGCATCCTGTGATTTTGGCCGGCTCAACCGGATCACGCGGCACGACCTTGGCGTTAATGGAGGCCATTGCCGGACTGCCCCAAGGCGGCGTTGTGCTGCCGGGGTTTGATTTCGACCAACCAGACGATGTTTGGCGCAGCATGGGCAACGCGCTCAGCGCCGAGGATCATCCGCAATATCGGTTTTTGGCGTTGATGCGGCGGCTGGATCTGAACCCGTGCGATGTGGCTTTGTGGAGTGATGCGCAAAATCCGCCCCGGGCGCGCAATCGGCTGGTGTCTTTGTCGTTGCGTCCGGCGCCGGTGACCGATGCATGGTTGGTTGAAGGCCCTGATTTGGGTGATTTGCGCGACGCGACCAAAGACATCACGTTGCTCGAAGCGCCCTCGCCGCGATCCGAGGCACAGGCGATTGCCATGCGGTTGCGCGCGGCGGCCGAGGCCGGACAAACGGCGGCCTTGATCACCCCCGACCGGATGTTGACCCGCCGGGTCAGTGCCGCTTTGGACCGTTGGGGAATCGTGCCCGATGACAGCGCCGGCACGCCTTTGCATCTGTCACCACCGGGGCGGTTTTTGCGCCATGTTGCGGATCTGTTTACCACGCGGTTGACGGGCGAGGGGTTGATGACGCTGATGAAGCATCCGCTGTGCCATGGCGGCATCGGTCGGGGTGATCATTTGCGCCATGCCCGCGATCTTGAACTGCATCTGCGCCGCAAAGGCCCGCCATTTCCCGACGCGGCCAGCTGCGCGGATTACGGCGCCGACAAACCCGACATTGCCGATTGGCTGACATGGCTGAGCGATTGTTTTTGCGGACATGTGGTGACGAAACCCGCGCCTCTGGCAGATTGGGTGATGCGTCTTCAAGGTCTGGCCGAACGCATTGCCGCAGGGTCGCGCGACACGGGCGCGGGGCTGTTGTGGGATCAAAACGCCGGTCAAAAGGCGCTGGGCGTGGTCACGTCATTGGGCAAAGAAGCGGTGCATGGCGGCGAGATGGGCGCCCGCGATTTTGCCGATCTGCTGGGCGCGTTGCTGGCCGGCGAAGAGGTGCGCGACCGTGACGCTCCGGATGGGCGGATCATGATCTGGGGCACCTTAGAGGCGCGGGTTCAGGGTGCGGATCTGGTGATTTTGGGCGGTTTGAACGAAGGCAGCTGGCCCGAAGCCGCGCGCCCCGACCCTTGGTTGAACCGCGCCATGCGTCATCAGGCGGGGCTGTTGTTGCCCGAACGGCGCATTGGCTTGTCGGCGCATGACTACCAACAGGCTGTTGCCGCGCCCGAGGTTTGGTTGGCTCGCGCTGTTCGCTCGGATGATGCGCAGACGGTGGCGTCGCGCTGGTTGAACCGGCTGAGCAATCTGCTGGAGGGTTTGCCCGAGCAAAATGGGCAGGTTGCGCTCAGCGACATGCGCGCACGCGGAGCGGTTTGGTTGGACTGGGCCGAGGCATTGGAACAGCCCACGCCGGTGCCGGCCACCTTGCGCCCGTCGCCCTGCCCGCCCGTGGCGGCGCGGCCCAAACAATTGCGCGTGACCGATATCAAACGGCTGATCCGCGACCCTTTTGCGATCTACGCGCGCGAGGTTTTGCGCCTGCGCCCGCTTGATCCCCTGGTGCGCGAGCCGGATGCGTTGCTGCGCGGGATTGTCGTGCATGACATTCTTGAGCGGTTCATCAAGGCAACCGAGCGGGATCCATCGCTTCTGAACCCGAGTGATTTTCTTGATATGTGTCGGGCAGATCTGGCGCGGTTGGTGCCTTGGCCCACGGCACAGCGGATGTGGCAGGCGCGGCTGGGACGGGTTGCACAGGATTTCGTTGCCACCGAGCGCAGACGTCAAAGCGTGGGGCAGCCGGTCGCTTATGAGGCTGATGTGGCGTCGAAACTGGGCACGCTGGATTTCAAATTGGTGGGTCGTGCTGATCGGGTGGACCGGCGTGAAGATGGCGCGCTGATCATCTATGACTACAAAACCGGCACGCCGCCCAGTGTGCCTGAGCAAAAGGCGTTTGATCTGCAGTTGCTTCTGGAAATCGCCATGGCCGAGCGGGATGGGTTCGAAAATCTGCCGCTGGCTCCGGTGCACAGCGCGGTGTTTTTGGGTGTTGGAACGGCGTATAAAGAGGTGGCCGCGCCAATGGTCGATATGCCGCCGCAGATGGTTTGGGAGGGTCTGAATACGCTGATTAGAGCCTATTTCGAGCCTGATCAGGGCTATACCGCTCGGCGAATGATGAAATGGGACGCGGCACTGGGCGATTACGATCACCTTGCGCGTTTTGGCGAGTGGGATCGCGCCAGCCCACCCGCGCCCGAGATGTTGACATGAACGCGCCCAACGACGCCACTTTGCGCCAGGTTCAAGCCGCGCGCCCGGATGCGTCGACCTGGTTGGCGGCGAATGCGGGGTCGGGCAAGACCCGGGTTTTGACCGACCGGGTGGCGCGTCTGTTGCTCAGCGGGGTTCAGCCGCAGCACATTTTGTGCCTGACCTACACCAAAGCGGCGGCCAGCGAGATGCAGAACCGGCTGTTTGAACGGTTGGGCGGCTGGGCGATGCTGAGCGATACGAAACTGACCCAAGCCTTGGACCAATTGGGGCTGGACGGCGCGATCACGCCTGATCGATTGCTGACCGCGCGCACTCTGTTTGCCCGCGCCATTGAGACGCCGGGTGGGTTGAAAATTCAGACCATCCATTCGTTCTGTGCGGCTCTGTTACGGCGCTTTCCGCTTGAGGCGGCGGTCAGCCCACAGTTTTCGGAGATGGAAGATCGCGCGGCGGCATTGCTGCGCACCCAGATTATTGACGACTTTGCCGGCGGGCCCGAGGCGGGGTTGATCGATGGCATTGCGCGCTATGAAACCGATACCGGGTTGGATGGGTTGATCGGCGATGTTGTGCGCCAGCGTGGTGTGTTTTCCCAAAGCGTGACGCGCGATGATCTGTGCCGGGCGCTGGCTTTGGCACCGGGCTATGAGCGGGCCGATTTGCGTGCGCAGGTGTTTCTGGGCAGTGAGGCGCAGATTTTGCGGGATCTGGTGGTGGCTTTGCAGGCTGGTTCAAAAACCGATCAGAAAGCAGCGGCCAAACTAGGGCATATAGATACCCCGGATGTTGCCGATTTGCCGTTGTTAGAGACTGTTTTTCTGAACGGCAAAGGCGCTAAAGTCCCGTTTGGCGCCAAAGTCGGGACGTTTCCGACCAAAGCCACGCGTGACACAATCGCCGGGCTGATGCCGCAGCTTGAGGCTTGGATGGAGCGTGTGGCCGATGCCCGAGAAGCGCGGCTGTCTTTGCTGACGTTGGACAAATCGCTGGCCTTGATCCGATTTGCGCAAGCCTTTTTGCCCGAATACGAGCGACGCAAACAGCTGCGCGGCTGGCTGGATTTCGACGATCTGATCCAACGTGCGCGGCTTTTGCTGAATGATCCGCGTGTGGCGGAATGGGTGCTGTATCGCCTTGATGGTGGGATTGATCACATTCTGGTCGACGAGGCGCAAGACACCAGCCCCGCGCAATGGGACGTGATTGAAAAGCTGACGCAGGAGTTCACCAGCGGCCAAGGCGCGCGTACGGATGTGCTGCGCACGATCTTTGTTGTGGGCGACAAAAAGCAGTCGATCTATTCATTTCAAGGCGCGGATCCGGACGCGTTTGACCGTATGCAGGCGCATTTCGGCGCACGCTTGGCGGCGGCGGGTCAGACATTGGAAGATCTGACTTTGGAATATTCATTCCGCTCGGCCTCGGTTGTGTTGGGGCTGGTGGATCAGGTGTTTCAGGGTCAGGACGCCGCCGGATTTCCGCGCGGAGGGCTGCACCGTGCGTTCAAATCCGATCTGCCCGGACGGGTTGATCTGTGGCCGGTTGTGCCCAAAAATGACGACAAGGATGAGCGTGCCTGGAGCGATCCGCTCGACCGGCCCAGCGCGCAACATCACGCGGTGGTATTGGCCAATCACATCGCGGCTGAGATCAAACATCTGATCGACAGTGGCGCGACCATTCCGGTGGACGCAGATCCGGGCAAGTTTGCACGTCGCGCGGTGCAGGCGGGCGATTTTCTGATCCTTGTGCAGCGCCGGTCAGATCTGTTTTCCGAGATCATTCGCGCCTGTAAGGCCGCAGATTTGCCGATTGCGGGGGCCGACCGGCTGAAGGTTGGTGCAGAATTGGCGGTCAAGGATCTGGGGGCTTTGTTGGCGTTTTTGGCCACGCCCGAGGACAGTCTGTCGCTGGCAACCGTGCTGAAATCGCCATTGGGCGGATGGGATGAGCAGGCGTTATTCGATTTGGCGCATCGCCGCACGGGCCCGTATTTGTGGCAGGCGCTGCGTGATCGCGGCGCGGAATTCCCTGAAACGCTGGCGTTTTTGAACGATCTTCGCGATCAGACCGACTTTTTGCGTCCCTTTGATCTGATCGAACGGGTGCTGACGCGTCATGACGGGCGGCGCAAATTGCTCGGGCGGTTGGGTCCAGAGGCCGAAGACGGGATCAACGCGCTGCTGTCGCAAGCCTTGGCCTATGAACGCACCGAAGTGCCCAGTTTGACCGGGTTTCTGGCCTGGATGGAGACCGATGATCTTGAGATCAAACGTCAGGTCAGCGCCGCCGGCGACATGGTGCGCGTGATGACGGTGCATGGCGCCAAAGGGCTGGAAGCGCCGGTTGTGATTTTGCCTGACACCGGCCCGCGGCCTGTGCGCGATCGCGATAGCATGGCTGATCTGGGTGGCACGACGATCTGGAAACCGCGCGCTGACGATCATCCGACGGCGCTTCGCAGCTACGGTGATGCGCGGCGATTGCGGGAAGAACAGGAACGCCAGCGGCTGCTCTATGTGGCTCTGACACGGGCAGAAAAGTGGTTGATTGTGGCCGCTGCCGGGGATCCGGACAAGATGGATGACAGTTGGTATCAGAATGTCGAGGG
>JBGCDD010000035.1:0-104560 GCA_045105075.1 Sedimentitalea sp. | reverse complement strand
TCATTTAAGCTGCCTTTCGTTCGAACGCCAAGGGGCTTTTGCCGCCTAGCGACGCGTGGCGTCCCTTGCCGGGTAGGGTCTTGCACAGCAAGATCCCGAGAGGGGCGCGGATTGTAGAACCCGTTGATATACTGGAAGATCGCGGCTTCGGCCTGGCGTCTGGTTTCCCAACGGTTGCGCCAGATCAGCTCAGCTTTGATGGATTTGAAGACCGTTTCCACCATGCATTGCCTGACAGGCGATTTACGATCGTAAATCTGCCGAGAAGGGAAGTGTCATAACAATTACCTTTCCCGCTCATGCACCGCCCGGCAGCACATGTTTACATGTGTGAGAGGGGAGACTTTGAAGCCATGCTTTGACAGACGCTTGTGATCGTCATTTCAACAGTATTGTGACCCACGATCTGTGTGGTGAATGCAGCCCTCTTGCGGCTGTCGTAAAGCGACTGCCATATCCAGCGCTCGGATTGTCAGGTCCCTTTTCATCCGATTGCTGTACCACTGCCCGGCAGTCGTTTGCTTGCAACCGATGAGAGGGGGCCAGCCGATGACGCGACGGGAAAATAAATCAGGAATGACCGCCAGATACAGCCAGCCTTCGCTGGTCCAGATGTAAGATATGTCGCCTGCCCATTTCTGATTTGGCGCATCCATTGCCCCCTCTCACACATCCTTAGGATGTGTTGCCGGGCAGCGGGCAGGCGATTTGGCAAAGCCAAATCTGCCGAGAGGGGGCGGACTACGCGCCGGTGTCCCACTTTCAACCCCAGCTCTTGCAATTCTTCGCTCATCCGAGGCCGCCCATAGCTTTGCAGGCTCAGGCGGTGTTGGTCCCGGATATGCGCCAAAATCACCATATCGTCCATTGCCCGGCAGACGTTTGCTTGCAAATCTGCCGAGAGGGGCGCTGTCGTTTGCTCATCCACTGCCGGCAGGCGATGCTTGCATCGCTGAGAGGGGGCGAACCCGCCACGCACAAAATCCACGTGATGTAACCTGCATAACCCGGCAGAGAAATTCGACTGGCCATTCTTCTTTCCAGGCATCGATGAAAGCGAACCTCATCCACTGCCCGGCAAGGACGCAGGACGCGCATGTTTACAGGCACGAGACGGGGTTTTGAGCTGCAAAGAAGAGAGTGGCCTTTTTTAACACGTCCCTCTCCTCACGCAGCAGCCGGACTTCCCTGCGGAGACGCTCGTTCTCTTTCTCAATGTCCTCGTGCGATCCAGACATCAGATCATCGTGCTGATGCTTTTGGACCCACTTGTTCAACGTCGAAAGACCAACACCCAAATCCGATGAAACCTGTGGCCGCGTTAAGCCGCTGGTGGGCGCGATGCGCACAGCATCACGCCGAAACGCGTCTGTGTACCTCGTTGCCATTCTTTAGCTCCTTCATAGCAAACATTGCTCGAAAGAGACCGGAACTAATCCGCGACAAGACCACACCAACACAGTCGAATTTTGTTGTACTTGCTACCCCCAACACTCGCCGGGAGCAGGTTTTAGAGACGAGCGCCCTGAAGGGCTTCGCTCAAAACCAGTTTGAAAGGGAATCCATGACTAACCCCACCACAAAACAGCAAAGAAAAAGCTATGCGTCGAAAAAGGAAAGAGTCTGTCGCAAAAGGCAGAACTATGAGTCGTCTCACAATTTTAGGAAGTGGCGGACCGAGGAGGATTCGAACCCCCGACCCCTTGATTCGTAGTCAAGTACTCTATCCAGCTGAGCTATCGGTCCACTATGCGGGGGCTTAGAGGTAGCCGCGCAGGTTTGCAACCCTTTAGGTGCAATGATTTTACAGCGTATTACACATTGAGAAAACCCAACAGAAAAACACTCTTTGGGCAAAACACAGACGTCGGGTTTTTCTATTCGGTTTTGCGGCATAGCCAAGATGTAATTCGGCTGGCTTTTGTGCGTCTATCTGGTTGACTTTATGTCGAAAAATGCGGCGTCTGGTGATCGTTGATCTAATGCCTTGTGGGGCTGTTCAGGGGTTTTGGGGCTGGTCCGGTCTTTGAGCACGCGCTGGTCGGGATGCCCTGTCGGCGGACCGCGTCTTATTTCTGAGACCGCCGCCATCGGCACGCAATACAGCTCAGATCCGTATGGTCATCGCCTTGTGTTCGCCCGAACTGGACCCAGTTCATTTTCTTGCGACCATATCACCGCTCAGTGCTTGTTTACACACATCTGTCAGAAAATGGCGAGCTTGGCGTTTGACTGCAAATTCTGACGCGCTCGCATTACTATCCATCGCGTTCCTGGATTTAAACCTCTCCAAAAAACGGTGTATCTTCGTCATTTCTGCATCCGGCCTGCAACTTTGGATACATTTGCGAACACCTGCAGTCTTGCCCGAGCACTTTAGAATGTCCTGTCAACCTTCTGGCATAGCTCTGCTTCCAGGGCCGCAGGTGTTTCAAGGTGAAACTGATCAATTGACCTTGGGTTGGTTTCGCGTAGCTTCAAGCGGCTAGGGAGGCATCGCTATGGATCGCAAGGCGCCATTGTTCACGCCGGTTTTGATCGTCGGCTGCATCATCGTGATTGTCAGCTTTGGCGTGCGGGCCACCTTTGGGGTGGTCCAGATTCCGATTTCCGCCGAATTTGGCTGGGCGCGGTCGGAATTTTCGCTGGCGATTGCGATTCAGAACTTGGCCTGGGGAGTGGGGCAGCCGATTTTTGGCGCCATCGCGGAAAAGATTGGCGACCGTAAGGCCGTTGTGCTGGGGGCTGCGCTTTATGTGTTGGGCTTGGTGCTGAGCGCCGGGTCAACCTCGCCACTAGAGCATCAGACCTATGCCTGGCTGGTTGGGTTCGGCGTGGCGGGCACCGGGTTTGGTGTGATCCTGGCGATTGTCGGGCGCGCGGCATCGGAAGACAACCGCTCGATGGCGCTGGCGTTGGTGTCGGCGGCGGGCAGCATCGGGCAGATTGTCGGCCCTCCCGGCGCGGAATGGCTGCTGAGCGTGACCAGTTGGCAGGTGGTGTTCCTGATTTTTGCGGGGCTGATCGCGGCGTCGTTGCTGTTGTTGCCGTGGATGACCTCGCCCGAGCCGCCCAGCCGGTCGGCGCTGGAGGAAAGCATGGGCGAGATTGTGCTGCGTGCGTTTCGCGACCCGACCTATCTGTGCATCTTTCTGGGGTTCTTCAGCTGCGGCTATCAGGTGGCGTTTGTCACCGCGCATTTTCCCGCTTTCGTGACTGAACTGTGCGGGCCGATTCAACCGGGGGGTGTGCTTTATGGTATGGGCATCACCACCACATCGGCGCTGGGCGCGGTGTCGATTTCGCTGATCGGGGCGGCCAACATTGCGGGCACTTTGGCGGCGGGCTGGGTCGGCAAACGGTATTCCAAAAAGTACTTGCTGGCGGGCATCTATGTGGGGCGCACGATCATTGCCAGCCTGTTCATCATGTTCCCGATCACGCCGGTTTCGGTGATCATTTTCTCGGTTGCGATGGGCACGCTGTGGCTGGCGACGATCCCGCTGACCTCGGGGTTGGTCGGCTATATTTATGGGATGCGATACATGGGTACGCTGTACGGCTTTGTGTTTCTGAGCCATCAGCTGGGCAGTTTTCTGGGCGTTTGGCTGGGCGGGCGCATGTATGACGTTTATGGCGACTACACGCTGGTGTGGTGGATCGGCGTGGCGGTGGGCGCATTCAGCGCGATCATCCATTTGCCGATCCGCGAGAAACCCTCGGTGGCGGTGGCCGCGTGATCGGCTAGATCAGACCGTCTCGCAGGGTTTCGCGCATCGCGTCGAGCACGGCGCGGGTGTGGGTATAGGTCAGCCCATGTCCGGCGCCCTCGATCACCTCTTGGCGGGCGGTGCGGTTAAGCTCGGCAAGCCGACCCATCGAGGTCAGTGGGATCACTGTATCATCGCGCCCCCAGACCGCCAGTACAGGCACATTGGCGCTGTGAATGGCGCGGATCCTGTCATCCATCGGCTCGGCGAGGATTCCGCGCAGGCTGGCCAGAACAGCAGGGACATAGCCCGTGTGGTTGAGCTCGTTCAGCACCAGATCAGAGATGTTTTCCACGCTGCTGGGCAGGTCACGTTCGGCTTCGACACCTTTGCGTTGCTGGCTGGGATAGAGCGCAAACATCAGCCAGTCGCCAATCAGCGGCGTGCGCGCGATGAACCCTATCAGACCGGTTGGGGCAGGGCGCAATCCGGCGCTGGCCAACAGCACCAATTGGCGGATACGGCCCGGTTGCTGAGCGGTAAAAGCGGTGGCAATGGCGCCGCCCATGGAGTAACCAAGCAGGGTGATGTCGTCCTCAACCTGTTGATCTTCCAGCAGATCATTCAGCTGAGTGAGAAAAAAGCCAGCGTCCTGTGCACCCTTGGGACGGTCGGAATATCCGCGCCCGTAAAGGTCATAAACCAGCACCCGATAGCCCATTGCTGTCAGCCCGGCGGCCAGCCCGTCCCAGACAAAACTGGGCGTGGTCAGACCATGCACGCAGACTGCGACGGGGCCACGGATTGGGCCGATCCAGCGGTAATGTGTGGTGCCTTGCGACAGGGTGACGAACTGGCCCGGCGCGTCGCGGCGCGTGGATTGCGACATGGGTTTGCGTTGAATTTCGCGCAGCAAGGGCAGGGCCAACACCACCAACAGGGCGATCAGGATCAGCCAGCCGATCATTGTGCGCCCGCCCATTGATCCAGAATGTAGCGGCTGGTCATCAAGTCCAGATGTGCACCGCCGCCATTTTTGAAAAGGGTCAGATTGGGCCCTGGCTGGCGTTGAAACGCGGACAGATCATAAAAATCGGCCACAAAATCGTCGCGGGTGATCACGCCGCGTGCCAGCGGGTCTTTCAATTCGCCAATGTGATCCAGCGTGGTGGCATAGCTGTCAACAAACAAGCGCGCGCGGGTCAGCGCGGTGTCGTCGGCCTCGCGCATGTCGGGGCGATATGCGCCGATCAGATTGATGTGTTGGTCGGCTTGCAACCAGTCACCGCGCAGGATCGGTGCCGAGCTCATAGTGGCGCCCAGCACGATATCGGCGGCTTCCACAGCCTGTTCCAGATCACGCACAGGGGTGGCGTTTGGATGCTGTTTGGCAAAAACGTCGGCCTTGGCAGGGGTGCGGTTCCAGATGTTGAAATGGGCCTGCGGAAAGGCGGTCGAAAAAGCCTGTACCAAGGTGCCAGCCACGGTGCCCGCGCCCATGATCAAGATGTTGCGGCTATCGGGGCGAGCCAGACGGCGCGCGGCCAGCAGACTGTCCGCGGCGGCTTTCCACGTTGTCACATGGTGAAAATCAATGCTCTCTGCCACCGTGCCATCAAGGTCGGAATATATACTGACCAGCCCGTTCATCATCGGCTTGCCGCCGGTGATATTGCCGGGAAAGATTGTCGCGGTTTTGACGGCCAGACCCAACCCATCGATCCAGGCGGCGCGCGACAGCATGGTGTCGGGGTCGCGGTAGAGAAATGTATCGTCGATTTCGGCCTTTGGCAGGTCGTGCCCCGCGGCCAGTGCATCGGTGAACACCAGCCAGTCCAGCAGCGGATCACCATCGGCAAAAGAGATATGAGGCACCATCAGCGCGCCTCCGGTTCGGTCAGCAGGCGCTCGGCAACAAGACGATCCGCCCAGCCGTTGGGGCCCGCAAACAGATGCGTTTGCCAGCCACGCGCGTCTGCGGCTTTGATGTTGTCGGCGCGGTCATCTGCAAACAGAAGGGTGTTTGGGGCGATGCCGCAATCGTCCTCAAGCCTTTGATAAATCACCGGGTCCGGCTTGATCACGCCCATATGGCCCGAGATGTAAAGCCGGTCAAATTCCAGCAGAAACGGGTAGTGAGTGGCGGCGTAGTCAAAGCTCTGGATGCCAAAATTGGTCAGCGAAAACACCGGGATGCCGTTGGCGCGCAAGGCCCTCAACAGCCGCACCGAACGCTCGATGGCGGGGTTGGCCATCTCGATCCAGCGGTCATGCCACATGCGGATCTCGGCGCGCCATTCGGGGTTTTGATCGGCAGCGGCGTAGATGGTGGAGGTGAAGTCCTGGCCCAGATCGACCTTGTCGTTCATCGCGCGCAGATCGACCGCGTCAAACATGGCACGGCGGCGCGCTTCGCCAATTTCGCGGTCATAGAACTGCTCGGGCTGCCACTCGATCAGCACATTTCCAATGTCGAAGATCACAGCGTTAACAGTCATAGGGCCAGCCTTGGTTCAGGCGCGTTGCGCCGCGCGCAGATCACGTTCCAATGCGTCCAGAAAACGGGAGCGGTCGGCTTTTGTAAAGGGTGCAGCCCCGCCGCCGGTGCCCAAGGGGTTGGCCGCGCGCATATCTGTCATCAAATCGCGCATCGCCAGCTGCGGTCCAATGTTGCGCTGGGTCAGCGAATCGCCGTTGTGGCGCAAAACCCGCGCTCCGGCCTCGATACAGCGCGCCGCCAGCGGCATGTCCGAGGTCACCACCACATCGGCCGGGCCACAACGCTCGGCAATCCACTTGTCGGCCTCGTCTGCGCCTGCATCAACGATGATGGTTTTGACCAGCGGGTTGGGAGAAGGCCGCAACCCGCCATTTGACACCACATACATGGTCAACCCGTGGCGGGTGGACACACGTTCAGCTTCGGACCGCACCGGGCAGGCATCGGCGTCCAGAAAAAGTGCGCTCATTTTGCGTAAAGCGCATTGGCATGAAAGGCGATGTGTTCTTCCATGAAAGTCGACACAAAGAAATAGCTGTGATCATAGCCCGGTTGCAGACGGATTGTCGCTTCTTGCCGGCGTGTCATAGCCGCATGGGCCAGCGTTTCGGGGCGCAGCAGATCAAGGAACTGGTCGTTGGTGCCGGTGTCGCACAGCACAGGTCCGTCAAAGCCGTGCTCTGCCATCATCAGTGACGCGTCGTGGCGCGCCCAGGTGGTTTCGTCGTCGCCAAGATAAGCCGCCAATTGCTTGCGGCCCCAATCGGCGCCGGTCGGGTTACAGATTGGCGAAAACGCCGACACCGATGTAAACCGCCCGGTCAGGTTCATCGCCAGCGTCAGCGCACCATGCCCGCCCATGGAGTGGCCGGTGATCGCCTGGCGGTCGGGATCAATGGCAAATTCAGAGGTGATCAGCGCGGGCAGTTCCTCGGCCACATAGTCCCACATTTGAAAGTGCGGCGCCCAAGGAGCTTGCGTGGCGTTGACGTAAAACCCGGCGCCCTGGCCCAGATCATAGTCGTCGTGATTGGCCACTCCATCGCCCCGCGGCGAAGTATCAGGGAACACCAATGCGATGCCTTGTTCGGCGGCCCAACCCTGCGCGCCTGCCTTGACCATGGCGTTTTCATGGGTGCAGGTCAGCCCCGACAGATACCACAACACGGGCACAGGACCGGCTTTGGCTTCTTCGGGCAGAAACAGGCCAAATGTCATATCGCAGGAACAAACGGTGGAGGCGTGCGAATAAACGCCTTGAGTGCCATTGAAACAGGCGTTTTCCGAAAGGGTTTTCATAAGTTTATCCGATCAACTGAGGGGCGCGAGGCCCAAAATATCACGTGCCTGCGCGATGCTGGCGACGGGTCGGTTGTATTTGTCGCAAAGATCTGCGGCGCGTGCGATCAAAGCAGCGTTTGACGGCGCCAGAGTTGCGCGGTCAAGGCGCACATTGTCTTCCAGCCCAGCGCGGGTGTGCCCGCCTGCGGCAATGGCCCATTCATTCACGACGATCTGGTTGGCGCCTATTCCCGCAGCGCACCACTGAGCCTCAGGCGCGCGCGCCTGCATAATCTGAACATAGAAATCAAACACAGCTCGATCCGCGGGCATGGCGTTTTTGACACCCATAACGAACTGGACATAAAGCTTGCCATAAAGCGCGCCTTCGGCGTGCATTTTGATGGCATGCAGAATGTGAGACAGATCAAACGCTTCTACTTCGGGCGTTACTTTGTGGGTGATCATTTCCGAAGCCAACCAAGCCACCAGATCGGGTGGATTTTCGTAAACACGGGTCGGAAAGTTGTTTGATCCGACTGAAAGCGAAGCCATATCCGGCGCCAGCGACAGCATCCCGCCGCGTTCGGTCCCAGCGCCGGAACGCCCTCCGGTTGAAAGCTGAACGATCACACCAGGGCAGTTCTTTTCCAAACCTTCTTTCAAGGCCGCGAACCTTGCCGGATCGCTGGTTGGGGTCCCATCGTCATTGCGGACATGGGCATGAATGATGCTCGCGCCGACTTCAACTGCCGCGTGCGCGCTTTCAACTTGCTCTGCGACCGAAATCGGCACGGCGGGATTGTCCGCCTTGGTCGGTACGGATCCGGTGATGGCGCAACACAGGATGCAAGGTTTGCCAGCTGATTGGGTCATAACGCCTCGGTTGGGTGGTGAACAACGCCTCAGCTATAGGGCGCGGCAACGCCGGACGCAATCGCAGTTGACCTGAGATAGGGGCTCTGCCCCCGCCACCCTGCGGGCGTCTCCCCCGGAGTTTTTTTAGAAAGATGAAGAGGCTCAGGTTAGCGCTTCATCTTTCAAAGGAAACTCTGGGGTTTGGGGCAAAGCCCCAAGGCACGCGCGGCCTGAGCGCATTTGAATAGCGTGCGGCGCAGCCGCTCCGGTTAAGAAAAACGGGATGGCGAGAGGAGCGTCAGGTTTTGGTTGGATCGAACATCTCGTACCAGATCGGCAATTACGCGGCCGGTTTTCGGGGCCATCATCAATCCGTAGTGGCTGTGTCCGAACGCCATGAACAGACCAGGATATTGCGAGGTCGCTCCGATCACGGGAAGGCTGTCTGGGGTTGAGGGACGCACGCCCATCCAACTTGTGTGATCTGTTGTGTCGATGTCTGGGATCATGCGGCGCAGGGCGCGCAGAATGCTGTTGGATCTTGCAGGGTTTGCCGGTGCGTTTGGCGGGGCGAATTCAGCGGTTCCTGCAGCGCGCAGGCCCATGGTCATTGAGCTTGCGACAAATTTGGCCTGAACGTCCATCACCGAATGGGTCAGGCTTACGCCGGGGGTTGGGCAGGCGATGTGATAACCACGCTCGGACGCCAGTGGGATTTTCACACCCAGGGGTTTGAGGAGATCCGCCGACCAGATGCCGGCGCTGAGAACGATCTTTTCGGCGTTAACAGTGCCGCGATCGGTGGTGATCGTCCAACGGGTTTCGCGCTGCAGCGACATCACTTTGGCGCGCATGATCTGGCCGCCGAGGCTTTGGAATTTTTCGGCCAAAACCGTGGCAATCTGGCCCGGATCGCGGGCGCGGGCCTGGTTTTTGATCAGGATGGCGGCTTGGAAATCGTGGGACAGGGCAGGCTCCAGCGCGCGCAGTTCTGCGGCATCGATGCGTTCGATCGGGGCCCCTAGGGCGGCGCGGGCGGCGTATTCGGGGGCCTCGGGGCGGGCTTCGGCGGCGTTGCGGTAGGCGTGCACGTAATAGCTGTCGGCGATCAGATCTTCGTGGCCGGTGCCGGCCAGGTGGGTGCGGTAGAGCGCGATGTTGTCTTGATTGAGCAGCTGCATCGCCTTGGAAATCTCGCTGACGCGGTGTGGCGTACCGGCGCGCAGGAACGCGGCAAGCCAAGGCAGCAGGCGCAGCGCATAGGCCGGGCTGACGGATGCCGGGCCATCGCGTTTCAGCAGCCAGCCAGGGACTTTTTTCCAGATACCGGGGCTGGATTGGGGCACCACGGACCAGGGCGAGATGATGCCCGCGTTGCCGAAGGACGCGCCTTGGCCGGGATCATCTGGTTCAATCAGCACTGTGGGCGTGCCGGTTTCGATCAGCGACAGAGCGCAGCAAATGCCAACGATGCCGCCGCCGATGACCACCACGGGGTGCGCGGGCGACGTCATCGCGTTATGCCGGCGCGGTGGCGCGCTGGGCCAGGATTTGCTGGGCGATGACGATCCCGATTGGCAGGCAAGCGAGCAGATCGCTTGACCCGGATGGGGCCACCAAAAGCAAGCCGCCGATGGCCATCAGCAACCGCCAGATGTGGCGCAGAGGGGCCATGAAATAGGACGATACGGCTGTGGCGATGGCGAACACGCCCATCGCGCAGGTGATCGAAACCTGCAGGAACGAGGCCAGCGTGAAGTATTCGGGCAGCACAATCAGCATGGTCGGCGCATAGACAAAGACCATTGGCACCATCAACTTGCCCAGACCCAACGTAAAGGCGTTCAACCCGGTGCGGAACGGGTTGGCATTGGCGATGCCCGCCGCCGCGTAGGCCGAAGCGCAGACTGGCGGTGTGATTTCCGATATCACGCCGTAGTAGAGCACGAACATATGGGTGGCGAGCGGCGGCACGCCCAGTTGCGACAACGCCGGTTGGGCCACAGAGACCAGCATAATGTAAAGCGCGGTGGTGGGCAGACCTGCGCCCATCAGAATGCAGGCCATCGCGATCATGCACAGCGACAGGAATTGCTGGATGGAGGCTTGGGTAAACGCCTCGGCCGGGATCCAGCCCAGCAGGGCGTGTACATTCACGGCCATGTCAGCGGCGCCCGTGGTGACCATGAAGCCCAGGCGGAAACCCACGCCGGTGGTGTTGATCACGCCCACGACGATACCAACAGCCGCCGAGGCCGCGCCCACCGCCAGCGCGTACTGCACGCCCACGTGGAAACTGTCGAACAGCTCACTAAAGGATTTACGCTCGCCCTTGTGCAGCACGCCAACGATGACGCCCGCGGCCAAAAGCCCCGCCGTGACGGGCGTGAACCCTTCGCCGGACAACGGCGAGGCCTTCCAGAAGACGAACGCCAGCAGCCCAAGCGGGAACAGCAGGGTGAGCGGTTTGGCGATATGGCAAAAGCCAACCACAATGCACAGGGTCAGCCCGATGAAGGCAGACATGTTGGGCGAATAGCCTGAGAACAATGTGTAAAGCAGGCCCAGCAGCGGGATGATCGTGAACCAGCCGGCCTGCCAGACTTTGACAAAATCCGGCAGCTCGTCACGGGTATAGGATCTCAGGCCCAGCTTTTTGGCGGTGAAGTGCACAATCGAAATCACGCCGATATAGTGCATCATCGCTGGTACAATCGCGGCGATCACGATGGTGGTGTAGGGCACCTCAAGGTATTCGGCCATCAAGAATGACGCGGCACCCATGATCGGCGGGGTGATCTGACCGCCCGCGCTTGAGGCGGCTTCGACGCCGCCGGCAAAGTAACCGGGATAGCCCATTTTCTTCATGTTCGGGATGGTCAGCGAGCCGGTTGAAACGGTGTTGGCAATGGAAGAGCCGGAAATCGTGCCAAAAAACGCCGATGACACAACCGACACTTTGGCCGGCCCGCCGGTATAACGCCCAGCCACGATCATTGCATTGTCGACGAAAAACTGGCCCAGACCCATGCGCTGTGCGACCACGCCAAACAGCACGAAATGGAACACCACGGTCGAGACGATCCAGAGGGTGACGCCGAAAATCCCCTCGAAGGGGAAATACATGTTGTTGACGAATTGCTGCCAGTTGACGCCGGGATGTTGCAGGATTTGCGCGGGCATATAGGGGCCAAACAGTGCATAAATGATAAACACCAGAATGATCGCAGGCAGGATAAAACCAATTGTACGCCGGGCGATCTCGAGTGTGGCCAGGATCAGGATGGTGCCAAAGAACACGTCGATATTGGTCGGATTGCCCTGGCGCAGCATCTGTTCGGGCACGCCCAGCCAATCAACCCCGCGCCAGGAGAACCACAAGAACAGCGCAGCCATCATCGCCAGAACCAAAATGATCCAATCATAGATCGGCACGTTCCAGGGTTTGAGGCCGCGCACTGGGTTATAGGCCAGCGCATATTCGGTTTTGATCAGGGGAAAGCCAATGAAAATAAAGAGATAGAGACCTGCCAGATGTACGCCCATATGGACATAATCGACCGGAGTGCCAAAGCCTGCGGTCCAGATGTGATACATGGCAAAGCCCACCGTGCCCCAGTAAACCGGGCGCGCCAGGGTCGGGCCATAGTTGCGCGTGTTCAGCGAGGTGTCGTATTTCTTCTCGATCCGATCGAGTTCTTCTTGAGTCAACTCGGGCGTCAGGGTCATGGCACGGCCTGTCTGGAGGGGGAGCAGAAAGGGATCGGGCGGAGCATGGCCCCGCCCGAACGAAAGGTTACTTCAAAAGGCCAGCTTCTTTGTAAAATTTGGCCGAACCAGGGTGCAGCGGCACACCAATGCCTTCCACGCCGTCCAGCGCGGTTTCAGGGGTGATCACTTTGCCCTTGGCATGGCCGTTGTCCAACAGCTTGCGTGCTGTGGGCGACCACATGGCTTTGGTGATCTCATAGATCAACTCTTCGTCCTGATTGGCGTTGGTGACCATGATGCCTGACACAGCGACCGTGTTCACATCGTAGGTAACGCCAGGATAGGTGCCCGCTGGAATCGTGGACGGGATGTAGTAGGGCACCGCTTCGTTTGCCTTGGCAACTTCTTCGGCAGAAAAGCTGTAAAGCTCCATGCCTTTGGTGTTGTCCAACTGGATCATCGCGGAAACCGGCGTGCCGGCCGCGTAGAAATAGGCATCAAGCTGACCATCCGCCAGACGTTCGGCGGACTGGCTGTTGTTCAGCTCGGCCTCGTCGATGTTGCCCCGGTTGACACCAAACATGTCCAGGATCAGCTCAACCGCGATCTGTGTGCCCGAGCCGGCCTGAGCAATGCCCACGCGCTTGCCCTTAAGATCGGCCAGACCGTTCAAAGTAGCCCCCTTTGGCAGCACAAGGTGCAGGTCTTCGGGGTACAGGTTGGCGATGATGCGCAGATCAGGTTTCTGATTGCCTTCAAAGGCTTCGATGCCTTTGTAAGCAAAGTGCAGAGTGGCTGCGCCCGACAAGCCCGCTTCCATCTGGCCGGCCTGGATCGCGTTGACATTGTGCGCCGAGGCGTTGGTCGATTGCGCCATGGCCACCAAACCCGGAACGCCGCAGTTGCCGCCCTTGTCGCAGGCCCGGCTGCCGGGAGGGTTGGAGATCGCGTTGGCGATTATGCCGCCGATTGGGAAATAGGTGCCGCCCGCGCCGCCTGTGCCGATGCGGAAGAACTTCATCTCCTGCGCAACTGCCGATCCGGCGATCAGCGTGCAGGCCACGGCGGCCCCTGTGAGTGCTTTCATTAAAGTCATAGTGCTTTGGTCTCCCAGTTAGGTGCAGAGCGTTTTCAGGCACGCCACTGCTTATGGACAGCATCACTGTAGGCAGGCAAAAAATAAACACAAATTTGAAATTCTTTGCTATGGACAAATTTATCTTATGGGTGTTGCCGTGAACCTGAATCAGCTCACTGTGTTCCACGAAGTGATGACAACAGGGTCGATCAGCCAGGCCGCGCGCAATCTGGGCCGAACCCAGCCAGCGGTTAGCCTTGCGTTGAAAGGGTTGGAAGAAACACTGGGTTTTCAGTTGTTTGAACGTCAAGGGCGGGCTTTGGTGCTGGTGCCGGAAGCGCAATATCTTTTGACCGAAGCGCGCGACATCCTAAGCCACGTGTCCGATGTGTCGCGCACGTTGCAGAATTGAAAAACCCGCCGCGCCGGAACATTGAACGTGGCGGCGATGCCAGGTCCGTCGGCGTTGCTGTTTCCAAGCTTTGTTAGCGCACAAATCGGGCGCCACAGAGACGTGCGCTTGACGATCATCACCCGCAGTTCGCCGCAGATCGCGCAGCTTGTGTCATCCCAAAGTCTGGATTTTGGATTCGCCGACAGTGACGTCGAAGTGCCGACAACGGGCCAATACCGCACCGATGTGATGGCCTCGCGCTACGAATGCGCGTTACCTGTGGGACACCCGCTGGCCGGGCTTGATCAGATCACAGCGCAGGATCTGGACGGCATGCCCATGGGCTTGCTGCTGCCGGATCATTTTTCCCATATTCGTACCAAGACGGCTTTTGAAGCGGCGGATGCCAGGTTGGACGTGCAGATGGAAAGCTAGAATTTTCTGCCGATCTTTCCCTTCGTTGAAGCTGGGCAATGTTTGTCGACCGTCTGAGCGCTGAGACCTACGAACGCCAAAACGGACACCGCGCGCGCGTGGTCTTTCACCCTTTTGCACCCAAAGTCACTTTTCACTACGCTCTCTATCGGCCCATGCACCGGCCTATGTAGATGCTGGCCGGGGAAGTGAGTGAGGCTTGGACCGCAGAAGTCATGCGCGTTCTGTCCCGCCGCAACGCTTTGTTGTAAATGCCGGCTAACGGAGCGGCTGCGCCGCACACTGTTCAGATGCGCTCAGGCCGCGCGTGCCTTGGGGCTTTGCCCCAAACCCCAGAGTTTCCTTTGAAAGATGAAGCGCAAACCTGAGCCTCTTCATCTTTCTAGACAAACTCCGGGGGAGACGCCCGAAGGGTGGCGGGGGCAGAGCCCCTATTTTATCTTGGATAGGGTTAGGATAACGGCGCCTGTCCGGTCTTATCCACCAAGTGACACGCCACCTTGTGTCCTGATTTGATGGTCTGCAGTGTGGGCTCTGATTGTGTGCAGATCGGCTGTGCCACAGGACAACGATTGGCGAAGCGGCACCCAGCAGGCAAATTCACTGGATCTGGTGGATCGCCGGGGATCAGGATTCGTTTGGTTTCCGCGCGCCTTGCTTTGTCGACTGAGGGAACGGCGGACAAAAGAGCTACGGTGTAGGGGTGGAGCGGCGTGTTAAACAGTGACAGGCGGTCCGCGTGTTCGACGATTTTGCCCATATACATCACTGCGATCTGATCGCACATGTGCTGCACCACGCCCAGATCGTGGCTGATAAACAGATATGTCAGGTCAAATTCGGATTGTAGGCGCCGCAGGAGGTTCAGGATTTGAGCTTGTACCGCGACATCCAATGCTGAGACGGCTTCGTCGCAAATGACCAGATCGGGTTGCGTGGCCAGCGCACGTGCGATGCCGATGCGTTGACGTTGTCCACCCGAGAATTGGTGCGGGAACAGGCGTTGCTGTTCCGGGTGTAAGCCCACGGCGGCAAAGAGTTTGTCGACGATGGCTTGGCGCTCAGGTTCGGGGACTGTGGCCATGCTGTCCAAGGGTTCGCGCACGATTTTCTCGGCGCGCAGGCGCGGGTTGAGGCTGGAGTAGGGATCTTGGAAGATAAATTGCAGTTTGGCGCGCGCTTGGCGCAAAGCCGTGTCGTCAAGCTGCAGGAAATCCTGCCCGTCGACCAAAACTTCGCCGCCGCAAGCGTCGACCAGGCGGGCCACGGCGAGGGCGGCTGTGGTTTTGCCGGATCCGCTTTCGCCCACGATGGCCAGCGTTTCACCGCGTTTGATTTCGAACGAGACGTCGTCGACGGCGTAGAGCCAGCTTTTTTTGGCGAACGCGCCGCCGCGTTTCACGCCAAAGCGTACGGAAAGGTTGCGCACATCGACCAGTGCGGGGTCTGAGGTGTCTTTCATCAAAGGTCTCCGGCGTGCCAGCACATGGAAAGTTGTCCGTTTTCAAAGCTTTGCGCTGGGGGGCGTCGGTTGAGGCACTGCTGGCTGACATGGGTGCAGCGCGAGGCGAAAAGGCAGGCATCGCGGCCAAATTCGGACAAGGCGGGCACGATGCCCGGCACCTCGGTAAGGTCGGGCCGCTCGCGTGTCAGCACTTTCATCAAATGGGGGACACAGCTGATTAACCCTTTTGTGTAAGGGTGACGAGGGCGTGCGATGATTTGATCCACCGGCCCCAGTTCGGCGTTACGACCGGCGTACATCACGATCATGCGTTGGGCCATCTCGGCGACCGCGCCCATGTCGTGGGTGATCAGGAAAATGGCGGTGCCGGTTTGGCGTTTAAGGTCGTTCAGAAGATCAAAAATTTGTGCCTGAACTGTAACGTCAAGCGCGGTTGTGGGTTCGTCCGCGATCAGGATTTTGGGCTCGCAGGCAAGTGCGATGGCGATCATCACCCGTTGGCGTTGCCCTCCAGACATCTGGAAAGGATAGTCGGAAACGCGCGATTTGGCGTTGGGAATGCGCACCGCGTCAAGCAACTCAATGGCCTTAGACCAGGCGGCGGCGGTCGATAGTCCTTGATGGGCGCGCAGCACTTCGGCGATTTGCTCGCCAACGGTATAGACTGGATTAAGCGAGGTCATCGGTTCCTGGAAGATCATCGAAATCTCGTTGCCACGGATTTCGCGCAAGCGTTTGTCCGACGCGGTGGTCAGGTCTTCGCCTTCAAAGGTGATCGAGCCCGACGCAATACGTCCAATTTTATCGGGTAAAAGTCCCATGATCCCGAGCGCTGTCATTGACTTTCCACAGCCTGATTCGCCGACAAAGGAAATGGATTCTCCGGCGCCCAACTCGAAGGACAGATCGTCGATCACCGGGGCCACGCCAGCGCGGGTTGTCAATTCGATGCGCAGATTTTCGACCTTGAGCAGCGGAGCCATCAGCGTTGCCTCAGTTTGGGATTCAGCGCGTCATTTAGTCCATCGCCCACAAGTGAAATGCACAGCACGGTGACAAAGATCGCAACACCTGGAATGGTCACGGTGTAGCTGGCATCAAGGATGTATTGGCGATTGGAACCAATGACTTGACCCCAACTGACCACGTTTGGATCAGTAAGGCCCAAGAACGAAAGCCCGGCCTCGAACAGGATAGCAGATCCGACCATCAACGCGGCTTGCACGATGATTGGCGGCAGGGCGTTGGGCAAGATGATCGAGAACATTAATTTGGCATTTGTCGCGCCCGAGGCCCGCGAGGCCATGACATATTCCAGTTGTCGGATACGCAAAAATTCAGAGCGTGTGATGCGGGCCACGGCCGTCCAACTGACAATTCCAATGGCGAACGTGATCATGGGAAGGGACGCGCCGAAAAGGGCAACGATGACCATGGAAAACAACAATGTGGGTAGAACTTGAAAGAATTCGGTGATGCGCATTAAGACTTCTTCCACCCATCCGCGGTAGAAACCCGCCAGCGCTCCGATGCTGACACCGATGATCACGGACATCAGCGCGGCGGCCAAGCCGATCACGATGGATACGCGCGCGCCGTGGATCAACGCGGCCATCAGGTCACGGCCCAGGTAATCTGTGCCGAGGATGAAACCGTCGACTCCGGGGGGGGAAAAGGGCGCCCAAACCATGTCGAACGGGTCGGTGGGGTAAATCCATGGGCCAAAGATGGCGGCCAAGACGATCAGGCCCAGGACGATCAATGCGACGACGGCGGCGATGTTGCGTCGAAACATCTCCCACGCTTCGGAGAACGGAGAACGGGCTTTGGCGATGGGCTCATCAGGGAGGATTGGGGCGGTCATGTCAGGTTTTCCCCACGCGTGGATCAACAAGGCGCAAGGCTAGATCGGTGAGCAAATTGCCCACGATCACCACCAGCGCAGAAAAGAACAGGATGCCAAGAATGGTTGGCGTGTCGCGCGCGATGATCGATTGGAACGCCAGGGTGCCAAGACCGGGCCAGCTGAACACAGCTTCGACCAGAACAGCGCCGGAAATCACGGCAGAGAATTGCAGTCCGGCAAGGGTGATCACAGGCGAGAGGGAGTTTTTCAGCGCGTGTTTATAGACGATTTCACGTTCGCTCAGCCCCTTGGCTTTGGCCGTGCGCACGTAATCTGAGCCCAGCGTTTCCATCATGGTGGCGCGTGACAGGCGGGAATAAAGAGCCAGGAAAATCGAAGACAACGTGATCACCGGCAGCACCATATGGCGCGCGATGTCGAGCGCGCGGCCGAAAAACCCATAATCCTTGGTGACGTCCATCATGCCGGCCACTGGAAACAGCTGAATTTGCAGCGAAAACGCGATAAGCAGTAAGATACCAGTCCAAAACACTGGGGCGGAATAGCCAAACAGAGCCAGAAAGGTGACAAAATACGATGAAATGCCTTTGGGATGACGCGCCGAATAAACGCCGAGCACGACGCCGATGAACAAGGCCAGAAGTTGCGCGGTCACAACCAGCAGCAAAGTGGCCGGCATCCGTTGCAAGATCAGGTCGGTGACGGGTTGGTTGTAAAAGAAGGAATAGCCCAGATCAAAGCGCAGCACCTTGCCGACATAGGTGGTCAGCTGGGTGATGAAAGGCTGATCAAGGCCATAATCGGCGCGAATCTGGGCCAAAACCTCGGGATCGGCGCCGCCCATAGATTGCGCAATGGTGTCGGCGACGTCGCCCGGAGCCAAGTGCATCATCGAGAAGTTGAGCACCAGTACGGCAATCAGAAGCAGCACAGCATAAAGCACGCGGGTCGAAAAATTTTGGATGAAGGTCAAAAGGATCGCCCTGTGCTGGTTGGGTGCGCCGCGATGCGCCGCACCCTGAATTGCTTAGTCTTTGAGATACGTCATATCGATCGAAGTTGACGTGCCCCAGATGCCCAGTGGCGGGTTGCCGACTTTGTCGGAATAGACCGTGTGATAGGGCAGCGTGTTGGTGTGATAGACCGGCAGCTCGTCCGCAATGATCTGTTGGAACTCAGCATAAAGGGCTTTACGTTTTTTCAGATCACCCTCTTTTGCGGCCATGGTCAACAGCTCGTCAACGCGGGCGTTGGAGTAGCCTTGGGTGTTGGACCAAACGCCTTTGCCAATGTTGTCAGAGACATAGGTGCGGTGAACGCCGATCACAGGGTCGCCCCAGTTGAACACAGTGTCCCAAGACATATCAAAGTCCATCTCGCCCATGCGCTTGGCCCAGGTTGGGAAATCCGCACTGGCGCGTACGGTCACGTCGATGCCAACCTTTTTCAGGGCTGCTTTGACATATTCGACCTGCGGCTTTACGCCGGGCCAGCCGAAATCAATGGTCAGGCCAAAACGGCTGTCGCCATTCATTGGAAAACCCGCTTCGTCCAAAAGGGCGTTGGCTTTGTCCAGATCCAGATCATATCCGTCCACGGCGCCGTTGTAGAACGGGCTGTCAGGGTGGATGCCGGTACGCGAATCGTTCGCGGTGCCCTGCATCAACGCCTTGTGGATGAAGTTTTTGTCGATGGCGTGGGCGATGGCTTTGCGCACGCGCACATCTTTCAGAGGGCCGTCTTTGCCCGTGTTCATTGCCAGCCAGTCAAGCGGGCCAATCGCGCCGTAGCCTTCTGGTGTGACGGTCAGGCCGTCGACCTTTTTCAGGCGGTTGATGATGCGGGGCAGGGATTCGAACGCGCCCATGTGCAGTTCGCCGTTTTCATAGGCAATCGCCCGTGCCGCCGGATCGGTGATGATGCGCATTACGACTTTGTCGAGGTAAGGGCGGCCTTCGATGAAGAAATCGTCGTAACGTTCGAGGATGATGTATTCGCCGGATTTGAACTCGGTCAGCTTGAACGGGCCCGAGCCCACGACATCGGTGTTGTTGCGCGGATGCGATTTCGGGTTCTGTCCGTCGCCATAAATGTGCTGCGGGATGATCGACATCAACTGGCCCGACATCGCCAAAATCAGCGCCGGGTGCGGCTGGCTGAGGCGCAGGATCGCTGTGTGATCATCCGGCGTTTCCACGGTTTCGACCGGGGCGAACATGGATTTGAACGGATGGTGCTCCTTGATCACATCGACCGAAAACGCGACATCCTTTGACGTGATCGGCACGCCGTCGTGGAACGTGGCGTTTTTCACCAGGTTGAGCGTGACAGACAGGCCATCCGCGGCCACTTCCCAGCTTTCGGCCAGATAGGGCTGGGGTTCCCAGTTTTCGTCAAAACGCAGCGGTGTGGCGAACAATTGCGAGCCTGGAAAGCCCGTCACGATGCCCGATTGCACAGCTGGGTTGAGGTTACGCGGGTTGGATCCCAGTACTGTGGCCAGCGTGCCGCCACGCTTTGGCCCTTCGGCCAGCGCGCTGGTGGCCAGCAGCGCCACCGTGGCCGTCGCGGCTGCAAATGTCTTGAACATATGTTTCAAGGGTCGTTCTCCTTGTTGGTTGATTTGTTTTTTGGTGCAGCCTAGCCCAGAGCCAATGTAACACAAAACAGATTAATTGCGGTTCATTGCGCTAAATTGGCGAGGAAGGGCCGTTTAAGCGACTACAATTTGATCAAACGCCCCCTGACGGCGCAATTTGAGGCAATGATCGACAATCGCTTGCACCATTTTGGGCTGTCTCAGCCCATCAAGCGCGGCGATTCCGAAAAGCGGGGGCGGAATCGGGCTCGAGATCGGAACAGCCACAAAGGGATGTTCGCCCGAACTGTAGTTGGGGGGACGAATGTTAAGGATGGTGTAACCATAGCCACTGGCCACCAGCGCGCGCACAATCTCAGAGCTGCGCGCCGTGTGTACAATGTTGGGCCGCAAACTCTGACCCTGAAACACCGATGTGAAGTATTCGCGCGTCATCGGCAGGTCCAGCAGGATCATTGGTAGTGGGCTAAGCTGTTCCAAAGTCACCGATTTCTCGCCAGCGAGCGGGGTTCCCCGCCCGATCAACGCATAGGGTGGCGCGGCAAACAGCGGCTGGAATTCGTGGCGTTCATCGACCGCACGGTCATAGGTAAAGGCGATGTCGGCCTCGCCCGTGTTAAGATAATCCATCACCGCCTGCATGTGCCCTTCGAGCAGTTTGACCGACACGCCCGGATAAGTATCCCGTAAACTGGTCAGAATCGGGGGCAAAAAAGACGGTGCGGCGGTGGCATAACAGGCTACTCGGATCAGCCCGGTGGTGCGCCCCCCAACCGAGCGAATTTCGCCCTCAAAATGTTTGGACTGGTCCAGAAAGCTGCGGATCAGGTTCAGCGTTTCCCGCCCCGACGGGGTCGACTGAATGCCCTTGGCGGGTGTGCGCACAAACAAGTCATGACCCAGCTGACTTTCCAGCGCATCAATCGCGGCCGTGATCGAAGATTGCGATATGTTTTGTTCGGCGGCAGCCGCCGCAATCGAGCGATGACGCCCTGCCGCCTCGACGTAACGCAGTTGTTTGAAGGTGAAGTTCAGCAAGACCTTTCCCCCAAAAAAACCGTCTTATTGGGCAGTTAAAAACATTTTGACGGGAAAGGGAAGCATCCTAGGGTCGTACCAACCCCAAGTCGGAGCGTCCCATGATCACCATTTATTCCGCCAAAAAAATCATCACCATGTGCCCAAACCGCCCCGAAGCCAGCCATGTTGCGGTGCGCGATGGTCGGATTTTGGGCGTTGGACCGCTCCAGGATCTGACGCGCTGGGGGGATTACACGCTGGACGAACGGTTCGCTGAAAAGGTGCTGATGCCTGGGTTGGTCGAGGGTCATGCCCACACGATGGAGGGCACGATGTGGCAAAAGACCTATTGTGGCTATTTCGACCGCGCCGATCCGGACGGACGCGTGTGGAAGGGGCTGAAATCCATCGATGCGGTGCTGGCACGATTGTCCGAGGTCGAAACGACGCTTGACCCCGATGTGCCCCTGTCCGGCTGGCAGATTGACCCGATTTATTTCAACAACGAACGGGTGTCGCGGGCCGATCTGGACCGGGTCTCCACCACGCGACCTATCGGGATCATGCACGCCTCTGGGCACATTTTGAACGTCAATACACGTGCGTTGGAATTGGGCGGAATGCTGCGCGCGGGCATCAATCACCCTGGTGTGCCGCTGGGCGAAGACGGCTTGCCCACGGGCGAACTCAAGGGCCCGGAGGTTATGACCCCGATTGGCGAACATGTTGGTTTTGATCGTGAAATGCTGGCTTGCGACGAACGTGGATTGGTTGACTTTGGCAAGCTGTGCGTGCGCGCCGGGGTCACGACCGTCACCGATCTGGCCGCGCGGCTGACCCAAGATGCAGTTGATATGATGCTGGAGGTGACCGGTCGGGCCACCTATCCTGCACGGGTTGTGGCGCTGCGTTATTTCATGGGAATGAGCCCTGCAGATTTGGTCACCGAGGTCGCGGGCCTAAAGGCGCAATCCACCGATCGGTTGAGGCTTGGACGGATCAAAGTGGTGACCGATGGGTCTATTCAGGGGTTTTCCGCGCGCATCCGTTGGCCCGGCTATCACAACGGCGCGCCCAACGGGTTGTGGTATGTCTCACCGCAACAACTGGCCGAAGTGCTTGATCTGGCTCTGGAAAACGATTTGCAAGTGCACACTCACACCAACGGAGACGAGGCGACCGACCTGGTGCTCGACACCATGGAACAGGTGCTGAAAACCCGCCCAAGCCCCGAACATCGCACCACCATTCAGCATTGCCAGTTGGCCGACACTGCGCAGTTCCGCCGCATGGGCAAGCTAGGGATGTGCGTTAACCTGTTCGCCAATCACCACTTTTACTGGGGCGATGAACATTATCGCCTGACGGTCGGCCCGGAACGTGCGCAACGTATGAACGCCTGCGCCACCGCACTGGCCAACAACGTGCCGATGGGCATCCATTCTGACGCGCCGATCACCCCGCTGGCGCCGCTGTTCACCGCCTGGTGTGCTGTCAATCGGCTGACCGCCTCTGGGCGCACACAAGGCGAGGGCGAGAAAATCTCGGTCGCCGATGCGCTTTATGCAATCACCATGGGCGCGGCTTATACGCTCAAGCTTGACCACGAAGTCGGCAGCATCGAGGTCGGCAAACACGCCGATTTCGCCGTGCTGGACCAAGATCCGACGAACGTCGACCCAATGGCACTCAAGGACATTCCGGTTTGGGGCACTGTCCAGGGTGGACGGGTGTTTCCCGCATGAGCTTGCCGATCACGGTGTTGGGCGGCTTTCTTGGCGCCGGCAAAACCACGCTTGTTAACCATTTGCTGCGCAACGCCAATGGGGTGCGGCTGGCGGTTTTGGTCAATGAATTCGGGGCGTTGCCCATCGACGAAGACCTGATCGAGGCGCAATCAGACGATCTGATTTCCATTGCGGGTGGCTGTGTGTGTTGCAGCTATGGCAACGACATGACCCGCGCATTGATCGAGCTGGCGCAGATAAACCCACCCCCTGATCATGTTGTTCTCGAAGCCTCAGGCGTCGCGATCCCCGGCGCGATTGCGGGCGCCATCAGCCTGTTGGCGGCCTATCGCTGCGACGGTGTTGTGGTGCTGGTCGACGCCGAAACCCTGCAAAGCCAAGCCGGCGATCGCTATATGGGCGACACTGTCACACGCCAATTGAATGATGCCGATCTTGTGCTGATGAACAAATGCGACCTGGCATCACCCTCGCAAATCAACGCCACGCGCGCTCTCGTCACACAGCACGCGCCGCAAGCTCGCCTGATCGAAACCAGCCAATCCCGCGCCGCGCCTGAAATCGTGCTCGACAGTTTTTTGGCCCGCCCCCACACAACCAGCGCGCCCGATCACACCCCGGTGCAAAGCCACCATATCACGCCGCAGCCCACTGATCCCTTCGTCTTGGCGCAACGCCTCGCACATTTCGATCTGGGCTTGATCCGCTCCAAAGGCTTTGTTCAGGACCCCGACGGCGCAACCCATTTGATCCAAACCGTTGGCCGCCGTTGGAGCGTCACGCCCGCCCCATCAAACGCACCCATCGGTCTCGTTTGCCTTGGCTTGCCCAACAGCACATTCGACCCTCTTCATCTTTCAAAATAAACTCCGGGGGGCCGCCCAGCGGGTGGCGGGGGCTGGCCCCCTCAGCCCAGACCTGCCAACCCGCCGCGTACAAATTGTGCGGCCAGCGTGGCATAGCTGGCTCTGTCCAGCCCCTTGCCTGGGCGGTGCCACATGTAAAACCAGTTTAAAATCCCAAACACCGACATCGTGACCGCGCGCAATTCATCGCCTCCCAAATCACCGCGTTCCCGGACCAAAGTATGTGACATCGCATCAACCAAATGGCGTTGCAGTGCGATCAACGGTGCTTGCAGCGCACCGGGCAGCGTATCCAGCGCCTCCAATTGCAGTTTGTGTTCCGCGTCGGAATCCGAATAAGCCTCCAAAATCGCGCCGATCAGGGGTTCCAAACCCCGAGGCCGGGCCGCATCGACCACATCAACAAGGTCAGACAAATGCGCATCCAGAATATCAAACAGCAAAGCTTCCTTGCTATCATAATAGTGATAGATCAATGCTTTAGAGACGCCACACTCGCGCGCTGCTCCGGTCATTGATGCGCGGTCATATCCCAATCGCGCGAAATACCGTGCCGCGCCTTTGCGCAGAGCGGCGCGTTTGGCATCGTGATCGCGTGCAATGCCGCGCGGCATCAGCTTTTGGGGCGCAGATCGATGATGCGCACGGCCTTGCCCTGGCTGCGTGCGACCCCGCCCATGTCGGCCACATCGACTTTCACCGACACACCGACATGACGTTTGACCTTGTCGGCCAGATCAGCTGCGGCATGGGCGCGCGCGTCCGCCGCTGAATGGCCATCCGTGGCTTCGGTCAACACCCGCATCACATCCAGGCGGTCGGGGCGTGACAGTTCAATCTGAAAATGCGGCGCAAGGCCTTCTACCGTCATCAGTTGTTCTTCGATCTGCGTGGGGAAAACATTAACGCCGCGCAGAATTATCATGTCGTCGCTGCGCCCGGTGACCTTTTCCATCCGCCGCATCGACCGGGCCGTGCCCGGCAGCAACCGGGTCAGATCTCGGGTGCGGTAGCGGATGATCGGGAATGCCTCCTTGGTGAGCGAGGTAAAGACCAGCTCGCCCATTTCGCCATCGGCCACCGGCGCGCCGGTTTCGGGGTTGATGATTTCGGGAAAAAAGTGATCTTCCCAGATGTGCAGCCCGTCCTTGGTTTCCACGCATTCCATCGACACACCGGGGCCCATGACCTCGGATAATCCATAGATATCAACCGCATGCATATCAAAGGCCTGTTCGATCTCGACACGCATCGCGTTGGTCCAGGGCTCGGCCCCAAACACGCCGACCTGCAGCGAACTGTCGCGCGGATCCAGCCCCGCAGCGGCGTATTCATCCAAAATCGACAGCGCATAAGACGGCGTGACGGTGATGCCCCTGGGCTGAAAATCGTGGATCAGACGCACTTGCCGTTCGGTCATACCGCCCGAAACTGGCACCGTGACCACGCCCAGAGCATCTGCGCCGAGGTGAATGCCCAGCCCACCGGTAAACAGCCCGTAACCATAGGCATTGTGCAACATATCACCGGTGCGCAAGCCCGCGGCGCGCAACGATCGCGCGACCACTTGCCCCCACACATCCAGATCGCCCTGAGTGTAGCCCACCACGGTCGGCTGCCCGGTGGTGCCCGAAGACGCATGGATGCGGCGCAACTGATCACGCGGCACAGCGAACATGTTGAACGGGTAATTGTCGCGCAGGTCCTGTTTCACGGTGAACGGGAATTTGGCAAGATCCGCGAGGCTGTGCAGATCGTCCGGGTGCACGCCGGCGGCGTCAAAACTGGCCTTGTAGTGGGGCACATTGTCATAGGCATGGCGCAGCGACCATTTCAAGCGGTCTAGCTGAAGCGCTGTGATTTCATCGCGGCTGGCGGTTTCGATGGGCTCCAGATCACCGGGTCTTGGGGAAAGATCCTGCATCAGGCGGCCTCCAGCAACAGGGCGATGCCCTGGCCCACGCCAATGCACATGGTGCAGATCGCGCGTTTCATATCGTTGTCGGCCATCGTCAGCGAGGCGGTCAGCGCCAGACGCGTGCCCGACATGCCAAGTGGGTGACCCAGCGCAATTGCGCCGCCATGGGGGTTCACGTGCGATGCATCATCGGGCAGGCCAAGCTGGCGCGTCACGGCCAGGCCTTGGGCGGCGAAGGCCTCGTTCAGCTCGATCGTGTCAATGTCGGTGATGCTCAGGCCATGTTGCGCCATCAGCCGTTCGGTGGCGGGCGCCGGGCCAATGCCCATGATGCGCGGTGGCACGCCGACAGTGGCCATGCCAGTGACGCGGGCGCGCGGGGTCAGGCCGTATTTGGCGACCGCCGCCTCAGAGGCGATGATCACAGCCGCCGCGCCGTCATTGACGCCGCTGGCGTTTCCTGCGGTGATGCTGCCGCCTTCGCGGAACGGGGTGGGCAGTTTGGCAAGCTTTTCTGGCGTGGTGTCGCGGGGATGTTCATCGGTGTCCACGATGATCGGATCACCTTTGCGCTGGCGGATCGAAACCGGCGTGATCTCCTGCGCAAGGCGACCCGACGCGATGGCGGCCAGCGCGCGGCTCTGAGAGCGGTGGGCGAAGGCGTCTTGGGCTGCGCGCTCGATCTGGAAATCCGAGGCCACATTTTCGGCCGTTTCGGGCATGGAATCGGTGCCGTAATGCTTGTGCATCTCTCGGTTCACAAAGCGCCAGCCGATGGTGGTGTCGTAGATCTCGGCACGGCGCGAAAAGGCGCTGTCGGCCTTGGGCATGACCATCGGCGCGCGCGACATTGATTCGACGCCGCAGGCAATGACAACCTCGGCTTCGCCCAGACGGATGGCGCGCGCGGCCGAGCCGACCGCATCGAGGCCAGAGCCACAGAGCCGGTTGATCGTGGCCCCAGGCACCGTGTCAGGCAGGCCCGCCAGAAGGGCAGACATGCGCGCCACGTTGCGGTTGTCTTCGCCGGCTTGATTGGCGCAACCGGCCAGCACTTCGTCGACCTCAAGGCCCGGGTGTTTGTCGGCGAGCGCGCGGATCACATGGGCCAGCATGTCATCGGGGCGCATCGAGGACAAGGCGCCGCCAAAGCGGCCAATGGGCGTGCGTAGCCCGTCACAGAGATAAGCTTGGGTCATTGGTTTTCCTCGAAATTCTGGCCTTTGATGGTGCGTGAGAGGCCGCGAAACACGGCGACTTTGCGACCATCTTCGCCGGTGACGGTGATGTCGTAAACGCCTGAACGCCCGGTGCGGGCGGTTTCTGTGGCGGTCGCGGTCAGGCGTTCGCCGCCTTTGCCGGGAGAGAGATAGGTGATCGAATTTTCCTGTGCCACGGTGGTTTGGTTGTAGCTGTTGCAGGCAAAGGCGAAACAGCTGTCGGCGAGTGTAAAGATGTAGCCGCCGTGGCAGATCAGGTGGCCATTCAGGTGGTGGTCCTGCACGGTGAAGGACATGGTCGCGGTGCCGGGACCGACGGAATCAAGCGTCATGCCGAGCCACTTGCTGGCCTTGTCGGTGGCCCACATGGCGGCGGCGCTGGCTTCGGCGCGCTGTTGCGGTGTCATTGATTGCTCTCCCCTCGGGTCAAGGTGCATAAAACCGACCGTACGGTCAAGAGTGTTGATTTCGCGCTGTTGCGCGGTCATGTTGGGGCAAACAGCGGGAGATTTCGGGATGTTGCGACCAGCCAGTTATGCACAAGGGGTTTGGGTTGAGCCAGGGGCTGGAGCACGTGTGATCCATGGCCCGGTGACAGGTGCCGAGATTGCTGTGGCGGGCGGCGCCCCGCTGGATGTTGAGGGCATGTTGAATTGGGCGCGCTCTGTTGGCGGTCCGGCACTGCGTGCGCACGGCTTTCACGATCGTGCGCGGATGATCAAGGCTTTGGCGCTGTATCTGGGGCAGCGCAAAGAAGAGCTGTATGCGCTGAACCCGATGACGGGAGCCACGCGACGCGACGGCGCAATCGACATTGACGGTGGGCTATCCACGATGCTGGTGATGGCGAGCAAGGGGCGCCGGGATATGCCCGACGGGCAGGTTTACGTGGATGGGGGGCTTGAGGGTCTCTCGCGTGGTGGCACTTTTGTTGGTCAGCATATTGCCCTGCCTTTGCAGGGGGTTGCCGTTCACATCAATGCGTTCAATTTCCCGGTCTGGGGGATGCTGGAGAAGTTGGCGGCGACCATCATCGCGGGGATGCCGCTGATCGTGAAGCCGGCGACACAGACCTGTTATCTGACCGAGGCGTGTTTCCGGATGATCATCGAATCGGGCATTTTGCCCGAGGGCGCGGTGCAGCTTGTGATTGGCGGTGTCGGCGACATGCTGGACCGGCTGGGTGCGCAGGATGTTGTGAGCTTTACCGGCTCGGCGCAGACGGCTTTGGCGTTGCGGGCCAACCCGGCATTGATGCGCAATTCGGTGCGCTTTCACGCGGAGCAGGACAGTTTGAACGCGACCGTGCTGGGGCCGGATGTGGCGTTGGGATCTGCGGCGTTTGAGCATTTCATCAAAGAAGCGACAGGCGAGATCATCACCAAAGCCGGGCAGAAATGTACCGCGATCCGCCGGATCATAGTGCCATCTGGCGCTGTCGATGCGGTGGCCGACGCATTGATGGCACGTTTGGCGAGCGTTTCAGTGGGGGATCCGGCGACAGAGGGGGTGAGCATGGGCGCGTTAGCCTCGGCGGCGCAAAAGGCCGATGTGTTGGCCAAATTGCGGGCGTTGGCCGGGGAAACCGTGCGTTTGACCCGCGATCCGGAGGTGTTGGATTTGGTTGGTGCCGGGCCTGAAGGCGCGTTTTTGGCGCCGACCCTTTTGCGTTGTGATGACCCGGATGGCGCGCATGCTGTGCATGAACAAGAGGCGTTTGGACCTGTTTCGACGCTGATGGGCTATCGTGACTTGGACCACGCCGCGGCGTTGGCCAATCGCGGTGGCGGATCGCTGGTGGCGTCGCTTGTCACCGATGACCCGGGTGTGGCGCGTGATGTGACAATCGCCTGTGCGCCGTGGCATGGTCGGCTTTACATCACCGGCGCGACAAGTGCCGCGGAAAGCACCGGGCACGGCGCACCTTTGCCGCATATGGTGCATGGTGGGCCCGGGCGCGCGGGTGGCGGTGAGGAATTGGGCGGTGTGCGTGGGATGCTGCATTACATGCAACGCACGGCCATTCAGGGCAGCCCGGATGTGATCGCGGCGATCACGGGCCAATGGCATCCGGGTGCGGCCGAGATCATGGGACCCGACCATCCGTTTCAACGTACCTATCATGAGATCGCGATCGGCGAGACCATTCACACGGCGCCGCGTGCCGTCACTTTGGAGGACATAGAGCACTTTGCCCATTTTACCGGCGATACGTTTTATGGCCACATGGATGAGGAAGCCGCAAAGGCGAACCCGTTTTTTCCGGGCCGTGTGGCGCACGGGTATTTGTTGCTCAGCTTTGCTGCGGGGCTGTTTGTGCAGCCGGATCCGGGGCCCGTGTTGGCCAATACCGGTTTGAACGATCTGAGTTTTCAGCAACCGGTCAGCCCTGGCGATGAAATAAAGGTGCGACTGACGTGCAAGCGTAAAACCCGGCGCACCGAGACCTATGGCGAGGTGGCGTGGTCGGTGGGCTTGCGCAATCAGGACGGGGCGCAGGTGGCCACCTATGAGTTGCTGACAATGGTATCCTATTCGCGCTAAGGCGGGCGCATGGATGCGCTGGCCCCTTTGATCAAATCCTTGCACGGTGAAGGCCGTTTGCGGGTCTGGTCGCTTGTGATGACTGTGTTTGGCGATCTGGTTCAGCAACGAGGTGGTGAGATTTCCACCGCGCGGCTGGGTGAGTTGCTGGGGCGCATCGGTGTCGAACAGGGCACATTGCGTACTGCATTGTCCCGGCTGGGGCGCGATGGCTGGGTGCACTCCGAACGGGTTGGGCGCGGCAGCTTGTATCGATTGAGTGAGGATGGGGTGGCGCAGTTCGCCTCCGCGAGCGCGCGGATTTATGCGCCACCGCGGGATCAGGCGGTGACATCCTGGGCGCTGAGTGTGACGGCTGGGGGCGCGGTTGACTTGCGTCCGGCAGGCGACTTAGCCGGAGATGCAGATCTGTGTGTGACGGGTCGCTTGTCGCAGATTTCGCCGCAGTATCGCGCCAATTTATTAAGCCCGGCGCACCGTTTGGCATTGACGTCGCTGGCAGCGGATTTGGCTGCGGTTCCGGTGAGTTTTGACTGTGTATTGGACGCTGCCGCGGCGCGGATCTTGCTGGTGCACAGATGGCGCCGCATTGTGCTGCGCTTTCCCGATTTGCCGCAAGAGGTGATGGCTGACGACGCGCCGCTGCGCGATCCGCGCCGAGCTGTGGCGGACGTTTATCATCGTTTGACGCCTCTGGCTGAAGCCTGGTTGGGGGATGTGGCGCAGACGTCCAGCGGTATCAACCGATTTGGCGGCCCTCAGCGGGCTTGATTTGGCGCGCGATTGGCGCAAGTCTTGGGGTATGACAGTGAATTCTTCCAAACCCATCCCGCCACAGGTTGCTTTTGATCGGCGGGAATTGTCTGTGATCCTCGCGGTTTATGGACGTATGGTCGCCGCAGGTGAGTGGCGTGACTATGGTATTTCCAGTTTGCGCGAGGTTGCGGTGTTTTCGGTTTTTCGCCGCACTGCTGAAACGCCGCTTTACCGGATCGAAAAACGCCCGAAATTGCGATTGCGTCAGGGGCTCTATTCGGTTGTTGGCATGGATGGGCAGATCCTGAAGCGCGGTGGTGAGTTAAAAACCGTTCTGCGGGTTTTAGAGCGTAAGTTGATCCGGGCTGTGAAGTGATCTGGGGGATGGGTCTGCGGTGAGGTTGGGAGCCTCCGGCGGGGATATTTTCAGCAAGAGGAAAAGCGGTTGCTAAAGACGTTTGTGCGCTAGGAGTGGCGTGCCTTGGGCGGCAATGCGTGGTAGGGCTGTGGCGAGGGGTTCATAGGCAACGGCCATGTGATGGGCATTGGCGTGCAGTAGGGTTTCTGCGTCGGCGAGCCAGGCCACATGGCCTTTCCAAAACATCAAGTCGCCGCGTTTGGGCGCTTCGTTCGCGGATAGGGCAGTGCCGAGCGCGCGGCATTGTTGATCGCTGTCGCCAGGGCAAGGCAAACCGCATTGGGTCAGCGCAAATTGGACCAATCCAGAGCAGTCGATGCCATATGCGGAATTGCCACCCCAAAGGTAGGGAGCGGCAAGCAAGGTTTCTGCTACGGTAACGGGATCAGTTGCGGTTTGACTCAAAAGGCTGAGATGGGCGATCGGAATGAAGTGGCCTTGAGCTGTGCGACAAAAACCGGACTCTTGCGATGTAATTGTCAGCTCTGCGCCCATGGGCAGAGGTGTTGGGTTTGGATGCTTCATGTTGGGCGCAGCGAATAACAGCGTGGTTCGCGCGGTGACGCGGTGGGTTGGGGTTTGCCATGCGCCAAGCATGTCTGGGTTTACATAGCCAACATACCCGCTGTTTTCGGCGCGTCCAAAGCTGCATGTGTTGGCGGTTTCCAGCACGCGGAACGGCGCGCCCATGAGCAATTGCCGCTCGAGCGCGGTGGCGCCGGGACGGCGGTGGATATTGGCGACCGGGACGGTGACGCGCATCAAGGTCCCTTGGCTGAAGCGTTGGGCTTGGATGGTGCCCTTGAGCGAGACATGGGCCACGGATCCGTTGGCAAATGTTTCGCGCGGGTCGTTCATAACTTCAGCAAGTCGGGCAGTGCAGCGAGAATGGCGCGCCCCCCTTGACCACAGGCGCCTTTTGGCCGGGCGGGCATGTTGAACGAGGACCAGCCGTAAATGTCGAAGTGCATGTACCGCCCGGACCCTGCGAAGCGGCGCAGGAACAGGGCGGCCGTGATGTCGCCAGCAAATCCCTCCGACGGCGCATTGTCGAGATCTGCGATGACGGGTTCGATTTTGGCCTCGTATGGCGTGTGGAACGGCAGCCGCCAGACTGGGTCTTCGACCTTGTTACCAGCCGCTGAAAGGGTCAGCGCACCAGCGTCGTCATCGGTGAAAAACGGCGCAATATCAGAACCCACGGCGACCCGGGCGGCTCCGGTCAGCGTGGCCATAGAAATCATCAGATCGGGTTTTTCTTCTGCGGCCAGTGCCAGTGCGTCGGCTAGAACCAAGCGACCTTCGGCATCGGTATTGTTGATTTCTACTGTCAGACCCTTGCGCGATGTCAGGATATCGCCGGGGCGGAAAGCATTGCCGGCAATCGCATTTTCCACGGCCGGGATCAGCACACGCAGGCGCAGCGGCAGGTTGAGCGCCATGATCATATGTGCCAAGCCCAGCACATTTGCTGCCCCGCCCATGTCCTTTTTCATCAGCGCCATGCCTGAGCGTGGTTTGATATCCAGGCCGCCTGTGTCAAAGCACACGCCTTTGCCAACCAAGGTGAGTGTCGGGCCTGTGTCGCCCCAGCGCAGATCGACCAAACGAGGTGCGATCGCCGAAGCGCGCCCGACCGTGTGAATCATCGGGAAGTTTTGCGTCAGCAAATCGTCTCCGGTGATCGAAGTGACCGCGGCGCTGTGAAGCTTGCCGAGATCGCGCACCGCCTGTTCAAGATCGTCCGGGCCCATATCGGCGGTCGGCGTGTTGGTCAGATCACGCAGCAACACTTCGCCTGCGGCCATCGCTTCGACCCGGGGGGCGTTGACGTTGGCGGGTGCCACCAGCCCAACGCGGCGGATGTTCTTTTTGCGATACCTGTCAAAGCGGTATTCAGCCAGCAGCCAGCCCAGGGTCTCTGTTTCCGCCACCTCATCTGGCAGGCCAGACGCGATCTGGTACACTCCCTCTGGCAATTTTGCAGCGGCAGCGGCCAACGTGAACCGCCCGCGCGCGCGGTTTTCAGGTGTGTCAAACCCGGCCAGAGCCATCGTTGTGCCGTCTTGGCCCGGCACCAACAAGGTTTGCCCTTGTTTGGCCTCGAACCCGTTTTGGCGCACCCATGCGGCGACAGAGGGTGTCTGATCTTTGAGCCAGCTTTCAAGATTTGGTAAGTTGACAATGTGAAGCGGCAAAGCGTCAGTTGAAGGTTTGGCAAAGGTCAGGGCCATATCGGTACTCATGTGTTCGGACAATTGTGTACAGCCTATCCCGTAGCGCGGTGGCCGCAAGAGCCCTTAGACGGAAAGATCCTGCAAGTCCCAAATCGCCATCAGCGAGCGTTCACCAACCCGGATCAGGCGGAACAAGGTGGCGCCCTGTGCCGCCTCTTCATTGCTGTCCACGGCAAATGTCACCGCGCGGGCGGCGTTGGACAGTTCGGTCATTCCGACCTGATCGGCGATTGCGATCAGCGAACGGGCGCTTTTGCGAAGGCCCGGTAAATCGTTGCTGCGCCAAAGCCGTTCGCAATGAGACAGCCGGACAGCCAGTTCTTCGATCGCCCGGCATACCACATCTTCCGCCCCGACATGCCCCAGTTGCGCGTACAAGGCGTGCAACTGCTCCGGATTTAAGCGGATCTTTTCATACGGTTTTATGGTAATAACTTCGGCCACCACGGTCACCCCAATTCTGAATTCTGCACCCCACTGCACGCGCAATATGGGAATTCAGGCGTTTGCAAAAGGTTGCTGCGGCGCACCTTAATGGGTCGAATTTTGTAACAATCCAGTTTAACTCCTCTGCAATGGTTTGAGCTCAAGACGGAATACAACATGGAATTTGCCCGCCCCCTTCCCGGATATCTGGTGCAGCGCTATCACGGTTGGAAAGCGACGTCTTACGCCGAAAACCAGGTCTGGTATCGCCGTTTGGCCAGCGATGGTCAGCGCCCACGTGCGATGGTCATTTCGTGCTGTGACAGCCGGGTGCATGTGACATCGATTTTTGGCGCTGATCAGGGCGAGTTTTTCATTCATCGCAACATCGCAAACCTGGTGCCGCCCTACGAGCCGGACGGCGACCACCATGGCACCAGTGCTGCGGTCGAATATGCTGTAACCGTCTTGAAAGTCGCCCATATTATCGTTTTGGGGCACTCACAATGTGGCGGCGTTCAGGGCTGTATCGACATGTGTAAAGGCAGCGCGCCCGAGCTTGAGCGCAAGGACAGTTTTGTCGGGCGCTGGATGGATATTTTGCGCACCAAATACGCGCTGGTGGCCGAAATTTCAGACCCCCAATCCCAGGCCCGCGCATTGGAAAAACATGCGGTGGTGGTGTCGATGGACAATCTGATGTCGTTCCCGTTCATTGCCTCTGCTGTGGGCGACGGTGGGCTTAGCATTCATGGGTTGTGGACCGACATCGGCGAGGGTGGGCTGGAGTGCTATGACCCGGTTTCGCGTGGTTTTATTTCGGTTTGAACTCTTACAAATCCAACAAACTGAGTTAAATACTCAGGAAATGGGATGTTCGGCGCAGGTTTCCTGACGCGAAAGCGTGGGATTTGTCGCCAAGGACGGGGAGTCTGATGGAGCAAGTGTTAAGTTTGGCAGCCGCAAATCTGCTGTCTCCAGTGATCTTGTGCTTTGCGCTGGGCGTCGCGGCGTCGTTGGCGCGATCGGATTTGTCGATCCCAGAGGCGGCGGCGAAAATGCTGTCGATTTATTTGCTGTTTGCCATCGGTTTCAAAGGTGGCGTCAGCGTGGCGGCCCACGGGGTCGATCTGAAACTTGCCCTGTCTTTGCTGGCGGGTGTGGTTCTGTCGGCGCTGCTGCCGTTGATCGCTTTTGCATTGTTGCGGGTGATGAGCGGGCTCAGTCGCATTGATGCGGCGGCGGTGGCGGCCCACTATGGCTCGATCTCAATTGTCACGTTTGTGGCCGGTACGTCGATGTTGCAAAATGGCGGCATTGAATACGAAGGATATATGGTCGCCGTGGCGGCCGCGATGGAGGCACCCGCAATCCTGTCGGCTTTGTGGTTGATCAGCCGGGGCGGAGGCTCAGAGGGGCGCATGGATTCCGATCTTTGGCGCGAAATCCTGCTCAATGGCTCAATCGTATTGCTGGTTGGCGCGTTTCTTATCGGCGGCATCACCGGCCAAGAGGGTCTGGCCAAGATCGACAGCTTTATCGTCGCGCCGTTCACCGGCGTCTTGTGTCTGTTTCTGCTGGACATGGGCCTGGTGGCCGGGCGCGGTTTGCGTGGCGGCAGCGGCGTATTGCGCCCTGGCGTGCTGGCCTTTGGCATGGCGATGCCGTTGATTGGCAGTGCGTTTGGGCTGCTCGCCGGCTTGTTGCTGGGCCTGTCCACCGGCGGCGTGGCGCTGTTTATGGTGTTGTCGGCCTCGGCCAGTTACATCGCTGTGCCGGCGGCGATGCGTGTGGCTCTGCCCGAGGCGAACCCGTCGGTCTACCTCACGCTGTCTTTGGGCGTGACCTTCCCCTTTAATCTGACGCTGGGCCTGCCGCTTTATGTGGCCGTTGCCAGCGCTGTCACCGGAGGCTGAGCCTATGGAAACCCACGACGCCAAACGGGTTGAGATCACCATTGAAGCCGTGATGGAGCGCCGCCTGACCGATGCCATCCAAAAAGCAGGCGTGACCGGATTTACGATTTTGCCGGTGTTGGGCGGTTCTGGGCGTTCGGGCGAATGGAGCCGGTCGGGACAGGTCAGCCGCGCGAACGGTATGGTTCAGGTCATTTGCATCATCCGCCCGGACCGTGTGGATGACCTCCTGAGCGCGGCCTTTTCAGTGGTTGAACGCCACATCGGCGTTGTTAGCGTAACAGACTGTCAGGTGCTGCGGGCAGAGCGGTTTTAAGGTGCTGAAATTAGATCGAAATTCGACAAAGTATCATAAAAATAGGCGTATTGTTGACGAAAATTAACGTTTTCGGTTACCATTTCGGCGGAGAATCGCCCAAATTTCTGGGTGTGTCTCTGTTTGAAAAAATCGTTAGGGAGTAATAATATGTCTCTTAAATACCTTTTGACGGGTGCGGTCTTGGCCGCCACGACGGCGTTGGCCTCGCCGGTTTTGGCCGCAACGGTTCAAGGCGATGTGCCGACGGGCTGGACCTTTAACGGCAATGCAGGGTCGGGCACTGCGGACGGTGATATTGTGGCTGCACCGACGGCCAGCGGAGAATACACCTATGTCTCGACCACCAATGGATTGTCTGGCGTAGGCGCGTTGCCTGGCGTTGGCGGCACGGGCAACGCGGAAAATGGGTCGACGATGACCACCTCTAGCTTTACCGCCGCTGCGGGCGACAATCTGGAGTTTTTCTTTAACTATCTGACGTCCGATGGGTCTGGTTTTGCCGACTATGCTTGGGCGCGGCTGTTGGATGATGCGGGCGGGCAGGTTGCATTGCTGTTCACCGCGCGCACCACGCCGGGCGGCAGCTCGGTTCCTGGATTTTCAATGCCTGTTCCCGAGGCCACTCTGACCCCAAGCTCGGTCAACATCGTGCCAAATGCCACTGATTGGTCGGCCATTGGCAGCGATTCGGGCAGGTGTTTTGCAACCGGGTGCGGCCACACCGGCTGGGTTGAGTCGAACTTTATGATCGCGGATGCAGGTGACTATCAATTGCAGTTTGGGGTCACCAACTGGAACGACTCGCAGTTTGCCAGCGGTATGGCGATTGCGGGGGCCAATATTGGCGGCGTGAACATCAACCCCAACGATCCTCCGGTCAATCCAAACCCGATTCCATTGCCTGCGGGCGGTGTTTTGTTGATTGGCGCTCTGGGCGCGATTGGCATGATGCGTCGGCGCAAGCGCAGCTAGGTTACGATTGATCACCGGGGCTGACACTGTTGGCCCCGGCGTCTTCGAATGGCTGGGCCAGATCTCGCAAAACATCCGACGATTTGCGTGCCCGGGCCAGCAACCACCCGCCCTGAACCATCATGAATAGACGCTCAGAGCGGGCATGCGCGCTGTCGGGCGATTGGCCGAGCCGCTCGCTGTGATGAGCCACCTCTGTGATCCAGCCTTCGAACAGATGGCAGGTGTGCGCGCGGAACTGTTCGTTCTCGGGCCCCTCAAACAATGTGGCTGACACCGGACAACCGGCCCATTGCCCGGACAGATCGAACAGCTTTGCGAGCTTGAAGTAGAACGTCGTCTCGCCTTGTTGAAAGTTCGCTGCCGGTTCAAACGAGGCGGCGATGACGCGCAACATGCCATCCGAGGCCCAGGTTGCGGCGGCTATGGCCAGGTCGGATTTACCGTTTGGAAAGTGATGATAAAGCGAGCCTTTGGGCGCTTTGGCCGCACTCAGAATTTCCGACACGCCGACGCCACTGTAGCCGCGGGTGCGAAAGAGTTCGGCTGCGCTTCGGATCAGGCGGTCTTTGGTGGGCAGCGAGGTCTTGACCATGAGGTATGTCTTGACACCTTTGGACCGACCGGTCCAGTGGGTCAATTGACGTAAGGCGTGATTGGCCCTTGAACAGGATTGACCAGAGCCGCCGAACTTCAGGTGCATGCGTTGGAGCCGCAAGGGCGGCCTGAGCCCCATTGCATCCTATCCCGCAAAGTGGCTGTTTCGCACGACCAATCCCGTTCCAAGCTGCGACACAAAACCGAGATCCTGTTTGGTGGGCTCAAGAACTGGCGACGCATCGCGGCCCGTTTTGACCCCTCTCAGCGATGCTTGGCATCGGTTGCCGGCCGTGCAGGCCCAGAATGCCTGTCGTCTGTCGCTCTCGCCGCGACCGTCGTATTTCGCGAATGCGACTTGGGCGGCTTTGGCCACGCCCATAAGATGAGGGATAAGGTGAGAGGCTGGACATCGACCCAAGCGGGGCTCGTTGTGGCTGCTTCCTTCCGGATCTGACCAGGTTGGCGAGGCGCTCGCCCGCGCCAACCTCTCAAGAGTGGATATAAGAGTGCTCTGCCCAGAACGCAAGCCAGCGTTACAACGGGATCACCAGTTTCAGAAAGCCATCTGGCGTCAGCCCATCAGGAGCAATGCCGCGCCCGTCCAATTCGTCGAAATAGGCCAGTGCGGCGGGTCCGGTCAGGGCCGTGGCCTTGGTGCCCGGCAATGCAAAGAGCCGCCAAGGATCGGGCGCGGTCTCCAGCGGCTCTGGGGTTTCATGCGCGGCCAGATAAGTCTGCAGCGCGGCGCGCACGGTGATCGGGGGCAGGGGTATCCGCGTGGCCTGCTCCAGGGCTTTGACCCGACCGCCGCCGCTGGCGCGATAACTGTTGAGTGCGACGACGAATTCGCGCTGATCGTCCATCGGCTGCCCCTGCCAGCTCAATGCCTTGATTCGGTGATGCGCGGCGTCGATCAAATCGCCACTTGCATCAAAGCGCGCCGGTTGGGACAGGTCGATTTGGTAGCTAAGCCCAAAGATCACATCAAAATCGTGCCCCGGTCTGGACGGATCCAGCAAGGGCGTGCCCTCAGACAACGGCGAGATCTGATGAAACAAGCTGGCCGACATTTCCAGCCAATCCCGCAGGATGGCACCCGTTGCGATCACGGCGCAAAGCTCGTTGGGAAAAACATGCAAGTCCGCCACGTGGCGTAGCGACAACGGTCCGGCGGGCACATCGGTGAAGCTGAGTGGTCCGGCGCGGGCGCCGAATTTTGACGGTGCGGCGGCGGACAGGATCGGCAGATGTTGCGCCGTCGCAGGCAATTCGGTGCGCAGAATTGCGGCCTGCGCAGCCGCAACCACCCGCAACGCCCGGTCCGGGGCGAAAAAGGTAAAATAGCTGTGCAGCGCCGTGTCGCTGTACCCCACGGGCTGGTTCATCATCGCTTGTGTATCAGCATGATCCGCGGCCAAGAGCATGGCCAATTCGCGATCTTCCTGCACCAGTGGTTCGGGTTGGCCGTTGCTTTTGCGCCGCATGATCGGGCGCAGATCGGCGGTTGCGTGGATGACGCGCCATGCCCCGGCGTCGTCCACCTGAATGTCCAGATCGATGATGCCCAGTTGCCCCCCGGCCCAGCCTGCCATGACGACGGGCTTGCCATGCACCAATCCGTTTTGTGCATCGACGTGATCCAGCCCGGCATGCCCCGTACCGGGCAGCAACAGATGGGTGTGCCCTGCCACCACCGCATCGATGCCATTCAGTTCCGCCAGCGGAATCGCGGCGTTTTCCATGCCAGGATGCGCCGGGGTGCCATCGAGCCCGGAATGGGCCAGGGCCACAATCAGATCGCAACCTGCGGCGGCAAGTTCGGGCAGCCAGGCGCGCGCGCTGGCCAGAATGTCGTCGACTTCGACCTGCCCGCGCAGCAGATGGGCATCCCAAAGCGCGGTTTGCGGCGGCAAAAACGATAGCACACCGATTCGCAGCGCCACAGCGCCGGACTTGGTTTGAACCAAACGCTCGAGAATGGCATAGGGCGCGAACCCAACCGGAGGCCGATTGTGCGATCGACGCATGTTCGAGCTTAGCACCGGGCAGGGCGCATCGCGCAACGCCAGATTCAAAGCGGTGAGCCCATAGTTGAAGTCATGGTTGCCAAGCCCGACAGCATCATAGCGCAAGGCCTTGAAGGCGCGCATCGCAGGGTGCGCGCGATCCGGGTGCTCGCGGGCGAAATCACCAAGCGGCGCACCTTGCAGGGCGTCTCCGTTGTCAAAAAGCAAGCAAAGCCTGTCACACGTTGCCGCCTCGTGGCGGGCTTGCTGGATCAGGCTGGCGGTGCGGGTCAGACCAATGCTTGGGTCGGGACGGTCGGCATAATAGTCATAGCTGGTCAGGTTCATGTGCAGATCAGTTGTGGCCATTAAGCGCACCTGTCCACGAATGCCCGGGACCTTGTTCCCTGACAAGCCATCACACAACGGCTGAACAACGTGGTCCGAGGTGATATCCTGAACGTTCAACTGACTTGTGCTTTGTGCCATCCTAAGTTGTAACATGATGCTGTGACTCGCTCAGACCACAAAAAACCCGCGTCGCACCAGTGGTTATCATGATCGAATTTGTGTCAGAGGTGTTACGAATTTGTTAGCGCGCGCAGTAATGGTTGCCCGCAGAGGCTGTGCATGGCACCTCGGGGGCACAGGCAATACGGGACGCAGCGCATGAAACACGCAGAGCAGGTCACTTTCGGGGGATCCGGGTTGAACAGGGCCGGGCATTTGCGCGCCGATCCAGGCGCCTTGGCCGACGCTCAGACACATCGTCGCGCCGCCTGTGTGGTGGTGTGGCGCGGCAAACCTTTGGTGCACGGTGCGGGTGATCAATTGGCGTTGGTGCCGCTGGACCATCCTGTGCTTGCACCGTTTCTCAAAGCGATGGGCGGGGCGATTTTTCTGGGGCTGGAAGACGACGGATCGCCGCTTTTTGCGGTTGATATGTCCTCGTGGGAACCCGAAGGGCTTGACCGCGCGGCACTGGGCCAGTTTTTGGACCCGACCGAGCAACACCACCCGGATTTCCCACCCGGCTATGACTTTGTGGAACTGCGCCGGATGATGACACATCTCAGCCCGCGGGATGCGGAACTGGCGGCAACGGCCAAGGCTGTGATGGTCTGGCATGACAGTCACCGTTTTTGTGCGCGCTGTGGCGTGGCCAGTGAGATCACGCAAGGCGGATGGCAACGCACGTGCCCGGCATGCAAAACCCACCACTTTCCGCGCACGGACCCGGTGGTGATCATGTTGGTCACCCATGGATCATCGGTGCTGATGGGGCGCTCGCCGGGATGGCCAGAGGGCATGTATTCCCTGCTGGCCGGTTTTGTTGAACCAGGTGAAACTCTCGAGGCTGCGGTGCGGCGCGAAGTGATGGAAGAAGCCGGCGTGAAAGTTGGCGAAGTCGGATACCTGGCCAGCCAACCCTGGCCGTTCCCGGCGTCGCTGATGTTTGGCTGTCATGGCCACGCGCTGAGCCAGGAGATCACGATTGATCCGGTGGAAATCGAAGATGCGCTATGGGTGAGTCGCAGCGATATGATGGACGTTTTTGCAGGTCAACATCCAGTGCTCAAGCCCGCCCGCAAGGGGGCGATCGCACATTTCCTGCTGCAAAACTGGCTTGCGGACACGCTTGATTAGGCGCAAACACGAGTGAAAACTCCACGGATACGGACCCTGCATGCGATTTTCCAGCCGAGAAGACATTGAAGCGCCGATTGCTTCTGTTTTCGCTACTTTGTCAGAATTTGAAAGTTTTGAGCGGTCGGCTTTGCGGCGCGGGATTGAAGTGCAACGCATCCACATGCCGGACCCGATGGATCAAGGCGCTGTTTGGACCGCTCGGTTTCAAATGCGCGGGCGGATGCGGGATTTGAAACTGCAATTGGTTGAGTTCGAACCGCCCAATGTGATGCGCTTTGAATCTCAATCACTGGGGTTGGATGGCGAATTGCTCTTGGATCTGGTGCCATTGTCGCAAAAACGAACGCGGATGGGGGTCAGTTTGACGCTGTCGCCAAAAACTTTGCCGGCGCGGCTGTTGATCCAATCGCTGAAGTTGGCGAAATCTAATCTGACGAAGCGGTTCAAGCTGAAAGTGGCAGACTACGCCAAATCTATGGAAGACCGTCATCAGCGCTCAGTCTGATAGCGCGCGTAACTCTTGTCGAATTGAGGCGCGTTCCGCGCCACGCGTTCTCCTCAGACCTGTCCTGCGGACAAGTCTTCGGCGGGCGCAATTTGCGACGTGCTGGTCCCAGTTGATTCATTTGGTACGTTTTGAAACGGGGGCAGCTTGGTGCCAACTGGCACGCAGTGCCGCATGTCGTGCGTGCGCAAGCGCGCTGCGTTTAGTAACGGCCAGGATCGGCGGGGTAGACCCCAAGAATTTCGATGTTGGTGGTAAAATAGGCCAGTTCGTCGAGCGCCAGGCGCACGTTTGGATCGTCGGGGTGGCCTTCGATGTCGGCATAAAACCGGGTTGCTGTGAATGATCCGTCCACCATGTAGCTTTCCAACTTGGTCATGTTCACACCATTGGTGGCAAATCCGCCCATTGCCTTGTAAAGCGCCGCCGGAATATTGCGCACTTCGAACACAAAACTGGTGATCATCGTTTCACCGCGTCGGCTGGTGTCGGCCGTTGGGGACATGATCAGGAAGCGGGTTGTGTTGTTGGCTTGGTCTTCGATGTTGCGTGCCAGCACGTCGAGCCCGTAAATCTCGCCGGCTAGGGCGCTGGCCAGAGCGGCCGTGCTGGGATCGCCCTTTTGAGCCACGTCGCGGGCCGACCCGGCCGTATCTGCGCCTGTGATCCTTTGGATGTTGTGGGAACTGAGAAAGTCGCGGCATTGACCGAGCAGCACCGTGTGGCTCATGGCATGTGTCACAGTTTCAAGAGCGGTGCCGGGTAGGGCGAGCAAATTGATATGGACCCGAACAAAGGCTTCCTGGATGATGTGCAAGCCGGACTGGGGCAGCAGCGAATGAATATCGGCCACGCGCCCATAAGTTGAATTCTCCACCGGCAGCATGGCAAGATCCGCCGCGCGTGTTTTGACCGCCGCAATCGCGTCTTCGAAGGTGCGACAGGGCAGGGCCTCCATTTCGGGGCGCGCGTTGCGGCAGGCTTCGTGGCTGTAGGCGCCGGGTTCTCCCTGAAACGCAATGCGATTGGTCATGAAACAAACTTTCGTAAAACTTTTCGAAGGCGGGCGTTTGGTCGCGGGGTCTATACCTTGCCTAAGCTAAGGGGAAGACGTAGATAACGCGCAAACATATCAAATGGACTGGCGACCAATGGATACAATGATCACAACCAAAGTGGCGGCTGCGTTTTGTGGCTCATTTCTGGTGTTTCTTCTGGGCAAATGGGCGGCTGAAGAATTGTATCACATGGACAGCCATGGCGAGGCGTCTTACGTGATCGAGATCGAGGAAGTGGCGTCCGCCGAGGCAGAAGACGAAGTAAGCTTTGATGAAATGATGGCCAGCGCTGACATTGGCAAAGGTGCGAAAGTATTCAAGAAATGCTCGGCTTGTCACAAGCTGGAAGCCGGTGCCAACAGCACGGGCCCCTATCTTTACGGTGTTGTCGGACGTGCAAAAGCAGCCGCCGACGGGTTTGGTTATTCCGCGACTTTGGCCGGCATGGACGGCGACTGGACGGCTGAAAATCTCGATGCGTTTTTGCTGAAGCCGTCTTCTTATGCGAATGGCACATCGATGAGCTTTGCTGGCCTGAAAAAGCCGCAGGATCGTGTGAACGTGATCGCCTATCTCGACAGCCTCGACGACTGATGACGGCGCTGTGATGTGATTTGAGGGCCGTTGCGCATTCGCAGCGGCCTTTTTTGTGCACATCCGCGCGATCTGGCCTCGCAATCGGGCAAGGGGCGCTTATTGTCCTGTTGAGTATTGGCCTTTGCTCGCTTTACCTTAGATGGTGTATCTGAGGGGGCGATGGCCGCCTTGCTGCTCATCTTTGGAGGATTTGCCTGATGACCCGACCCCATTTTGCGCGCAACTATTACCCGGCTGGGTTTGCGGTTTGGATGGCGGCTGTGGCTTTGACCCTTGGGTTTGCCATCGGTGCGCAAGCGCAAGACACCGTCATCAAGAGCCACGGCTTTTCTGAGTTTGGCGATCTCAAATACCCCACTGGTTTTGCCCATTTTGATTACGTGAACCCCAACGCCCCAAGGGGAGGCGAGTTGTCGTTTGCCACGCAGGGCACCTTTGATGGTTTTAACCCCTACACCCGACAGGGCCGGGCGGGAGCGCGATCGTCCGAACACTATGAATCGCTGCTCTATCCGTCTTATGACGAGCCAGCGTCCTATTACGGGCTGGTTGCGGAAAGTCTGGAATACCCCGAAAGTCAGGATTGGGTGATTTTCAACATGCGCCCCGAGGCACAGTTTTCTGATGGCAGTCCGGTGACGGCCGAAGATGTGGTCTTTTCGCATAATCTGCTGCTGGACCAGGGGCTTAAGTCCTATGCGGACGCGGTGCGCAAGCGCATCCCCAATGCCGAGGTATTGGGCACGCATCGGGTGAAATTCAGCTTTGCCGACGGCATTTCGCGCCGGGCGTTGATCAGCCAGGTTGGAGGAACGCCGATCTATTCCAAAGTCTGGTTTGAGGCTGATCCCGAGAATCGCCGGCTGGATAAACCGCGACTGGATCCCGGCATCGGATCCGGGCCCTATGTGCTGGACAGCTATGACATCAATCGGCGCATTGTTTACAAACGTAACCCGAACTATTGGGGTGATGCGATCAATGTGAATGTCGGTCGCAACAACTATGAAACCATTCGCATCGAATACTTCAGTGATTCGATTGCGGCGATGGAGGCGTTCAAAGCTGGCGAGTTCACGTTTCGTCAGGAAAATAACTCCAAAAGCTGGGCGACGGCTTATGATTTCCCTGCGTTGAACGATGGCAATGTGATCAAACGGGATTTGGCGGATGGCCAGGTGCCCAATGCCAGCGGGTTCATCATGAACATGGACCGTCCGCAGTTTCAGGACATCCGAGTGCGTCAGGCGGTGCAGCTCGCGTTCAACTTTGAATGGACCAATGAAAGCCTGCAATACGGGCTGTTTCAGCAACGCCAATCCTTTTGGGAGGGATCTCCGCTGGAGGCCAAAGGCGTGCCGGATGGGCGCGAATTGGACGTTCTGAAAGCACTGGGTGACAAGATCGATCCCGAATTGCTGACATCCGAGCCGGTTATGGCGCATTCCAGCAAACCAGGGCGGCAAAACGACCGGCGCAATCTGCGCACTGCCATGAAACTGCTGGATGAGGCGGGTTGGAAAGTGGGCGATGACGGCGTGCGCCGCAACGCTGCGGGCGAAACGCTTGAGATTGAATTTTTGACCGAACAGCCAACACTCGACCGAATCTTAAACCCCTTTGTGACCAATCTCAAAACAATGGGCATCGATTCTTCGTTAGACAGGATTGACTACTCGCAGTTCACTCTGCGCCGACGTGATCGTGATTTTGATATGATTTCAGGTGGTTACCGGAAGTCCTTGCAGCCTTCTACCGGGCTCTATCAGCAATACGGTATGGAGGCCGCGTCATACTCGGTGTTCAATCCGGCCGGTGTGAGTGGCCCGGATATCGAGGCACTGATCGACAACATCGTGTCGGCAACCGAGGCCGAGGACCTTCAGGCCAACGTGCGCGCGCTTGATCGCGTGTTGCGGGCCAAGCGTTTTATGGTGCCCACTTGGTATCTGGGCAAACACTGGGTGGCCTATTGGGACAAATATGAATTCCCTGAAAATTTGCCGCCCTATGCGCTTGGCGCCGAGGATTTGTGGTGGATCAATCCTGACAAAGCCGCCGCGCTGAAGTCTTCCGGCGCGCTCAGGTAATCCGCCCCGATGGGAGCTTATATTCTAAGACGCCTGCTGCTGGTTATTCCAACCTTGCTTGGCATTATGGTTGTAAACTTCGTGCTGGTGCAGTTCGTGCCCGGCGGCCCTGTAGAGCAGATCATCGCGCAGATGGAAGGCGGGGGCGATGTGTTTGAAGGTTTTGCCGGCGGCTCGGATGTGGATGTGCAAAGCAGCGCCGCGTCTGATCGCTATGTCGGTGCGCGCGGCTTGCCCGAAGAGTTCATCAAAGAGCTGGAGGCCGAATTTGGTTTTGACAAACCGCCGCTGGAACGCTTCCTGAATATGATGTGGAACTATATGCGGTTGGACTTTGGCGAGAGCTATTTCCGCTCGATCGGCGTGATCGACTTGGTGCTCGAAAAGATGCCGGTGTCAATTTCTCTCGGGTTGTGGTCCACCTTGATCGCGTATTTGGTGTCAATTCCGCTGGGCATTCGCAAGGCGGTTCGCGATGGATCCAGCTTTGACACCTGGACCAGTGGTGCGATTATCATGGCCTATGCGATCCCAGGTTTTCTCTTTGCAATCCTGCTGCTTGTGCTGTTTGCAGGCGGGTCTTACTGGCAAATGTTTCCGCTGCGCGGGCTGACGTCAGACAATTTTGACGAGCTCAGCGCGATTGGGAAAGTCGGCGACTATTTCTGGCATATGACCTTGCCGATCCTCGCCAGTACGATTTCCGCTTTTGCCACGCTGACTTTGCTGACGAAAAACAGTTTTTTGGACGAGATCAAAAAGCAATATGTCATGACGGCGAAAGCCAAGGGCTTGTCGGAGCGGGGCGTGCTTTATGGTCATGTCTTCCGCAATGCGATGTTGATCGTCATCGCGGGTTTCCCCGGCGCGTTTATCGCGATCTTTTTTGGCCAATCGCTGATTATCGAAACGATCTTTTCGCTGGATGGGCTGGGTCGGCTGGGGTTTGAGGCCGCTGTGGCTCGTGATTATCCGGTGATCTTTGGCACTTTGTTCATCTTTGGTTTGATGGGCCTCGTGGTTGGAATCATCAGCGACATCATGTTCGTGCTGGTTGATCCGCGCATCGATTTTGAGCGGAGGGAGGGCTGATGGCGATGTCTCCGCTGAACGCCCGGCGCTGGCGCAATTTCAAGCGCAACCGACGCGCCTATTGGTCGATGTGGATCTTTGCGGTGCTGTTCGGCGCCTCGCTGTTCGCCGAGTTCATCGCCAATGACAAACCGATTCTGGTGCAATACCGCGGTGAGTTTTTCACGCCGATCTTCAATTTCTATCCCGAAACTGCGTTTGGCGGCGATTTCCAGACCGAGGCGATTTACCGCGACCCCGAAGTGGCCTGCTTGATCACTTCTGGCGGCATGGAAGACTGTTTTGACGATCCCGAAGGCATCATCGCCGATGTCACCAGTGGCGCCTTTGACGACGAAGGTGTGCAAAAGGGCTGGGCGATTTGGCCTCCGATCCCGTATTCATTCAACACCACTGTCGACCGCCCTGGTGCGGCGCCGTTGCCGCCCAACGCGCAGAATCTGTTGGGCACGGATGACACCAAACGCGATGTGCTGGCCCGCGTGATTCACGGCTTTCGCCTATCGGTTTTGTTCACTTTGATGGTCACCGGTGCGGCCAGTTTGATCGGCATCCTTGCAGGCGCCGTGCAGGGGTATTTCGGCGGATGGGTCGATCTGATCTTTCAGCGCATCATCGAAATCTGGTCGGCCACGCCGTCGCTTTATGTGATCATCATCATGTTTGCGATCCTTGGGCGGGGGTTCTGGCTGCTTGTGTTTCTGATGGTTTTGTTCAGTTGGACCGGGCTGGTGGGCGTGGTGCGCGCCGAGTTTCTGCGTGCGCGGAACCTGGAATATGTACGCGCTGCCAAGGCCTTGGGCGTTGGCAACGTAACGATCATGTTCCGTCATATGTTGCCAAACGCGATGGTTGCGACGCTGACCATGTTGCCGTTTATCGTCACCGGTACGATTGCCGCGCTGGCCAGTCTTGATTTTCTGGGCTTCGGCCTGCCGTCGTCTGCGCCGTCGCTGGGCGAGATGACTTTGCAAGCCAAGCAAAACCTGCAAGCTCCGTGGCTGGCCTTTACCGCCTTTTTCACCTTTGCGGTCATGCTGTCGCTTTTGGTGTTCATTTTTGAGGGCATCCGCGACGCGTTTGATCCCAGAAAGACGTTTTCCTGATGAAGGCCCTGATGTCATGAGCCTTTTGGATGTTCAAAATCTGACCGTTTCGTTTCGACAGGACGGGGCCACCACCTACGCGGTCAAGGGCGTGTCGTTTACGGTGGATCGCGGCGAAACCGTAGCGTTGGTGGGCGAATCCGGGTCCGGCAAGTCCGTCACGGCGCTGTCGACTGTGTCATTGTTGGGCGACAGTGCAGAGGTCGCAGGCTCGGTCACCTATGACGGGCAACAGATGATCGGTGCGGATGACAAGCTGCTGCAAAAGGTGCGCGGCAATGACATCAGCTTTATTTTCCAAGAGCCGATGACATCGCTCAACCCGCTGCACACAATTGAAAAACAGCTGGCGCAGTCGATCTCGTTGCACCGCAATATCCCGCAGCGCTCGTTCCTGAAGCGGTTTTTTGAAAAGATGACGCTCTTTGCTCCGCTGGCGTTCTTTCTGTCGGTGTTTGCGCTGCTGGGTTTCTTTTGGGGCTATAACAGCTTTGCTGCGACCGCCCCCGACAAACCAACCTGGGCCTATTTCACCACGCTCGTGACAACGCTTTTGCCAAGCGCCCTTTTGTCGGCAGCCCTCTTTGCGGGAGGGGCGACGCTGATTTTGTGGGTGATCTCCGGCCTGGTCAAAACCCTGTTCGGCCGCTGGATTTTGCGCGATGCAAGCCGGGACGAGGTGCTGGACCTGCTCAACAAAGTGGGCATTCGCGATGCAGAAACCCGTCTGGGATCATACCCGCATCAGCTTTCGGGGGGGCAACGTCAACGGGTGATGATCGCCATGGCGCTGGCCAATAAACCCGATGTTCTGATCGCGGATGAGCCGACGACCGCCTTGGACGTGACCATTCAGGCGCAAATTCTTGATCTGTTGGCCGATCTTAAACGTCAGGAAAACATGGGGCTTTTGTTCATCACGCACGACCTTGGAATTGTGCGTCGCGTTGCTGACAAAGTCTGTGTGATGAAGGATGGCGAGATTGTTGAAACCGGTCCAACAGCCGCGATTTTTGACGCGCCCCAACACCCTTATACGCAAAAACTTCTTGCTGCCGAACCGTCTGGTCAACCCGATCCGGTGGCGCGCAATGCAACCGAAATTGCCCGCACGCGCAGTCTCAAGATCTGGTTCCCGATTTACCGAGGTTTTTTGAAACGAGTCGATGGGCACGTAAAGGCCGTGAACGATGCATCCTTGACGGTGCATGCCGGGGAAACGGTTGGAATCGTGGGTGAAAGTGGGTCGGGGAAAACCACTTTGGCTTTGGCTGTCATGCGTTTGATCGCGTCAGAGGGCGAAATCAGCTTTCTGGATCAAGACATCCGAAAGTGGTCAACCCGCGAGTTGCGCCGCCTGCGAAAAGACATGCAAATCGTCTTTCAGGACCCGTTTGGCAGCCTTAGCCCGCGTCTGACCTGTGAACAAATCATCGCCGAAGGGTTGGCTATTCACAAGGTCGATCCCACACGCGACCCGCGCGAGTTGGTGGCTGAAGCGATGGTGGAAACCGGTCTGGATCCGGCCGCGATGGATCGGTATCCCCATGAATTTTCCGGGGGGCAGCGCCAGCGGATCGCGATTGCGCGCGCGATGGTGCTACGCCCGAAATTGCTGGTGCTGGACGAACCAACCAGTGCGCTTGATATGACCGTTCAGGTTCAAATCGTTGATTTGTTACGCGATTTACAACGCAAATATGGGTTGGCTTATCTGTTCATCAGCCACGATCTGCGGGTGGTTCGGGCCATGTCGCACCATGTTATGGTGATGAAACAAGGTGATGTGATCGAGCAAGGCCCGGTCCAGCAGGTGTTTGAACGCCCGCGCACCGAATACACCCGCGCGCTGATTGCGGCGGCGCATTAACCTTTAAGACAGCAGCACCATATGGCCGAAAAAGGGTTGCTCGATGTGGTTGCGGCCGTTTTTCAGACGGGCGCGGAAAATTTCGCTGCGCTTATCATCTGCATTTACGATGATGTGCTCGAACGCTTTGCGATAGGCGTCGTGGGATGAGCAATGGGCGAGAAACAGCTTGTTTGAAATATAGGCCACCGGCACGACGTTGCGGGGCTGCGCGAAAAACGCGCCCACGGCCTGGTTCACGCCCAGTGTCATCGGATTCAGAAAATCATCGACCGCGATCAGCCCGCGCGGCGCAATGATGCGATCACATAAGACCAGATCGCGAAAAACATTCTCGTAATCATGGGCACCGTCGATGCTAATGAAGCGCGGCAGGCCGATGGTGTTGCGCAAGTGACGATCTTGCAGTGTTGAAGACGGGCGTTGCCAAAGCTGAATGTGATCGCTTACATCTTTGCCAAAAACGGTTTGCAGCTCGGTTTTGACCCGCTCGGGTGGGGCGAATTCAAACGTATCGACTCCCAAAACCTTGTCACCATTGCGCAGCGCGCTGTCGAGCAGGATCGCAAAGTATTTGCCACAAAACACCCCGATTTCAAACAGATCACCCTTGATGCCAGCACTACATTGCCAATTGAGAATGTCGATTGTGCGCTGTCCGGCGGTGGGGTCCAACCATCCCTGGATGGCTTCGATTTTTTGATAAAACGGATCAATTGGGGTGTCGGTCATTGCTTTGCCTCGCCAGTGTGTCCGGATGCAACCTTAACCTGCAATGCTCAAAACGGACAGTTGCAAAACACGCGCCGGGTTGATCTTGACTTGAGCCTGCTGGGCGGCTGGATCAAAGTGCATGCAGTTGTTTCGAGGGGATGAACCATGAGCCAAGTGCCGGAATTTGACGTGTTGATCATTGGGGCCGGAATCTCGGGAATTGATGCGGCATATCATTTGCAAACCCTGCGCCCCGGCACGCGTTTTGCGATGTTGGAAAGCAAGGACGCGATGGGTGGAACCTGGCAAACCCATCGTTTTCCAGGCATTCGCTCGGACAGTGATCTTTATACATTTGGTTTCAAATGGAAGCCCTGGACCGGCGTGCCGATTGCCACAGCGCCTGAAATTCTGAGTTATCTGAACGAAGCATTGGATGAAAATGACCTGCGTCGCCATATCCGCTATGGCCACGAGGTGCAGCAGGCCGATTGGTCCGATGCTGATCAGATGTGGACCATGACCGTGGGTGTGAACGGGCAAATCCAACAGATGCGCGCGGGGTTTTTGTGGATCTGTGCCGGATATTATGACCACGATGTGCCGCATGTGCCGACCTGGCCCGGACAGGATCAGTTTGCCGGGCGCATCGTGCATCCGCAAATCTGGCCTGAGGATTTGGACCATTCAGATAAACGCGTGGTCGTGATTGGCTCGGGCGCGACGGCGGCAACGATCGTGCCGGAAATGGCCAAAACGGCGGCCCATGTGACGATGTTGCAACGTTCGCCCACCTACTTTTATGCCCGTCCGATGGTCGATGAATTCACTCAAACCCTGCGCTCGCTTGAATTGCCGGATGAGTGGTTTCACGAGATCATGCGGCGCAAGTCACTGCTGGAATCGCAGGTGACCACGCGGCGCTCGTTTGAAGAACCTGACGTGCTTGCAGATGAGCTGATCAGCGGTGTGCGGGCCTATATGAGCGATGATTTCGATGTGGAAAAGCATTTTCGCCCCTCTTACCGGCCGTGGCGACAGCGTTTGGCGATGGTCCCCGATGGCGATTTGTTCGTTGCTTTGAATGCAGGCCACGCGTCGGTCGTCACCGACCAGATCACGCGACTTGACCAAGATGGCATTGTGCTGGATTCGGGCGAAACCCTGCCTGCTGACATCATCGTCACCGCCACCGGGTTCGAGTTGAACGTGCTGGGGGATATCGCGATCCATATCAACGGAGCACCTGTGGACGCCGCCAACTGCTGGACCCATCGCGGGGTTATGCTGAGTGGTTTGCCCAATTTGGCGATGGTGTTTGGGTATCTGCGCACCAGCTGGACGATGCGTGCCAATCTGGTGTCTGAATATGTCTGTCGCGTGATGGCGCATATGGATGCCACCGGCGCGCGGTCGGTGACCCCTGCTTTGCGCGACAGCGATCTGGACATGCCCGAACGGCCCTGGGTCGATCCGGAAAATTTCAACGCCGGTTATCTGACGCGCAAGTTGCATGTCATGCCAAAACAGGGCGACCGTCAGCCATGGTTGATGACACAGGATTACTATTCTGATCGCGACACGTTGCCTGCCGCCGACCTGACCGATGGCACGCTGCGGTTCACCTGAGGTTCAAATCGCCGAGCTGTGCACGGCTTTGTCCAGCGCATAAGCATCCAATTGTTGTGCGATCATGCGGGTCAGCGGTCTCGCGGTTTTGGGCACGCTCAGCCCCTCCTTTTTGAGGATAAGCTGACCGGGAAAGGCGCGCGCGGCGTGTCCCAGAAGCGCATCAACCCTGGCGCGCGGCACTTGCAATTCCGCGCTGATCGCGGCGGGATCAATATGAAACTGGCACATCAATGTTTCGATCATGCGTGCGCGCAGTCGGTCCGTGGCTGAAAAAATATGCCCGCGGGTCACCGAAAAACGCGCATCGCGGATGTGACCGGCATAGGCCGACGTCGAGGCCGCATTTTGGGTATAGCCCTGCGGAAATCGCGAAATCGAGCTGGCGCCGGTGCCAATCAGAACGTCGGCCGGGTCATCGGTATAGCCCTGAAAATTGCGCCGCAAATGCCCGTTGTCACGCGCTTTGGCCAAACCGTCATGGGCGCGCGCGAAATGATCAATGCCAATTTCCTGATAACCATCCCACAGAAACAGACGCCGCGCGGTCTCAAAAAGCGACAAACGTTGTTCAGGCGAGGGCAGTGTCTCGGCGGAAATCATAGTCTGGCGCCGCGCCATCCAAGGCACATGGGCATAGCCATAAACCGCCACCCGATCGGGATTGAGCGACAGCACTTTTTGCACGCTTTGCGTCATGCGGCGACGGGATTGATGCGGCAAGCCAAACAGAATGTCGGTGTTCAGGCTGGTGATGCCATTGGCGCGGATCATGTCCACCACATCGCGCGTCACGTCATAGCTTTGCAGGCGACCGATGGCGCTTTGAATTTCAGGGTCAAAATCCTGCACGCCGATGGAAGCCCGGGTCATGCCGGCGTTGGCCAACGCGTTCAGGCGGGGCGCGTCAATTTCATTGGGGTCAATTTCCACTGAAAATTCCGCGTTGGGCGCCAAAGGGGCGACGTCGCGGATCGCACCAGCCAGATCCTCGATCATCGCCGCGTCCAGCATCGTAGGTGTGCCGCCCCCCCAATGCAGGCGCGACAACGTTACATTTCGCGGCAAGTGGCGTGCGAGCATGTCCAGTTCAGCCTTGAGTGTGCGCAAATATCCGGCCAAGGGGGCTCCGCTAAAGGTGCCTTGGGTGCGGCAGGCGCAAAACCAGCACAATCTCCGGCAGAACGGCACATGAACATAGAGCGATATCTGACTGCCCGGGCTGATCTTCTCAATCCAGTCAACCATGTGTTGCGGCCCGACGGTGTCGTTGAAATGAGGGGCTGTCGGATAGCTGGTGTAACGCGGCACTTTCGCGTCAAAAAGACCCAGCCTTGCCAATTGAGATTTGTTTTCCATGCCGATAGTGTGAGTCGATCGGTGTCAATATTCCTTGATGCAGATCAAAGGAGCCCAACAAATGGCGAAGTCTGAGGCCAATTTTTCGGTTGATTGTTCTGACTGTCCGATCCGGCACCGTGCGGTCTGTGCGCGGTGTGAAACCGATGAGCTGGCGGTGTTGGAAGACATCAAATACTACCGCTCGTTTGAGGCTGGCCAAACCATTGTGTGGTCAGGTGACAAGATGGAATTCGTCGGATCCGTGGTGTCTGGAATCGCCACTTTGACCCAAACCATGGAAGACGGGCGCACACAGATGGTGGGGCTTTTGCTGCCGTCTGACTTTGTCGGAAGGCCCGGGCGCGAGGGATCAAGCTATGATGTGGTGGCGACCACTGATCTGGTGATGTGCTGTTTTCGCAAAGCGCCGTTTGAAGACCTGATGCTGCACACGCCCCATATCGGGCAACGCCTGCTTGAAATGACACTTGATGAACTGGACGCCGCGCGCGAATGGATGCTGGTGCTGGGGCGCAAGACTGCACGCGAAAAAATTGCAAGCCTTCTCAGTATCATAGCACGTCGCGACGCGGTTTTGTCAGCAGGTACATTCAATGGAAAGGCCGTGTTTGACTTGCCTTTGACGCGCGAAGCGATGGCGGATTACCTTGGGCTGACGCTGGAAACCGTGAGCCGCCAGATTTCGGCGTTGAAGAAGGATGGCGTGATCGTTTTGCAAGGCAAGCGCAATATCACGGTGCCGGATATGGCGCGGTTGATGGACGAGGCCGGCGATGACAGTGACGGTGGTTTTCTGGTCTGACGAACGCATTTGCACTTTGGGCGCGCGCCTGATCTGATGAGGCAAAACACCGGAGTGTATCTATGCCTTATCTTGCCCCGCGCCCCTGGGTACCCCAGACATGTGAAGACTATATTCAGGGTCTCGCACAGGACACAGCAGCGCGCGATACGGCCGCGTCAGCGAACCGCATCGAGGCTTTGATCGCGCAAAACTTGCACATCCATGATCGTGCCTGTTTCAACTTGAACCCGGCTACAAATGTGATGAACCCCGCCGCCGAAGCGGTGCTGTCGGCAGGCTTGGGCAGCCGTCCGTCGCTTGGTTATCCCGGTGACAAATACGAGATGGGACTTGAGGCGATTGAAGAGATCGAAGTGATCGCCGCCGAGCTTGCCGCGCAAGTTTTTGGTGCAACCTATGCGGAAGTGCGGGTTGGCTCGGGCGCTTTGGCCAACCTCTATGGCTTTATGGCCTGTTGTGCGCCGGGGGATGCCATTATTGCTCCACCGGATACGATTGGCGGGCATGTAACCCATCACCGCGATGGCTGCGCTGGGCTTTATGGCTTGCACAGCCATCCCGCTCCTGTGGAGGCCGGGTCTTACACTGTCGATCTGGGCGCGCTTGCTGATTTGGCGCGCGATGTGCGCCCCTCTTTGATCACCATCGGTGGCAGTCTTAATCTGGTGCCTCACCCTGTGGCCGAGATACGCGAAATCGCCGATGAGGTGGGTGCAAAGGTGTTGTTTGATGCCGCCCATCAATGCGGAATGATCGCCAGCGCGGCGTGGCCAAACCCGCTGGAACAGGGCGCCCATATGATGACGATGAGCACCTATAAATCCCTTGGCGGGCCGGCGGGCGGTTTGATCGTGACACGCGATGCAGAATTGGCGCAGCGTCTGGATGCAATTGCCTTTCCTGGCATGACGGCCAACTTTGACGCCGCCAAATCTGCGGCTTTGGCGCTGACGCTGCTGGATTGGGTTGATCACGGTGCGGCTTATGGTCAGGCGATGGTTGATTTGGCCCAAGCGTTGGCCGCGTCATTGTCGGCGTTGGATCTGCCAGTGTTCGAAGTGGCGGGTCAGGCCACACAATCGCATCAGTTTGCGGTTCAAGCGCATGGGTTTGGCGGTGGTCAGGCGGCCAGCAAGACCTTGCGTAAGGCGGGTTTTTTGGCCTGTGGCATTGGGCTGCCGACAACGCCCGTGCCCGGTGACATGAACGGGTTGCGCATCGGCACACCGGAACTGGTGCGCCGTGGTGTCACCGTTGATGACGCACCCGCGCTGGCGACGCTGATCGGCGAGGCTTTGCGCGCCAACGATCCGGCAAGTGTGGCGCCGCGCACCGCTGAGTTGCGCGCGAAATTCCAAGGCATGCACCACATCCGCGCCTAAACCACCGCTTTCTTTCCCTTCGAACGTGGATCTGGCGCCCAACTTTTGATGCAGATCAAAGCGGGCGCTGCGCGAACCCGTCAAATGTGGCGTTACGAACAACTGTTCCGGGCGCGCCACAGGTCTGTCCGATGGAAGGGAAGGGACGTGAGATGTCAAATTATATCAAGCTGATCGCGCTTGGCCTGGTCACGCTGGTGGCGATGATCGGGGTCAATTACGCGCGCGATCTGGCTTACATGGTGCATGCGGTGATCATTATGCTGCTGGCGGGGGGGATGTTCCTTTACACCCTGCGTCAGATCGATGAGCCGGTCGCGGCGGGCGCGCCCAGCAATGAATACTTCGACGAAGTTGTGCGCTACGGCGTGATCGCGACCGCGATGTGGGGCGTCGTGGGCTTTTTGGTCGGTGTTGTTATTGCCTTCCAACTGGCGTTTCCCTGGCTCAACTTTGAGGCGTTGCAGGGCTATGGCAACTTTGGGCGCTTGCGTCCGCTGCACACCTCGGCGGTGATTTTTGCCTTTGGGGGCAACGCGTTGATCGCCACCTCTTTCTTCATCGTGCAACGCACCAGTGCTGCGCGCCTTTGGGGCGGCAATCTGGGCTGGTTCGTGTTCTGGGGATATCAGCTGTTCATTGTGCTGGCCGCCACCGGATACCTTCTGGGCGCGACGCAATCCAAAGAATATGCCGAGCCTGAATGGTATGTTGATCTCTGGCTGACCGTGGTTTGGGTCGCCTATCTGGCCTGCTTCCTGGGCACCATTATCAAACGCCGTGAGCCGCACATCTATGTGGCCAACTGGTTCTTTCTGGCCTTTATCGTGACTGTCGCGATGCTGCATATCGTCAACAACCTGTCGATGCCGGTTTCGATCTGGGGCAGCCATTCGGTACAGTTGTTCAGCGGCGTGCAGGATGCGATGACCCAGTGGTGGTACGGTCACAACGCGGTTGGCTTCTTCCTGACCGCCGGGTTCCTGGGCATGATGTACTATTTCATCCCGAAACAGGCCGAACGCCCGGTGTTTTCCTATAAACTGTCAATCATCCACTTTTGGGCGCTGATCTTCCTCTATATCTGGGCTGGTCCGCACCACTTGCACTATACTGCGTTGCCGGATTGGGCTTCGACCCTGGGCATGGTGTTTTCGATCATCCTGTGGATGCCCAGCTGGGGCGGTATGATCAACGGTCTGATGACGCTTTCGGGCGCGTGGGACAAGCTGCGCACCGATCCGGTGATCCGCATGATGGTGATTTCGCTTGGCTTTTACGGCATGTCCACATTTGAGGGGCCGATGATGTCGATCCGCGCGGTCAACAGCCTCAGCCACTATACCGACTGGACCATTGGCCATGTGCATTCCGGCGCTTTGGGCTGGAACGGCATGATCACCTTTGGCGCACTTTACTATTTGACGCCGGTTTTGTGGAAGCGCGAGCGGCTCTATTCGCTGTCGCTGGTCAGCTGGCACTTCTGGCTCGCCACCATTGGCATCGTTTTGTACGCCGCCAGCATGTGGGTGACCGGAATCATGGAAGGCCTGATGTGGCGCGAAGTGGATGCCAATGGCTTCCTGGTGAACTCGTTTGCTGACACCGTGGGCGCGAAGTTCCCGATGTATGTGGTGCGCGGCCTTGGCGGTCTGATGTTCCTCAGCGGTGCCATCATCATGTGTTACAATCTGTGGATGACTGTCCGCGCGGCCCCTGCCAAAGAGCAGACCCTCGCAGCAGCCGTCCCGGCCGAATAAGGAGGGCCGGAACCATGTCAATTCTCGACAAACACAAGGTACTTGAAACCAACGCAACGCTGCTGTTGATCTTTAGTTTTCTGGTCGTCAGCATCGGTGGTATCGTGCAGATCGCACCGCTGTTCTATCTGGAAAATACGATCGAAAAGGTAGATGGCATGCGCCCTTATTCTCCGCTCGAACTGAAGGGGCGCGAGATCTACCTCCGTGAGGGCTGTTACGTTTGCCATTCCCAGATGATCCGTCCAATGCGAGATGAGGTCGAGCGTTATGGCCATTACTCCCTGGCGGCGGAGTCGATGTATGACCATCCGTTCCAGTGGGGCTCCAAACGCACCGGACCGGATCTGGCGCGGGTTGGCGGGCGCTATTCGGATGACTGGCATTTGGACCATTTGCGCAATCCGCAAAGCGTGGTGCCGGAGTCGATCATGCCGCAATATGCGTTCCTTGAGAAAAAGCTGATCACTGGCAAATACATAGACGAGCTGTTGGCCACGCACCGCATTGTTGGTGTGCCCTATGATGACGCGATGATCGACAATGCACTGGCCGATTTTCGTGCGCAGGCCGATCCGGACAGCGACTATGACGACATGCTCGAACGCTATCCGGGGGCACAGGTGCGCAATTTTGATGGCGCGCCGGGCATTTCCGAGGCGGATGCGCTGATCGCCTATTTGCAAATGCTGGGCACGTTGGTCGACTTCTCGACCTTCACGCCTGATGCAAGCCGCTAGGGGAGGGGCCAATGGAACTTTATTCCCTTTTGCGCGAATTCGCCGACAGTTGGATGCTTTTGTTGCTGTTCATCTTCTTCATTGGCATCTTTGCCTGGGTGTTCCGCCCCGGCGCCAGCAAAACCTACAGCGATACGGCCGACATTCCGTTTCGCAATGATGACAAACCCGCCCAACCCAAGGAGTCACAGTCATGAGCGACCAAAACGACCCAAACAAAGTCAACGAACATGGCAACGGCACCACCGGGCACAGCTGGGATGGCATTGAAGAATGGGACAACCCAATGCCGCGCTGGTGGCTGTGGACGTTCTATGCCTGCATGGTCTGGGGTTTGCTTTATTCGATCGCCTATCCCGCATGGCCGATGATTTCCGGCGCAACGGCGGGGGTTCTGGGCTATTCCACCCGCGGTGAAGTGGCCGCCGAGATTGCCGCGGTTGAAGAAGCCAACGCCGAAATCAACGCGCGACTGGCGGCGGTCGATCTGACAGCCGTGGGCGATGATCCGGCGCTCAACAGCTATGCGGTGCTGGCGGGGGCATCGGTCTATCGCACATGGTGCACGCAATGCCACGGCTCGGGCGCGGCGGGGGCCAAGGGCTATCCCAACCTGTTGGATGACGATTGGCTGTGGGGCGGGGACATCGAAAACATCCACCTGACCATCGCGCATGGCATTCGAAACGAAGATGATGACGATGCGCGCTATTCGGAAATGCCAGCCTACGGCGAAATCTTTGAACCCGAAGAAATTGCCCAGGTTGCCAATTATGTGCTGACCCTGTCTGGCGGCACTGCGCCAGAACCCGCACTCGCCGAGGCCGGAGAGGTGCTGTTTGCCGACAATTGCGCGGCCTGTCACATGGAAAACGGCATGGGCAACCGCGATATGGGCGCGCCCAATCTGGCGGATGCGATCTGGCTCTATGGGGGGGACTACGACACCATCATCGAGACTGTCACCTACAGCCGATACGGGGTGATGCCGCCCTGGACCGAACGCCTCAGCCAGGCGGAAATCCGTGCCGTTGCCCTTTATGTGCATCAGCTTGGGGGCGGCGAATAACCCCGACACACAAGGCAGCATCTGACCGAAAGGTCGCGATGTGCGGTGTCGGTTTTTGGGAGCTGCTCAACTGTCTCCGCAAAAGCCGACGCCGTCTTGACTGCCCCCCTGCCCGCAAGGACAGGGGTTTTTTTTGTGTTTTGTCGATCTACAAACGGTCCAGATCAACGCAGCGCGTGGGCTTGAGCCACCAGTGTCCGCTGGGCAACCACCGGTACTTTGGTGCGGCGCTGGTTTTGGGATGATCACGCAGTTGAACACAGTTGGACCGCGTGGCCGTCATGAAAGAGTGGGCATAGATGTTCAGCATATCAAGCTCCTGTGGTTGCTGTGTTTGGTGTCTTTTTTATTGCTGTTAATGCGGTTTTATGCGAGTCAGCGATAAATCCATCCTGTAAGGCAGGCTTACATATGAATTGGCGAGACATGCCCTCTTTGTCGGGTCTGCGTGCGTTTGCGGCCTTTGCCCAATCGGGCTCGGTTGTGGCGGCGGGCGAGGCGTTAAATGTCAGCCATGCGGCGATCAGCCAGCAATTGCGCGCACTAGAACAGCATATGGGTGTGGTGTTGCTGGACAGGTCCGGGCGTGCGCTGCAACTGACCAGTGAGGGCACGCATCTGGCACGCGCGCTTGATCTGGGGTTCACCGCAATTGCTGCGGCCGTCGGCGATCTGCGCCAGGCCGATGCCGACCGTCCGATCCATGTGACCACGACGCCAACGTTTGCTTCGGCCTGGTTGATGCCGCGCCTGGCGGCGTTTCGCGAGGTGCATCCCAAACTGGATATGATGATCGACCCGACCCCGTTTCTGATCGCGCCCAGTCCCGGCGGAATTGATGTGGCCTTGCGTTATGGGGATGGCGATTGGCCGGGTCTGGACAGCGCGCCGCTGTTGACTTCGCCGATGGTTGTGATCGCCGCACCAGCGTTGCTCAGCGGTGCAGCCATTTCCTCGCCAGCGGATCTTGCCGATTGCCCGTGGCTCGAGGAACTGGGCACCACCGAGTCCACCAATTGGCTGCGCTCGAAAGGGGTCGACAGCGGCATAACGGCCCGGCGCACGCAATTGCCGGGCAATCTGTTGCTCGATGCAGCGCGCGACGGGCAGGGGGTTGCGGTGACCGTGCGCCATTTCGTCGAGCCTGATCTGGCGGCGGGGCGGCTGCGGGTGTTGTTCACCGAAGACACCGGCGCCGGCTATCATATCGTGACCCGCCCCGGAGTTCTACGGGCCCCGGTGCAGGCCTTTGTGCGCTGGCTGCGGCGACAAGCGCCGCAGCCCTGAGCGTCAGAAAAGTTCCGTAGCTGCGATGGTTCCGGCCAGGTCGGTGACGCCGATCAATTCGATACTTGTCTTGGTGTCAAAGATCAGCTCGATGCCCGCCGCTGTGCTCACTGCATAGGCGTCAAACAACTCCTGCGCTGTGCCGCTGAAGCCCGAGATTTGAGCGATGTCACCCAGACGCAAAACCAGCGTGTCTTCGCTCGCGTCAAAATCAAGCACACGGTCGCTGCCCGGCCCGGTTGAACTGCCGTTGGAGGTTGCAAAGATGAACCGATCGGCGCCGTCACCGCCGCGCAGCAGGTCATCGCCCGAGCCGCCGCTTAGTTGATCATCGCCTTCATCGCCGCGCAGGGTGTCGTTGTTACGCCCGCCGATCAGGCGATCATTGCCCAGGCCGCCCTCAAGGATGGCGGCTTCAAAGCGGCTGGCATTCACGATGTCGCGCACATCCGAGCCGATCAACCGCTCGATCCCGAACGTCGTTTCGACTCCGGACGTTTCATCACCCAGTGTGTTCAGCGTGAGTTTCACGCCTTTTTTCTGGCCTTCATAACTCAGCGTATCAAAACCTGCGCCGCCGTTGATGATGTCAAACCCCTTGCCGCCGTCGATGAAATCATTACCGTTGCCGCCAAACAAGGTGTCGTTGCCCTTGCCGCCAAAGATCACATCATCGCCGTTGAGACCTTGAATGGTATTGTCGGTATTGTTGCCGGTCAGGATGTCACCATGCGCGCTGCCGGTCAGGTTTTCGATGCTGACATAGGTGTCACCTGCCGCGCTGGCGGTGTTTTGGGTTGGGTCGCTCATGTTTGCGGTGACCCCATTGGTCGCATTTTGGTAGGATGCGGTGTCGGTCCCGGTGCCGCCGCGCAACGTGTCGCCGCCGCTGCCGCCAAACAAGGTATCGTCGCCACGCCCGCCGTTCAGAATATCATTGTCGCCTTCACCGAAAAGCCGGTCGTTTCCGCCGCGCCCACTGATGGTATCATTGCCGTCATCGCCAAAGATATCATCATTGCGCGCGTTGCCATCAAGGATATCATCGCCTGTTGTGCCGATTTGGGGACCGACAGCCAGAGAAAATTCCCAAACCCCGACTTCGCCAGTGTTGCCAATGATTGAGCTCACTTCATCGGGTTGCGCGTCTCTTATCTCTGGTATTGTGAACCCCTGTCCTTCGAAGCCATTGACACCAATACTCTTATACCGGGAGACGTTGAAATCCGTGTCGCCATAGCGGAACGTGACCGTAGCGAGACCGTTGCCTTCATCCTTGATCTGAAGCTGAAAGGCGAGAGCGGGCGCGCTATAATTGCTCCAAAGCTGCAAATTGTCCCAGGTGACCGTCACCGTGTCGCTGGTCTGGTCGACATCAATGTGCACTTCTCCGGAGGTTAAACTGCGCGTTGCATCCAGATCTGTAGAAAACGGAGCGATGGAATTTGCGGATGAACCCACCGTAACGAAGCCATTAGTGCTGACTGACATGGTTGTACTGGTGCTGCCGTCAATCAGGAATCCGCGCTCAAACACCGGTGACAAATCAACTTGAAACGAATTGTCGTCGCCGCGCGGCATGGTGATTTCACCGTAACCTTCGCTGCCACCTAAACCGGTGACCAAGTTGTCTACAATTTGCATATTTCTTCACCCTAATAAGTTGATTCTATCGGGTGATAGTAACTCTTTGAGAGTATTTTTGAAGTGGGCGTTCTATTGACCGGGTGCTTTTCACGCCAAGGTTAATACAGTTTCAAGACGGTTGATCTGGGTGAAATCCTCAAGTGTGAGGGTATTGCCATTGTCGAAATCAAAAATCAGATCGCCGGTTTTCAGCCGGGCAAAATCCATCACTTCGGAGCGGGTCAGATTGCCGGTCCATAGGTCGGAGTCCAGCACCAAACGGTCGAGGCCAAAATCTTCGATCACGTCGCGCCCGCCGTCAAACACGAACGTATCGCGACCCCCGCCACCGTTCAGAGTGTCATCGCCCGCACCACCTTCAAGACGGTCCCATCCGGCGCCGCCAAACAGCGTGTCATTGCCAGCGCGACCCAGAAGTTGATCACGATCACCGTCGCCGCGCAGGATGTCGTTGCCATCGCGTCCGTCCAGCAGGTCTTGGCCGTCGCCACCCGCAATCCGGTTGTCATTTTCATCGCCGCGCAAGACGTCGCGGTAGGCACCACCGACCAGGTTTTCAATATCGAACAGCCGGTCACCCAGCGCAGATCCGGTGTTGCGCGCAAGCGTTTCCAGCTCGATGCGCAGGCCGGGGCCGGCATCGGAATAGTTCACGGTGTCGATCCCCAGCCCGCCGACAAAAACGTCACGCCCGGTGCCTGCGTCAAACACGTCATTGCCTTTGCCACCAAACATCCGGTCGTCCCCAAGCCCACCATCGATCCGGTCGGCGCGCCCGCCGGCATAGATCTTGTCGTTACCTGCCATGCCGTTCAGCATATTGGCCGCCGCGTTGCCGGTGATCACGTCATCGGCGATCCCACCTGTCGCGTCTTCGATGGTGACACCATATGCAATGGTGTAGCCGCCATAGTCATTGGGGTCATCGCCCACATAAGACGGACGCCCGGCGCCGCCTTCGGCGAGTTGCAGATGGGCCGCGCGCAGATCGATCACGGTTTCGAAAATCGCGTCAGAGAAATCCATGTGGTCGCGCCCGCCCGCGTCCCAGATTGTCAGGTATTCCTTGTTCAACAAGGTGTAGGTGTCATCGCCTGTGCGATGGTTGGAGTTGGCACCGTACATCGCCTGCAGCGATGCAATGTCAAGCGTGCCGAGCGAGTCGTGTGAATAGACCTTGCCGGAAAAACCCGAATAGCCTTCCCAGTTGTAGGACATGATCGAATAGAGCTTGGAGTTCATGCCGAAATCGCCGCTGTCGGTGCTGCTTGTCACGCCTGGAAAGATATCGGTGCGAAAGCTGTCGCTGTGGGTGTGCCCAAGCGACATGGAGTGTCCGAATTCGTGCAGCAACAGACCTTTGTTGACGCTGCCCACCACAAATGTGTCGCCGCCCGCATAACCGCCCCAGCCGCCGGGCACAGCGTCGACCATCTGCAGCGTTATGTCGGCGCTTGCGGTCGAAAACGCTTCGCTCACGGTGACATTTGCAACGTCCATGAACTGTTGCACAACGGCGCGAAAGGCGTCCTTGTCGGCCGTGCTCCAGGCAGACGTATAGTTCGACCCGCCCTGGTAATTGCTGCTGCCGCGATCGGTCAAGGCGCCGGCGTTTTCAAATGCATAGGTTACTGGCCCGGATCGGGCGTAAACCGTGCCAGCAATCGAGCTGAGCAAAGGGTTGGATGCGATGTTCAATCCTTGGGCGCCGATGGTCACGATGCAATCCTCCTGAATTTTGCGCTACCATCAACGTTCAATCGGGCAGCACTGTGGCTGTTTCGCGGAGCCTTTATGGGCGATTAACCGGACATATGCGAAACCTGCAGCAAAGATGTGCTTTTTGACACATGTCAAAGCCCGCCCGAATGTGACGGTCTAGAAACAGGAAGAAACAGCAATGCCCGGAGTCCCTTGGTGAGCCATCCCGATCCTGCCCCCAGCCTTTATGTCTCGCGCGAGCCGATCTTTCCGCGCCGTGTCTCCGGGCCGTTTCGCAATCTGAAATGGATCATTCTGGTCGTGACGCTGGGGATTTACTACATCACCCCATGGATCCGCTGGGACCGTGGCCCCAGTCTGCCGGATCAGGCGGTGCTTTTGGATCTGGCCAACCGCCGGTTCTATTTCTTCTGGATCGAGATCTGGCCGCATGAGTTTTATTTCGTTGCCGGTCTGCTGATCATGGCTGGGCTCGGTCTGTTCCTGTTCACCTCGGCGCTGGGGCGGGTCTGGTGCGGCTATGCCTGCCCGCAAACTGTGTGGACCGACCTGTTCATTCTGGTGGAACGCTGGATCGAGGGCGATCGCAACGCGCGCCTGCGCCTGCACCGCCAGGAAAAGATGGACGCGCGCAAATTGCGGCTGCGCCTGACGAAATGGCTGACCTGGCTGCTGATCGGGTTGGCCACGGGCGGTGCTTGGGTGTTTTACTTTGCCGACGCGCCGACTTTGCTGCGCGATCTGGTGACGTTGAACGCGCATCCGGTGGCCTACATCACGGTGGCGATCCTGACCTCGACCACCTTCTTTTTCGGTGGCTTCGCGCGAGAGCAGATCTGCAACTATGCCTGCCCGTGGCCGCGCATTCAGGCGGCGATGCTGGACGAGGACTCGCTGGTGGTGGGTTATCGCGACTGGCGCGGCGAGCCGCGCAAGCATTCCGAACCGGTCAAAGCGGGCGAGCCGATGGGCGATTGCATAGATTGCATGGCCTGCGTCAACGTGTGTCCGGCAGGGATCGACATCCGCGATGGTCAGCAGATGGAGTGCATCACCTGTGCGTTGTGCATCGACGCCTGCGACGACGTGATGGCCAAAATCGGCAAACCGCGTGGACTGATCGACTATATGGCGCTGTCGGACGAGGCAAACGAGCGTGCTGGCCAGCCGCCCAAAAGCATCTGGGTGCATATTTTTCGCCCGCGCACCATCATGTACACAGCGATGTGGTCACTGGTGGGCGTGGGTCTGGTGTTTGCGTTGTTCATCCGTCAGGATATCGAAATGACCGTCGCGCCGATCCGCAACCCAACCTTTGTGACCCTGTCTGATGGCTCGATCCGCAACACTTATGATGTGCGTCTGCGCAACAAAACCGGCGATGCGCGCCAATTCCGCATTGCGTTGAAGGGCGATCCGACGCTGCGGGTCCAGATCGAAGGCACCCCCTATGCGTCGGTTGAAGTGCCCGCCGACACCTCATTTTTGCAACGTGTTTATGTGGTCTCGCCGCGCGGGTCGGTGCCGTCACAATCGGATCGCACTGATTTCCGCTTTTGGGTCGAAGATCTGACCAACGGCGATCGCGCCTATCGCGACAGCACTTTTAATGGCCGGGAGAACTGAGCAATGGCGATGCAACGCGAGCTGACAGGACGGCATGTGGCCGCCATCTTTATCGGCGCTTTTGGGGTTATCATCTCGGTTAACCTGGTGCTGGCATTCAACGCGGTGGCCACGTTTCCGGGCCTTGAGGTCAAGAATTCTTACGTGGCCAGCCAGGAATTTGATGCCCGACGCAGCGCCCAACAGGCGCTGGGCTGGTCGGTGCGTGCCGACGCGCGGGGGGGACAGGTGATTTTGTCGATCACCGATCAGGCGGGCGCTCCGGTCGAGGTCGCTAAGCTCAGCGCCACACTGGGTCGCGCCACCCATGTCAAAGATGACATCGAGCCAAACTTTATCTTTGATGGCACCGCCTATGTGGCGCCGGTTGATCTGGCTGCGGGCAACTGGAACATCCGAATGGTGGCGCGCGCCGCCAACGGGACCGAATTCAGCCAACGCGTTATCCTGCACGTGCGCGGGTAGGGTTCAATGACCCACGCGCCTTCCCCTGCGGTCTGTCCCGGATGTGTCGCGATGCCGGCGCCGCGTCTTGAGGCTGCGCCGCTCGAGGCCAAACTGGCGCTGTCTTTGCCCGGTATTCACTGCGGCGGATGTATCTCAACGGTCGAGCGTGGTCTGTCGGCTCATCCCGGCGTGCGCCAGGCCCGTGTCAACCTGACCCTGAAACGCGCGATGATCGAAGCCGAAAGCGACGTCACCGCTCGCGAACTGATCGCCGCCTTGGCCAAGCTGGGCTATGAGGCGCACGAGCTGGACCCCGCCGCCCTTGGCACACCGCAATCTGACGCCGCCGGACGCGCCTTGCTCGTGCGTCTTGCTGTGGCGGGTTTTGCCGCAATGAACGTCATGCTGTTATCGGTGTCGGTCTGGTCTGGCGCCACAGATGCAACGCGCGACATGTTCCACTGGATTTCGGCCGCCATCACGTTTCCCACCATTGCCTTTGCGGCTCAGCCGTTTTTTGCCAATGCCTGGAGCGCGCTTTCGGTCAGGCGTCTGAACATGGACGTGCCGATTTCGCTGGCGATCCTGCTGGCCCTGGCCACCTCACTTTGGGAAACCATGCTATCAGGCCATCACGCCTACTTCGATGCCGCACTTACACTGACCTTCTTCCTGCTGGCCGGGCGCTATCTTGATCACCGCACCCGCGCAGTTGCCCGATCGGCGGCCCAGGAACTGGCGGCATTGGAAGTGCCCCGCGCCTGGCGGATCGAAGCCGGGGGCGAGGTCGAAACGCCAGTATCAGCGCTGCGCGTCGGCGATCTGGTGCGGGTCCGCCCGGGGGGGCGATTGCCTGTGGACGGCGTTATCAGCTCTGGGTGTTCCGAGCTTGATCGCTCACTGCTCAGCGGTGAAACCCTCCCGGTTTTTGCCGAACCGGGTCTGGCCGTCAGCGCCGGTGAAATCAACCTGACCGGTCCGTTGGTTGTCAAAGCCACCGCCGTGGGTGCCGACACGTCGCTGCACCAACTCAGCACGCTGGTTGCTGTCGCTGAATCCGGGCGTTCGCGGTACACATCATTGGCCGATACGGCGGCCAAACTCTATGCGCCGGGCGTGCATATCCTTGCGGGTCTGGCGTTTGTTGGCTGGTATCTGTGGTCGGGCGATCTGCGCGTGGCGCTCAATATTGCCGCCGCCGTGCTGATCATCACCTGCCCCTGCGCGCTTGGTCTGGCCGTGCCTGCTGTTACCACGGCGGCGTCTGGGCGATTGTTCCGCGATGGGCTGCTGATCAAAAACGCCACCGCACTTGAGCGGCTGGCACAGGTGGACACGGTGGTCTTCGACAAAACCGGTACGCTGACCACTGGTACCCCTGAGGTGACCAACCTGGGTGATCACACCCCCGAGGATATGTCACTCATGCTGGCTCTGGCGCAAGGCTCGGATCATCCATTGTCTCAGGCTTTGACCAAGGCCGCGCGTGCCACCGGTGTGCGCGCCGCGCAATTGACGGACGTGCAGGAACGCCCGGGTTATGGCACCCATGCGCGATACAAGGACCGCGAGATCAAATTGGGGCGCGCCAGTTGGCTCAACGCGCCAGAAACCCACAACACCGCAGTCTGGTTCAGCGCCGGTGACGGGCGCGCGCCGCGTCCTTTCACCTTTCGCGATACGCTGCGCCCAGGTGCTGTTGAAACCGTGCGAACCCTGAAAAATGCAGACCTTGATGTGGTGCTTCTGTCGGGTGATACCAATACGGCAGTCAGCGATATGGCACAGGCTTTGGGCATCATCACCTGGAACTCCAATGCATTGCCTGCGCAAAAAGTAGCCTATGTTCAGAATCTTGCAGATCAAGGGCGCAAAGTTCTGATGATTGGTGATGGCCTGAATGACACAGGCGCTTTGGCGGCAGCCCATGTTTCGATCTCGCCCGCAACAGCCCTCGATGCCGCACGCACCGCCTCCGATATCGTGCTGCTGGGCGCTCCGTTGACACCTATCCCAAACGCCATCGCTGTGTCGGGTCAGGTCACCAAGCGAATCCGCGAGAACTTTCGCATCGCAACTTTGTATAATCTGATCGCCGTGCCACTTGCCATCGCCGGCCTTGCAACACCGCTGATCGCAGCCCTTGCCATGTCCAGCAGTTCCATCACAGTGTCGCTGAACGCCCTCAGACTGCGCGGTTCCAAATGACAATTCTCGGCTGGCTCATCCCGATTTCGATCAGTCTCGGGGCTCTCGGCCTGTTGGCTTTTCTCTATACAGTGCGATCCAATCAATACGACGACCCTGAAGGCGACAGCCGGCGCATCCTGTCCAAAGACTGGGATGATCACCCCAAACCTTGAACCGCTTTTTCCTCTTGCTTCAAATATCCCGGGGGAGCCCGCAGGGCGGGGGCAGCGCCCCCAGCCTCAGGATGGGCCAATCATAAAACAACTGACATTGCGCGCCTGCAATCGACGACACGCCAAATCGGCGGTTTCCCGGGTCATGCCCAAAAAGTTCGCGTCAAATCCGCGCGACGATTGGACCACTTTTCGCAAGCTGCCATCCAGTGTAGACATCTCGGCCAAAGCTGTGCGCAGCAATACTTTTTCAGCCTGATAACGGCTGATGTAACGCCCCACATTGATGCCCCAATGGCGCCCGCCGGAGGTGGACAACCGGGTGACAATCTCTTGTTTTGGTTCCGCTTTTGCCGTTGCCAAAGCCGAGGCCAGCACCAGATCGTTGGGGCGTGCGGCTGGGCGTTTGGTTTTCCGGGGTGCTTTGCCCGATGCGATGGTGACCGGCTCGTTCAGCTCAGCCACCGTGACAGGTGGCGCTTTCACTGCGGCGACAGCGGCGTCAATTCCGGCCTTGATTGCGGCTTCTTGCGCCGCGGCCGTGTCCGTCACAGCTTCGGCCACCAAAACAGTGCGGGCCCGAGCCTTGGGACGCAGGCTCTTTTGCACGGCTCCAACCAGTCGGATGGTCTTGCCGGATGCGCCGGGGGCAGGGGTGTTGCCGGCATAGGCGGGGCGGTTGGGTTTGCGCACTGGCGCCCGTGACGGCGCACGGCGGAAGCCAAGATCCAACAATTCGGCGACTTTGGCATTGCGCGTGGTGGTTGATTTGCCGCCAAAAACTGTGGCGATCACCCGTTCATTGCCGCGCCGGGCCGAGGCGACAAGGTTAAAGCCCGCCGCACGGGTGTACCCGGTTTTGATCCCATCCGCGCCGCGATAGGCATCCAACAGGCGCCGGTTCGTATTGCTGACTGATTTGATGCCGGCGTCAGTCGAGCGTCGCTTGAACAGGTTGTAGTATTGCGGAAAGTCATAAAACAGGTGCCGCCCGAGCCGCGTCATATCACGCGCCGTCGACATATGGCCCTTTTCGGTCAACCCGTGGGCGTTCTTGAATGTGGTGCGCGTCATGCCCAAAGCCTTGGCCGTGCGTGTCATGCGCCGCGCAAACGCGGCCTCACTGCCGCTGATCGCCTCGCCAATTGCCGTGGCCGCGTCATTTGCCGATTTCACCGCCGACGCCCGGATCAGATAACGCAGCTTGATGCGCTGACCGGTCTTCAATCCCAGCTTCGAGGGCGGTTCACTGGCCGCGTGTTTGGAGATTTTCACGGTGCTATCCAGCGAAATTTCCCCGTTCCGCACCGCTTCAAACGCTATATACAGCGTCATCATTTTGGTGAGAGATGCCGGGTGCAATCGGGTGTCCGCATTTTCGGAATGCAAGACTTCCCCAGTGCGCGCATCAATCACATGCGCGGCATAGGGTGCGGCACTTACGCTAAGCGGAAGCACCACAAACAACCAGATTGCAGTTAACATAAATAGGGCCCAACGGGCCGGGCTATTGCGCCGAACCTGCACGATGTATCGCCTTTTGCTGCCTCACGCCGCCGGTTATCCGACTGGCTTTTTTACTTTGCTCGTGCAGAAAGTAGCATACGAAAAAGTTAAAATAAACCCGCTCTATCGGGGGAGAGTGCGACATTTGGCCGACAAATTCGCAGCGCCAAATCAATATCTTGGGGTGCGTTGTTCATGTCACCCCAAACCTGTGAATGTGGCGGAAATAAGGCGACTCACGTCACTTTTGGGTGGCGGTGTTTCTACCCAATTTTGCCTACCAATTCGGCCAGCCCGCCAAGATGCTCGAGGGTGCGATAGCGTGGCGCGTCGACAGGTTCGGGCGCGTGCTCGATGGCCCAGGTCAGCCCATGCGGAACGTAAACCCCCCAGCCCCCGGCGGTGATCGCAGGCACCACATCCGAGCGCATCGAATTGCCAACCATCAGCGCCCGTTCGGGGCCATGTCCGTGCCGCGCGAAAATCTGGCGGTAAGTGTCGGGCGTTTTCTCGGACACAATTTCAACGCCGTCAAACAGATCACCCAGTCCCGATTGCGCCAGTTTCTGTTCCTGATGCAGCAAATCGCCCTTGGTGATCAGCACAACCCGGTGGGTGTCGGCCACCGTCTCGATCGCCTCACGCGCGAAGGGCAGCAATTCAATGGGATGGGCCAGCATCTCGCGCCCTGTGGCCATCAATTCCGCAATCACACTGGCGGGCACGCGGGCTTCGGTGACCTCGATTGCGGTTTCGATCATCGACAGCACAAAGCCTTTGATGCCATAGCCGTAATGCCCCAAGTTGCGCCGCTCAGCCGCCAAAAGGCGTTCGCCCAGCGTGTCAGGATCGGCGTGATCGGCGAGCAAAGTTGTAAAATGCTCTTGGGTCAGGCGAAAAAAACGCTCATTGTGCCAAAGCGTGTCGTCGGCATCAAAGCCGACTGTGGTCAGTTGAGTGTTCATGGTCGTGTAAGTTTACGTCTGTTATAGAGTGTTGGCACGCTGTCCTCTTTTCGAATCCTTTCGTTGCATTATATAAGCACCCACGCCCAATCCAATCCTGATCCGGACCCGAGCTGTTTCATGCTGCACACGCCTTTGATGATGGCTGACAAACAAGATGATGATGGCGATGCCTCAATTCTTGTGGAAACCCGCCCCAAGACCAAGCGCCCGCCGCTCTATAAGGTGTTGTTGTTGAACGATGATTACACGCCGATGGAGTTCGTCGTGCATGTGCTTGAGCGCTTCTTTGGCATGACCCACGCGCAGGCGTTCGAAATTATGCTGGTGGTGCACAAAAAAGGTGTGGCGGTGGTGGGCGTGTTCAGCCATGAGATTGCCGAGACCAAAGTGGGTCAGGTGATGGATTTTGCACGCCGTCATCAACATCCGCTGCAATGCACCATGGAAAAAGAAGAATAGACCAAAATGTCACCGCGCTTGTCGCTCGCCCTGTCCGACACAGGGCTTGAGCTGCCCGGATCTGAGGCGGTTGCCGTCTTTCACGCCCGTGCGGATGCTGATCTGAGCGCGCTGCCCAAAGATCGGGTGGTCTGCATTCAGCCGTTTTTCCCAGATCATCAAGGGCTGTCGCAGCAAGGGTATGCTTGCGTTCTCGACCCACCCGTTCAAGTCGATGCCAGCTTGATCTGCTTGCCACGCGCCAAAGCACAGGCGCGCGCGACGATTGCGGCGGCGATGGCCATCACAAAGGGTCCGGTGATTGTGGACGGCGTTAAAACCGACGGGATCGACAGTGTGCTCAAGGCGGTCAAGGCACGGGTTGGTATCAACGGCGTGGTGTCAAAGGCCCATGGCAAGCTGTTCTGGATCGAAGGCGACGCCGATGTTCTGGCCGATTGGCACGCGCAGCCTGGCACGGTCGACGCATTTACCACCGCGCCGGGCGTGTTTTCGGCAGATGGGATCGACCCGGCGTCGCGCCTTTTGGCAGATGCCTTGCCCGAAAAACTGGGCCGCAGGGTCGTCGATCTTGGCGCGGGGTGGGGCTATCTGGCAGCCTGCGCGCTGGCACGGCCGGGCATTGAACAGCTGGATCTGGTCGAGGCGGATCATGTTGCGCTAGAGTGCGCGCGCGCCAATGTTGATGATCCGCGGGCGCGTTTTCACTGGGATGACGCCGTCAGCTGGAAACCAGACGGGCGCGCCGACGCAGTTCTGATGAACCCGCCGTTTCACACCGGGCGCAGCGCGGATCCGGGGCTTGGGCGTGCATTTATCGGTGCCGCCGCGCGACTTTTGGCGCCGTCCGGCACGCTTTGGATGGTGGCAAATCGCCATTTGCCCTACGAATCTACTTTGGGTGAATACTTTGCGCAACTGCGCGACGCGGGTGGCGATGGGCGCTTTAAAGTGCTTGCCGCTTCGCGCCCCTCTCGCCCTCGGCGCTGAAACGCGCTAGCATACGACGGCAATCCGGAGGTCGCCCATGTCCTTTTCCATCGCAGGTAAAACCGCCATCGTCACCGGAGCGGCCAACGGCATCGGCCTCGCTATAGGCCGCCAGTTCGCCGAAAAAGGTGCGAATGTGGTCTTTGCCGATATGGACGAAAAACGCCTGATCGAAGAATTGGGTGAGGCGTCAGAGGACAGCAATGTGCGCTATTTTGCCGGTGATTTGCGCGAGAAACTGACCATTGCCAATCTGCTGTCGGCCACTTTGGATGCGTTTGACCAGGTCGATGTGCTGGTCAATGGCGCACGGCAAGTGATCTCTTCCGACCCACTTGATCCCAATGATGACTCGGTCTTGGATCTTTTGAAGCAAAACGTCATGCCGGCCTTGCGGCTGAGCCAGCTGGTGGCGAACCGGATGATCAAACAGTCCGAAGATCAGGACACAGGGCCGGCGGGATCGATCATCAACCTCAGCTCGATTGCGGCGCGGCGCACCCATCCCGATCTTTTGGGCTATTCGGTCAGCTCGGCAGCGCTTGATCAATTGACGCGCTCGCTGGCGGTGGCGTTGGCGCCCAAACGCATCCGGGTCAACGCTGTGGCGTTTGGCTCGGTCATGAGCACATCGCTGAAAACCACGCTGAAAGACAACCGCGAGTACCGCCAGGACATCGAAGACCACACCCCGCTCAGCCGGATCGCCGCGCCCTCGGAACTGGCCGAAGCGATCCAGTTTCTGGCGTCGGATGCCGCCGGTTTCATGACAGGGCAGATCCTGACACTGGACGGCGGGCGCACGTTGCTTGACCCCGTGGCCGCGCCTGCACACTAACCGGGATAGACTCTGTAAATCCGCCTGTTAGGGTGCGGAAAACGTTATGGAGACCCGCTGAATGAGCACAGATTTCGCCACCGAAAAAGCCACCGCCGCTGCCTGGTTTCGCCAGTTGCGCGACGACATCGTTGCCGCCTTTGAAACGCTGGAAGACACCCATGCAAGCGGGCCAATGTCGGACGCGCCAGCGGGGCGGTTTGATGTCAGCGAAACCAAGCGAACCTCGGACGATGGCTCGGATGCGGGCGGTGGCTTGATGAGCGTGATGCGCGGCGGGCGGGTGTTTGAAAAAGTCGGTGTCAACGTGTCCGAAGTGTTTGGAACACTGGGCGAACGCGCACAAATGGCAATGGCCGCGCGCAAAGGCATTCCCGGTATGAAAGATGACCCACGGTTTTGGGCGTCGGGCATTTCGCTGGTGGCGCATATGCAAAACCCGCACGCGCCCGCGGTGCATATGAACACCCGCATGTTCTGGACACCGCATGCGTGGTGGTTCGGTGGCGGGTCTGATCTGAACCCCTGCCTGGAATATGACGAGGACACCGCGCATTTTCACGCCACCCAGCAGGCGCATCTCGACCCGCATGGGGCCGAACACTATCCGCGTCTCAAGGCTTGGGCGGACGAGTATTTCTTTATTCCCCACCGGGGCCGCGCGCGCGGTGTTGGCGGCATTTTTATGGATGACCACTGCACCGGTGACTGGCAGGCGGATCTGAGCCTGACCCAGGACATCGGGCGCGCGTTTTTGCCGGCCTATGTGCCTTTGGTGGAAAAACGCCGGGTGCAGGATTGGTCCGAGGCCGACAAGGACGCCCAGTTGGTGCACCGTGGGCTCTACGCGGAATACAATCTGGTTTATGATCGGGGCACCAAATTCGGTCTGGAAACCGGCCATGATGCGAACGCCGTTTTGATGAGCCTGCCGCCGCTGGCAAAGTGGGTCTAACATGCACTGCTGGAAAATAAGGCGGATTTGTATCTGAATTGAGAACAATGATAGGCAGCTGCTTGCGATTGGTTTTTGGTCAACCGTGAGTCCTGCAATCTTGTTGGCGACGCCGCCGAATCGGCTTAATTTGGCCGCAATATTTAGTGTGAGGAAAAAGTATGTATCTGAAGAACATTGTATTGCCTGCCATCTTTGCGTTGGGCACCGCCATCAGCGCGCAGGCGGCCACCCTGACAGCCGTTTTTGAAACGACGCCACTGATTGTGCAGGAAGGAAACTCCGAAGACATCAATGACATTCTGACGCTGACCGTGACCGACCTGGTCGGCGGCGGTATCGAGATGAAGTTGACCGCAACTGGCGCGTCTGATGGTGTTGGGTCGGTCTTTATCAAAGGGTTCACCGCCAACCAGTTCACCGGTCTTGGCAACATTTTTGATGCCTCAAGCGCCAACTCTTATTCGACAGCAATTGGCACGCCCGGTGTCGTGTTTGGTGAACCCAATGGCTCGAGTTCTTTGTTCGCAAGCGATATGGCGATTTACAACAACGCCATGGGCATCAACCTGACGACGGCTGATTTCCTGGGCAAAGACATTGGCGCGATCTCCGTTCTTGCGACGGCGCCCGACCGGCTTGGCTCGTTGTTCAAAGGCGAGTTCATAAGCGATGTGGCACCGATTCCACTGCCCGCCGCGATGCCGCTGCTGGTGTTTGGTCTGGGTGCGATGGGATTGGCCTCGCGTCGTAAGCGCAAAGCCAGCTAAACCAAGTCGCGACAGTCGACCTTTTGAGAGCGGCCCAAATGGGTCGCTCTTTTTCTGTTCTGGGCGGTGTGACCCACCGAGCTGGCGCAACTCTTTGACAAACTGCCGAACTTGCTGTTGCCGTTGCACATCGGTGTTGATCGGATTTGCCCAAAAATGCACCCCCCAAAAGGGGCGCAAGTTATGGAACGTCAGACAGTATCAATAAAACGCGCACGCTTCGTTTGCCTGTGCCGGCCCATCGGGGGGGCGTGATGGTCGTTCGTCGGGAAACGCACCGAGGACCGGCGGCACGCTTTTGGGACAAGACAGATGATGAACGATCATCGCCACAGACTGGGTTCACTGGTTAACAGGGTCGTCAGGTTGGCCAACGGAGCAAACAGCGCGGGGTCTGGTCGTTAGGAGCGTTGTCTGCTGCGGTGGTCAACTTGTATACAGGTTCTACGCAGCAGGTGTGTCGGTATTTGGGCGCCAATGTGACACCTCAGCGGCGCGCGAGCAGCCAATTCTCTTGATCGTCATTTTCGATGGCTTCGTTGAAATGATCGCGCACCCGGGTGATGGCCTGTTTGGGGGGCATTCCACATTCGATCAACACAAATGCGGCCACGAGCCCGCTGCGCCCTGCGCCATGTTGACAGCAAAACGACATCGTGCGTCCTGCTTTCAAGCCGGCGTGGATCAATGTGCTGTGCTGGCTCCAGCTTTTCATAAACGCCTGATCTGGAACAGAATAATCAATGATGGGGGCGAAATCGACGCTCAGGCCTTGCGCATCCGCGCTTGCCTTAAGCAAATCAAATGCCTGCGCGGGCAGTTCGGCTTCCTGGGTCAGGATCAAGGCGTGTTCAGACCCGGCGTTGCGCAGCCCGGCCAGAGTTTCGGCCATTGCGCCGGGATCGATGTAGGGCGTGCCGTCAATGCTGGTCATCAATCCTGGAAAGCCCGACATCGCGACGTGGCCTCCGGTTGGCGCTGCAAATACCGCGCGGATTGATGTGGTTTCGCGATCAAATAAAGGTGTTTGCATCAAAATAATGTGCTTTCTTGCTTGCCAGACGCGCAGACATAAGCGCCTCTATACACAGGCGTTGATCATTGGCATTCGTTCATAATTTTAGCATTCCGTTAATTTGAAGGCATGGGGCAGATTTGCTACACCGGGGAAAGTCGAGCGAAAACATCGCTGAAGCGTTGCGGGCCGATATTTGCCTCAGCGTGGATGGTCAGGACACGATGTTGCACGAAGTGGCGCTTGCGCAACGCTTTGGTGTGTCGCGAACGCCGATCCGTCAGGCGTTGCAACGATTGGCCTACGAACGGATGATTGCCGTGAAATCCGGCGTGGGTTCGGTGATTGTTGCCCTGGATCCTGAACGCCGAGATGATGACCTTCAGGCCGCGACGGCCCTGATCGAGGCGGTGGCAAAATGTGCGCCCACGACAGCACCTCCCAAAACCCACGCGATGACCGTGGCAGGCATTCTGGGCATGTTTGAAATGGGCGAAACAAAGTCTGTTGAAGACTACTTTGAAATCCGGTCGCGGTTTTTGTTTGCGCTCTCTGAGATGATTGAAAATCCGATCCTGAACGATGCATTCCGTGCGGCCTATTGGCGTTTGATCCGCTGGCGAGTGGCTGATTTTCACACCACACCTGCGGCCAGCGTTGCGCAATTGGGCGATTTGCTAAAGCAAACGGCCAAGGCGTTGACTGTCGGTTCGGTCAACCATGGCATGCTGGCTGTCGCACGGATTGAGGGCGGGTCTGCCTAAGGTCATAGATTTTGCTGCAGGTGATTGACGAACGGCTCCAGTGGTGGTGCTTTTGAGCGATGTTCCAAGGTCCGCTCCCCGATGTTCCAGCGCTTTGCCTACAGGCTTCGGCTGTGCGCCAGGATGCCCTGTGGATATCGGCAACTGGAATTGGCTCTTCGCCGTGGCAAGCAAAAGTGCGCCATGACAGCGAGCGTGCGGAACGCGCCACCCTTGCGCGGTCGTCGCTGGCAGATCAGAACCAACTGACAGGGTCCGCGGCAGGCGCGCCAGATGATCCAAACGTGGCCGAGCGTGCGGCCTGCGAACTGGTCGAGCGGTGGCTGTGTCATGTGTGGTGGGCTGGGAAGAGGCCGGCGCTGTCGCCCTGCGCCACGGCGATGCACACACTTGAGACATCTCTGCGCACCTGGCCACGCCGTCAATCGCGCCAGACGGGTGTATTGGCGTTGCAGCATCCCGGATTGCCGGTGGTTCATGTGGTATGGTCCTGCATGCAAGACGGGCGCAGCTTGTGTTTCGGCATGGCTGCTGCGTCAAATGTCAAAACCAGTGTTCGATCCGCTGTGCGAGAGGTGTTTCAGATGGAATTCGGGCTGAGCGTTGTGCGCCACAAGCATCAAAATCACGTTGCATTGTCCGGACCTGAACAGTCTGTGATGGCGCGCGCCGACGCGCTTGGCCGCCCTGAAATTGCGCCGCTTTTGACCCCGACACCCGATTTTGCAGTTCCGGATGTAGACCGCCCAGATACGCTTGGCGCGCTTGAAACCCTTGGTTTTAGCCCGAAATTGCGCACCCAGATCTGTGCAAACGCCACGCATAAGGTTGCCGAAGTCGCAGTGGCGCGCGCGGCCTTGGGTCTCCCAACCCGATCTGAAACGCTCTGGTCGCTCTATGGGACGGTGTGAACATGGGGCTGCATCTGACGTTGATGGGGCGATTTGGCGTGACCCTTGGCGGCATTGAAAGCCCGCTGGCGTCAACGCCGGCGCGGTTGATTTTGGCCTACCTTGCACTCAGCAGCGGGCACCGATCTGATCGTGGGGCCCTGGCGGCGATGATCTGGGAAAGCTCAGAACCCGCGCGGGCCCGGCAAAACCTGCGCCAAACGTTGCACGAACTTGGCCGACTGCTGGGGCCGGGGGTACTGATCGCTGACCGCGCCTCGGTCGGTTTGGTGCCCGATGGGCTGAGCGCGGACGTGTTGCAAACGCTGGAGGTGGTGGCCCACGGCGCGGTCCCTGATGGGCTGACCAGTGGCGCGCTGCACCCTGATCGCCTGTTGGCTGATCTGCCGATCCGGGGTGAAATGCTGACCAGTTGGTTGCGGTTCAAGCGGTCTGAGTATGAAGATCGGCTGCGTGATGGCTTGAACACTCTGTTGGAGCAGCCCCAAGCGGCGCCTGCTGCTGCGGCATTGATGGCGCTGGATCCGTGCAACGAGCAGGCGGTGCGTTACCTGATGCGAGCCAGTCACCGCGCCGGTCAGACCGGGCGCGCGTTGGATCTTTATGACCAGCTTTGGGCCCGGCTTGAGCGCGACTATGATGTCGAGCCGAGTCTCGAAACCCAGGCGTTGATTGCTCGGATCAAGCTGGGCGAAGCGCCCCAGGCCGCGCCACAGCCGGTTGTTTCCAATCGCTTGCGCATCGGATTGGCCCCGATCGAGGCCAGCGGCAGCGACACCGCGACTGGCATCGCCCGGCTGTTTCGCATCGAACTTTTGGCCACATTGCTGCGCTTTCGTGGCTTTGAAATCGTCGATCAGTCGTTTTCGCACGATACCGTGGACACGGTGCTTGACGTGTCAGTGGTGGCGCAAGGAGGAACGCTGACCTTGTTCTCAGTGTTGACGCGGTGCCATGACGGTGTCGTTTTATGGAGCGAGCATTGGCGCGGATTGACCGACAACTGGATGTCGACCCAGGCCGCCCTGATTGCCAAATTGGGCGCGTCGCTGTCGCTGCACATCTCGCAGGCCCGTTTGCACGAGCTGTCGCATGACCGATTGGGAACGCGGGCGTTTGATCACTGGCTGATGGGCAACACCCAGCTTGACAGTTTTCGCCCGGCCAGCGCGCAATCTGCAGCGGCCCAGTTCCACGAGGTGATCCGTTTGGCGCCAAATGCGTCAATGGGGTATTCCAGCCTGGCGCGGCTCAACAATGGGCTGCATCTGATGGTGCCGGGGCGGATGCGCGAACGTAAAACCCATCTTGAGGCGAAACAGGCAGCCTCCAAAGCCGTGTCGCTTGACCCACTGGATTCGCGTGCGCATCTGCATCGGGGTTGGGCGTGCTGTTTGTTGCGCGAATATGATCAGGCGGCAGCCGGGTTTGACATGGCGCGCAGCTGCAATCCCAACGATCCCTGGACTGTGCTGTCCTCGGCCTTGGGGGCGGCATTTTCCGATGATGTGCCTTTGGCGCGCGGGCTCAGTCAAACGGTGATCGACCAGGGCTGGACCATTCACGCCTTTCAGTGGGGCTTTCACGCGCCGATCCGGTTTTTGGGCGGCGATGATGCGGGATGTGTGGCCGCCGCCGAGGCCGGGCAGGGCGCAATTTTGAACATTCCTGCCTGGCAGGCTGCAGCGCTTTGGCACCTGGGCGAACATGCGGCGGCCCGTGACGCCTGGGCCCGGTTTGAAGACTTGTGCCAAGACGCACTTGGCCCCGGCAATAACTTGGACCGCGATGTGCTATGCCGCTGGTTTCTAAGTTGTTTTCCGATCCGTGATCCCGCCCAGATGCACCGCCTCAGTCAAGGGGCGGCGGGCGCGGCGGGACTTCAGGTGCATTGCGTGCAACAATAGGCGGCCAGATAGGGGCGCAAAAACGCATCCAGCGGATTTTCGCCCGAATAATGCACCTGATAGGTCGCTGGCGCGGTTTCGGTCAGCCCGGCCTGGTTGAGCGGCAGTGCAGAGTCCAGTGAACCGGGTTCGAGATCGCGGTAAAGCGTCGCCAGTTTGATACCCGGCATTTCACCATCCTTGGCCATCTGATGATGATGAGCCATTGCTTCGGGTTCGGGCAACAGCAGGGTCAGACGGTTGGGATCGCGCAAGACCAGCTCGACCTCGGTGATCTCTTTGTCCCCGCTGCGCAGGCTGAAATCACGTGGTCCAAGCCGATCTTCTTCGGGCAGGGCCGCCAACAACTCTTTGAAATCATGTGCAGAAAAGACAATCAACCGACCATTTCCCTCCATTTTTGCCGACGCCGGCCGGCTTGTCGGGTCCATGCTCCAGGTTTCGATCAGCTTGCCGATAACGCGCATCGCACGGCGGGAATTCAACGTGATTGGGTCGTTGTGAAAGACGTTGTTCAGCGGGGCCATTGGTAAAATCTCCTGGTGATGAATGCAGACAGGTTAGGGGCTTTTGACGATGCTGTTAAGCATGAGCGAACCTTTGCCTGACGGTTTCCTGACGCTGGCACCGACGCAAGCCTGCGAACCTGAACGCGACCGCATCATTTCGCGGCGCCGCATTTTCAAATTCAGGAGACTTTCCCATGGCATTCTTTCCCAACGACCCCCGCTTTATCAATCAGTGGCATCTCAACAACACAGACCCGGATGAATACGACCTGAATGTCGTTGATGTCTGGGACGATTATGATGGGTCTGGCGTGCGCGTGGCAGTGCTGGATCGGGGCTTTGATTTCACTCACCCGGATTTTGACAATTACCGCACTGATCTGGACTGGGATTTTGAAGACAACGATGCCAACGCCTTTCCGAATCCGGACTCAAACCCCTTTGATGATAGTTACGTCGGTGCCCATGGCACGCCGGTTGCCGGTATCATTGGCGCGTCGCAAGACGGTGAGGGAACGGTGGGGGTTGCCTTTGGCGCGACACTGGTAGGCTATAAAACTGACTGGTCGCGCGATGAAGTCGAGGCCGCGATTGAGGCCGCGACCGCTGCCAATCACGATGTGATCTCAATGAGTTATGGTGAAGGCGCCGGGGTGTTCCGGGACCGCGACAGTTTGGTGGACGCGGCTGAAACCGCAGGCGAAACCGGGCGCGACGGCCTGGGTCTGATCATGGTGAAATCCGCCGGCAACAGCCGCAAAGACGCCAATCAGGTCCTGCGCGAGGAAACCACCGGCGAAGCTCTGGAAAATCTGCGCCACACCATTGTGGTCGCCGGCGTCAGCGATGAGGGCATGTTGCCTCCAGTTGACAGCCAGCTCACCAACGATTCAGAAGACAAAAGCTCGTCCCCGGGCGCCAACCTGTTGACCACAGCGTTTTATGGTCGCGAGGGGAGTTCCGTTCAAACCACCGATATCGTTGGCAATGCGGGTTATGTGCAGGGCAATCCGGGGGCCTATACGGGCTTTACCGGCACCTCGGCGGCTGCGCCGCAAGTGGCAGGCGTGGTGGCGTTGATGCTCGAGGCCAATCCCAATCTGGGCTGGCGCGATGTGCAGGATATCATCGCCTATTCGTCGCGCCATATCGGCAGTGATGTGGGGTCTGCAGCCACCGGCGAAGAGCAGGCGACGCAATCCAATGGCGCGACCTGGTTTTTCAACGGCGCCGACAACTGGAATGGCGGCGGTCTGCATTTCTCCAACGATTACGGGTTTGGATTGATCGATGCCAAGGCTGCCGTGCGGTTGGCCGAAACCTGGCAAAACCAAAGCACCAGCGCCAATGAGGCCACGCCTGCCCGGGTTGATGGGTTGGACAGCGAAGTCACCATTGCCGAAGGGTCCACAAGTGGCGGGTCGAATTTCTACTCTCTGACATTCGCCAGCGGCATTAACGTGGAAAACATCACGCTTGGGGTCAATTTCGTCTCTGTCGCGGATCTGGCGGATCTTGAGATCTATCTGACCTCGCCCAGTGGCACCCGCGTGCAATTGATCGCTGATACGGGCGACAGCGAAAATTACTCGGGCTATTGGCGGTTTGGCTCGACCGCGTTCAAAGGCGAAGACAGCCAGGGCACCTGGCGCGTGCAGATCCGCGATGATGACAATGCGGTGATCTCGCCGATTGTGATCAACGATATCGATTTGTGGACCTATGGCGCCAATTCCAGCCAGAACGACACATTTATCTTCACCAACGAGTTTTCGGATTATGCCGCAGGCGCCAGCCATTCGACCAATATTGTCGGTGGGCCGGGCAGCGATACCATCAACACCTCGGCAGTTGATGCGGCCTCGATCATCAATCTGCAACTCGGCTCGGGCATCATCGATGGGGTCGCGGTGACCATGTCGAGCATTCGCGACATCTATGCCGGGGACGGCGGCGACATTCTGTTTGACGGCGCGGGGGGCAATGACATCCACGGCGGGCGCGGCAATGACATTATCCGCGACACCGATGCCGGCGGTGTTGATCGGTATTATGGCCAGCAAGGCAATGATTGGATGCAGGTCTATTCGGCCATCGGGTCGGACGCGTTTTTCGGCGGCAGCGGCACCGACCATATCTGGTGGACGAACAGCGGTGAAACCTCGGCGACTTTTGATTTGGTCAACGGCGAGGCGCGCGATGCCAACGGCAACGTCGAAGTCATGGTGGGGTTCGAAAACCTGACCGGCACTGCCTATGGCGACACGATCATCGAAAACGCGCGGGTGAATGTGTTGGACGGCCATGATGGCGACGACACGTTCATCATCAATTCGGGCGTGGGGGCAGACACCTATCGCGGTGGCGCTGGGCGCGATACCATTGATTGGTCGGCCGTGGGGCAGGATGGGATCGTGTTTGATCTGGCCGCCGGTACCGCCACACGCGGCAGTGCCAGCGAGGCGATGGAGGATTTCGAGAACATCATCGGCACCAATCAGGACGATGTCATCATCGAAAACGGCGCGCCGAACATCATTAACGCGTTGGGCGGCGATGACCGTGTGATCGTGACCACTGTGATCGGCGCCGACAGTTTTGCCGGCGGCTTTGGCAACGACACCATCGACTGGTCCGGCTCGTCGCAGATCGGGGGCACCTATGATCTGGTGACCGGGCAGGCCACTGCAGGGATCGGAACAGAAGCGATGACCGGGTTTGAGAACCTGATCGGCACCAACAACCGCGACACCATCATCGAGGGCAACGGGCCCAATGTGATCGATGCGCGCGGCGGCGATGATACGGTGCGGGTGACCACGGTGATCGGCGTTGACAGTTTTCGTGGCGGCTTTGGCAATGACACGATTGACTGGTCCGGTTCGTCGCAAACGGGTGGCACCTACAATTTTGTCACCGGGCGGGCGCTGGCCAATGGCGACCAAGAGGTCATGGAAGGGTTCGAGAATTTCGTTGGCACCAGCAATGCGGATACGGTGATCGAAGGCAACGGCGCCAATGTGATTGAAACCGGCAGCGGCAATGACACCGTGCAGGTGACCACCACCATCGGCGTTGATGCGTTCCGGGGCGGATTTGGTGTCGACACCATCGACTGGTCCACGTCACAGCAATCGGCGGGCACCTATAACTTTCAGACCGGGCGTGCGAGTTACGGCGCCAGCGAAGAAGTCATGGAGGGGTTTGAGAATTTCATTGGCACCAACTTTGGCGATACGGTGATCGAGGGCAACGGCGCCAATAACATCAACACCCGTGGCGGTGACGACACGGTCATGGTCACAACCGTCATCGGTGTCGACAGTTTTGCCGGTGGGTTCGGCAACGATACCATCGACTGGTCCGGCTCGGGTCAGATCAACGGCATCTATGATTTGTCCGGCGGCACCGCCAGCTATCTTGGCAACACCGAAACCATGGTCGGGTTTGAGAATTTTGTCGGCACCAACCAGCGCGACATCGTTCTGGAGGGCAATGGCATCAACGCGATTGAGCTGGGCGATGGCAACGACATTTTACGGGTCACAACGCGGGTCGAAACCGACAGCTACGATGGCGGTGACGGGATTGATCTGATCGACTGGAGCGCGCTTGACGGCGTCGATTCACCCAACGGCACGCTTTATGATCTGGGTGGCGGCTTTGCCCGTGACGCGAATGGCGCAATCGAGGGCATGATCAACTTCGAAAACCTCTACGGCACCGATTTTGATGACCTGATCCAGGGCAACAGCGGCGCCAATCTGCTGCGCGGGTTGGAGGGTCGCGACAATATCGGCGGGCGCGGCGGCGATGATCTGATCTCGGGCGGGGATGGACAGGATCGTTTGCGCGGCAATGGCGGCGATGATTTTCTGGCCGGTGATGCAGGCAATGATCGGATGTTTGGGGGTGCGGGCAATGACACGCTGGTTGACGGAGATGGCACCGACCGTTTTTACGGACAGGCCGGAGCCGACACGTTCCGCTTTGTTGAGGATACCCTGACCGACCGGATCATGGACTTTGAGCTGGGCCTTGATGTGATCGAATTGAGCGGCGTGACCTTTGGTGATCTGAGCATTCTCAACAACACCGCAGGGCATGTGCGCATTGATTACGGCTCCGAGCGGATCATCCTGCGCGATCTGGACGACATGCTTGATGCCTCTGATCTGAGCGCGGCGAACTTTGTTTTTGTCTAAAACTTTCGCAACGACCCGCGCCTGACCCGTTGGGCGCGGTTTTCGGCCTTCTGGGAGGTCTTAATCCACCAAAGCCAGCGGCTCGGCCATGCTTTCCTCATCGGAAACAACGGTGACGCTGTATTGCGAAAACGCGCGGTCACGCACAGCTTCGATCTGACGATAGGCATCGCTGTGAAACACTTTCGATACGGCCTCGGTGCTAGGGTATTCAACGATGATAACGGACTTCGGCGCTGTCTGCCCAACCACCACTTCCTGCAAATGAAACCGCTTGACGATCTTGGCGCCAGCGTCGCGCAACAACGGACCGGTGACCTGGAAATACTCTGCCAAAGCGCGCGGCTCATCGTCATTAATGCTGACCATCGCGACAACCGTGACTGACATAATCCGTCCCCTATGCACTTCTTTGGGGGCACCAACGTTGATCGCAGGTTTCGACTTGCGGTGTTCGCGCATCAGGGTGCCCAAATCACCCCGATGCTTTTATTTTAGTCTCAGCTTAGCTACTTGCAAGTCAAAATGAGTAATTCGTAGCAAGTTGATGAATAAATTGTGTCAATTGATATTTTCGTATTGTCCCATTTTCATGACGCCTCTAACTTAAAGTGTCTCGGGAAAGCGAGCGGATAATGTCACTTGATATCTTTTTCGAAATGGCAAACTCTGCGCGTGTTGTGAACAAGTCGACCAGGTGACGTGAGATGATGAAAGATCGCGTAAGCATGCAGGATGTCATGGAATTGACGGGCTTGTCGCGTTCCACCATCGACCGCGTTATTCATGCCCGGTCCGGCGTGCGCAAAGACACCACCGAGCGCATCCAAAAGGCACTGCAGGAACTGGGTTACGCCCCCGACGCGCTGAGCGGGTTGCTGTCAAGTCGACGCCACAACATTCAGGTTTTGCTGTCAGAAGGCACCAACCCGTTTTTCCGCGAGATTCGGCAAGGCATTGATAACGCGTTCAATCGGCTTGATCACAAAGGCCTGACAGTCTCAATTGTGGGCTTTGACCCCTATGCGCCGGAAACTGTTGTGCGCCGGTTGCGCCAAGTGCCAAAGGAGGTCACTTCGGTGATCACGGTGGGGGTGGACAACCCCGACGTACAGGCGGCCATTGATATGTTGCAAGATCGCGGTGTGCGCGTGGTGACACTTGTATCTGACGTTCCCGGCTCAAAACGGGCGGCTTTTGTGGGCCAGGACAACTTCATGGCCGGACAGACCGCAGGCCGCCTGATGTGTGAAATGATGGATCCCGGTGAAGGCCACGTGGCGGTTTTGTTGGGCCACTACCAGTTTCGCCATCTGTTGGATCGCCAATCTGGTTTTCAACAGGCGCTGGGTACGCGGCGCGCGGATCTGACCGTGATCAGCACCAAGCCCTATGGCACATGCCCCGACACCACACGCGAGATCATTCAGACAGTGTTTGCGCAATATCCCGACCTGAAGGGTGTTTATCTGTGCGGCGGCGGACAGCCGCATTTGGTCAGTGCCTTAGAGGAACAGGTCAGCGCGGCATCCGTTGTGATTGGCCATGAAGTGACGCAAGTCAGTCGCGCTGCGTTGCAATCGGGAGTGTTCAATGTGGTGGTGGCGCAGGATTCCCGGGAAGTTGGCCGCCTTGCGTTTGACGCCGCCATGACCGAAAACATGAACGGTCACATCCTGTGCAGCGCCCATATCTACGTTGCGGAAAACCTGCCCCGGGGCTGAAACGCTTGCCCGATCAGGTCTAACTTTCCGACGTTGAAATAAAGAAATAGATCCATTCGCCTTTGAAATCCGGCGTCACGTCGCGCAGCTCGTCAACGCGGCCCTTGAGCCATTCCAGATAGGGTCCGGCGGGCTCGATGATCGGACGCAGCCCGTCATAAAGCGGCACAGAAGCTGCAAAAGCCACTGCGATTTCCTGCCCGTACGGCGGGCCAATGCGCAATTGCAGCCCTTGCTCGGAAACGTCGCGAATGCCAATGCGGAACACTGATTGCGCCGGGGCCAGGCGCAACGCAACTTGATCGTTGGGCGACAGGTGCAGCACGTTGCCATCGGCATCAAAGTAATCAACGTAAACAAACGCATCGTAATCGGGCGCGGTCAGATCAAAGCTCAGCAGTTGATCTTTGACAAAGCGTTCGACTTTTACATGGGTGTCAGATCCAATCACCTGCGGGTTGTTGAACCGATCGGTGGATTGCGGCAAGCCCACCGCATTGATCCCGCTGAGCGCACCGCATTGGGGGCGTGGCAGGATCAGAATGTTGTCAGAGACGGTGATGCTGTCGCCCATCTGGCGTTGCAAGGCCGCCAAAACCGGTGCCCGAAGATCGTCTTGCGGAATGTGTCCATTGACCCTCAAACGCGCGGTGTCGGGGTCAAAATTCACCTGAAGCCGGGCACATGGCACTTGCGCCAACAACGCTGACACTCCGTCGCGCAAAGGGTCACCGGCGGCCGTGACATCGCCGGGCTGCATGAAGCTTTGGAACGCGGCAACAGAAACCGGATCGACCTCGCCTTCGGCCCCTGAAAAGGCCAGGGCGGCCTTCAGCCGTTGTGCGGCGGGTTGCGCTTGCGTGGCTTGGGGGGCATCCGGGGTTTGCGCAGGCGCGGGCTGGCTGGACGGGGCCGCAGCGGCAAGCTGGGCCGCATTGGGTCGCGCGGGCGGCAGGTCTGGTGTCGCCGGGGCGCGCGCCGGGGCGGGCAGGCTGGCCGGGATCGCCAAAGCCACACTGTTGGAGACAGGCGCAATCACCGCTGCTGTCGTGGTGGTGGCGGGTGCTGCGCGGGCTGGTTCCGGTGCGGGCACTTGCGATGCAACCGGAGCGGCCACAAGGAACTGTTGCGCTAGCTGCGCGGTGGCGGGCGTGGCTTGGACCAAGCTGGCCGCGACGCCGGTGACCGAAGCCAATTGCACCGTCGGCGGCGCGCGCGTTGGCGCAAGACGCGGCGTGGGTGGCGCCGTGGCCTCCAGAGGCGCAATCACTGGTGGGCTTGGCGCTGTTTTCAGACTGGCCAATTGCGCCTGCGCGACGCTCTCGCCGACGGGGATTGCCCCGTTCACGGCAGTGTCAGGCAGGGCAAGTGACGCGGTTGGCGTGACCTCGGCTTGCGCGGTTGCCAACGACGCACCGGCATTGTCCAGCGCAGCCACGTTTTGCGGATCTGGGGCAAAAGCGGCAAGCGGTGCTGATTGCCCGGCTTGCGCCTCCAAAGGGGCCGCGTTCAGGTCGGCCGTTGCAAGTTGGTCTGACGGGGTGACAGCCAGAGCCAACGCTTCGGGTGTTTGCACGGCAACGTTCACAGGTGTTGCTGCAGTGGTGACGGGCGCAAGTGCTGCTGGTGTTGGCGGTCTTGCCTGCAAGTCCTGCGCTTCGCCCGGTTCGGCCAAAACCGCTTCGGCGCGGGGTTGGGTTGCGGCAAGCGCGGTGTCCGCCGGGATTTGTGCGCCAAGCGTTTCGGGTTGCGCTGGGCTGTCGGGTATCGTGTCGCTGGGAAAGGCGGCGGCTTGCATGGTTTCGGGGGCGGCGGGCGCAGCGTCGAGGTTTTGCGCTTGGTCAAGTGCTGTCACAACTGCTTCGGCCCTGGCCTCGGCCGCTGGCAGCACTTGCGCAGGCGCGGCCAGTGCGTTGGCGCGGCTGCGCGGAATCGCCCCGGGATCAAGCGGTGTGCCATCCGGCGCGCGGGCTTCGGCGCTGTCTTGCGTGGGCTCGGCCTCGCGTGCGGCGGTGCGGTCCAGCTCGAAGGCTTCGACTTGAAATTCGGTTTTTGGCGTGGGCTGATCGACCACGGGCTCGGGCTCGAGCACGGCCAGTAGGGTCCAAAACGCAGCACCGTGCAGGGCGACCGCGCCAACAACGCCCGCACCCCATATGCGCACCGGTCCCATCATTGCTCGGGCGTGACGACAAGCACGACGTCACGCAGCCCAAGTGCCTCGGCCCGGCTGATCAATGGCAAAACATGGCGCAGCTCGGCGTCGCGATGAGCATTCACGCGCAGCAAAATCTCAGGGTCCAGCGCCACAAGAGCGCTGAGCGTTTCGCTCAACCCAGAGGCATCTATGGTTTCGCCGTCCAAGGCCAGCTCGCCCGTGGCACTGACCGACAAAGTGGCTCCACCCGCGGGCATATCGGTGCCGCCCAAAGCAATCGGAGGGGCCACGTCAAAGGGCGCAGTGGCGTCCATCCGCCCGATCAGCATGAAAAACACCAGCAGAAAGAACACCACATCAATCAGCGCGATGATGGTTTCCGATTGCTGCGGGGCTGGACGGCGGGTCAGCTTCATGGGCGCGGCGCCAATCGTACAACCCGCAAGCGTACAACGCCGGCCTGGGTTGCGGTCTCCATCACGGAAATCAGCGCCTGAGTATTGGCCGCACCCGACGGCAGCACCACAACCTGGGTCAGCGGTTGCAAGGCCAGACGGCGGCGCAACGTGGCCTCCAAAGCGCTCAGGCTGAGCGCTTGCCCGCGCAACACCGGCAGACCGTCAGAGGCCAGACGCACCATCATCGTGCCCCCGGTGCCAGGGCTGGGCGCGGGCGCGCTGGCCTCGTCTTGTTGTTGCACAGCCGGGATCATGTCGAGGTTCAGATAGGTCGATGTGACCATGAAGAACACCAGCAGAATCAGCATCACATCAATCATCGGCACCAGCGAAATCAGCGCCTTGGGCCGCTCTGCGCGCTTGAGGGTGACTGTGCTGGCCATCGCGCCTTTGTTCCTTTGTCAGACGGCGGGGCTGTTCTCGATCAGCATCAGCTGACCCACGGCGCTTTCGATCATCAAGGTGGCGCTTTCGATCCGCGCCGACAGCAGGCTGGCCCCAACCGCTGCCGGAATGGCCACCAGCAATCCGGCCGCTGTGGTCAACAGCGCCTGCCAGATCCCGCCTGCCAGAACTGAGGCATTGGCAGCACCTTGTGCCATCTCAAGTTCTTGAAACGATTGGATCATTCCCAAAACTGTACCAAGCAACCCGAGCAAGGGCGAGATCATAGCGATCAGCTCGAGCACCCGGATCATCGAGTTCATCCGCGCCAGTTCTTCGTTGCCGCGCCGGGCCAATTCGGCATCCAGGGCCGGGCCGCTGAACCCGCTGGACAGCGCGCGCATGGCATAAGCCGCGACACGATCGGCAGGTGAGTTGCCGTTCTCCACGGCAATCCGCGCGCCCTGCTTGTCGCCTTTGGCCCAACCGTCATAGGCCCGTTCGCGCATTGTTGTGCCCGAGCGCACTGACCACAATTGCAGCACCTTGACCAGTATCACCGTCAGCGACAGAAATGACAGCGCCGCCAGCACCATGATGATCGGCCCGCCGGTTCCGATGGTGTCCCAGATTTCAGGCATCGCTTACTTGACCAGCGCGGCTGAAGTTTTGCTGTTGAGGGTCAGGATGGGAAAACAGTCCATTTCGTCGGCGTTTTGCGGCCGGCACGAGCTGAGTTCATGCAACAGAATTTCCGAGATGTTGGGGCAGGTGGTGTCGGGGATCTCAAACAGCTTCAGCGTTGTGCGCGCCACCGGCAGTGGGGCGGCATCAATCGACAAAAGCCGGTCGATCACGCCGTTGCCATCCAGAATGGCCAAAGACATCTCAAAACCATCAAAGCTGTTTTCGGTCTCGTTGCGGAACAGGAAGAACGCGCGGCAGCCGCCGGTTTCGATATCCTCGAACTTGTTCAATTCAACAGTCAACTCGCCCGGGCCTGCCGATGCAGTCAGCGCTGTCATGGCTCCAAGAGCGAGTCCGCCAACAAGAGATTTCAACAGGGTCATTCCGTTCTCCGTAAAGTTAGGCCTGCGCATCAAGAGCGGCGCCGACCTGTTGCAGGGCTGCCAATGCGGCGCTCCGTATGTTGGTTTTCACAAAGCCGTTGTCATCGACGGCTTTGAAAAAGGGCGTGTTCAGTTCCGTTTCATACGCGCCGACCAAACCGCGCGCCGTCGCGCTCAGCGCCTCTCGGTCGGTTCCTTGCGGGGCTTTGCTCAGTTTGTCGAGCGTATCCTGCAATTTGGTGTCAAAGCTGATCAAATGATCCAGCAAAGCGCCGCTTTTGGATGACACTTGTTCCAATCCGGCGATTCCAACGGTGGCTGCGTCGATGGCCGACTTCAACTCGTTCAGCTCTTGTTCCATGCTGGAACGCGTTTTGGCCCAGGACAAGCTCGACTGCGCCACAGCGACAGCTTTGGTGTCGCTGGCCGCGTTTTGCTTTGGTGCCGCGCCGGCCAATTTGGCGTTCAGCGCGCTGACGGTTTTTTCCAGCGCGTCCAGTTGTTGCCCGGCTTTGTCGGCGTCATTGGAGTGCAGCGCGTTGGTTATGGCATCCAGTTTGACTGTCAATTTGTCGCGCGCGGCGGCGGGCAAAGTGGCCAGTGCGGCTTTCAATGTGGTGGCGCGGGCGCTCAGGGCCGTCGTGTCGATGGCAGGGGTGGCTGCGGCGGCTTTGGCTTTGGCGGCTTTTACCTTTGCTGCTGTCGTTTCCAACAAGGTGATGATCTTGTCGGCTTTTTCCAAGTTGTTGGATTTCAAATTGACCAAGGCGTCTTTGACGTGGGGCTTTAACTTGTCTCCCACCGGCCCTTTAAGCGCCATGATGATCGGCTGCACCGCTTTGAATCGTCCGGCCAGGGCGGTCGCCGTCAGACCATTGGCCTTAGCATTTGCAGATTGTGGCGCGTTGTCGGTCTGCACCTGTGCGTCATTGTCAACGGGCGCGTCATTTCCCTGGGATGCGTTACCTTGTGCGCCGCCATCGCCCGCTTGCGCGGTGTCATTGGGTTTTTCGTCAAATTCGGGATCAAACGGCAGCTCTTCTACCGCGCTTTCGAGCATTTGCCCCTTTTCATCCATGATCACGATGTTCAACGACATCGAATTTTTACGCATGTGCAGCTTTAGTTTCTTGGCCATCCCGGTGATGACCCGGGCGCATTTCAACTCAAGCGTCTTGCCGCGCAGGTTAAAAGTGCCGAATGCGGCCTTGGTATTTGTCATGGCTTTGGCTTTGGTGCCCAGCCCCTGCGGCAGCGTTTTTCGGTCGACCATAAAGACGTGGTCGTCCTGCGGATCCAGAGAAAATGCAAAAGACACCGGGGCTTCGCCCTTGCCCAACTTGATCATTTTCTTCAGCTCAGGACCTTTAAGGTTCTTGGGTGCCATAAAATGACCTCATTTGTTGGGCTTGAAACCAATTGACTTTATCCTGATGTTAAGGCTCAGTTTCAATCAAGGCCATGTTTTTTTTCTCTGTGTGAAGTCGATTACAGCGCGGTACGGCCGATTTGGGTTTCTTAGTGTCACGACTGATCAACAATTCGTCTCAGGGGAGACATCATGGACCTGCATGTCCTGACACAATCCAAGGGAAGCGACGCACCTAGCGGCGAGAACCCTGAATATGAAGCCTCTTTCATGGCTATGGAAGTGGCAGGCACCCCTGGTGAAGAAACCCAGATCGGTGATGAAATCCGCCCCGCAACGGAACCGGATTACAACGAAGTCAAAACACTGGCGCTTGAGGTTCTCGAGCAAAGCCATGATTTGCGGGCCGCGATTTTCCTGGCCGATGCGGTGCTGCACACTGATGATCTGAGCGCATTTGCCGACGTAACCCAGGTGATCCGGGCCTACCTGGAAGAGTTCTGGGACACGTGCCATCCTGAACTGGATGAAGACGACGACAATGACCCGACCATGCGGATCAACGCGATCCAGGGTCTCAGTGGTCAACCCGACGGGATGCAAGGGGCATCGCCGGTCTATCGCTCGCTGCGTGGCACGGCGCTGACACAAAGCCGTGGTTTTGGACGCCTGACGGTGCGTGACCTCGAGATTGCCGATGGCACGACGCCTGCGCCGGAAAACATGGACAACGCTCCTGACTCCGGCACTGTGATGGCCGCGTTTCAGGACACTGACGAAGACTGGCTGAACACAACCAAAGACGCCGCACGCCGCGCCTTTGAGAATGTAAAAGCAATCTCTGCGGTATTTGATGAAAAAACGCCGGGTTTTGGGCCCGATTTGGATGGCTTGATCAAACTGCTTTATCAAATCAGCAACCGTATGGCGGCACACATGGGCTCGGATGTTGAAGAGACAGAGGAAGAAGAATTTGCGTCCGACGATGGCGCCCTCGCACCGGCGGCGGCCAAAAGCGGTGGCGGCGGCGCGATCGCGTCACGCAACGATGTGACCGCAGCTTTGGACCGCATCATCGCTTATTATGCCAAAAACGAACCGTCCAGCCCGTTGCCCATATTACTTGAGCGCGCCAAGAAACTTGTTCACGCAGATTTCATGACAATCATTCAAGACCTGGCGCCGGGTGGGTTGGACAACGTTCGCCTGATCGGCGGAGACGACTCTTAACAAGCGCCCGATTGGGCGGACGACACTTAAACAAGCGCCCGATGGCGCGGAAGACACCTAAAATCGCCCGAATGGGCAGCACAGCGAAGCAGCAAGGAGCATAAGAAATGTCCGGAAGTTCACAGAAATTCATCGCGCGAAACCGCGCCCCAAGGGTTCAGATTGAATACGATGTGGAGCTTTATGGCGCCGAAAAGAAGATCCAGCTGCCCTTCGTGATGGGCGTGATGAGCGATCTGGCCGGCAAATCCGAAGTGCCCCAGCCCGCGATTGCGGATCGCAAGTTTCTTGAGATCGACGTTGATAACTTTGACGACCGGATGAAGTCGATGGCGCCGCGCGCCGCCTTTACCGTGCCCAACACGCTGACAGGCGAAGGCAATCTGGCCGTCGACATCACGTTTGAAAGCATGGATGACTTTTCGCCCGCCGCCATCGCCGCCAAGGTCGAGCCGCTGCGCGAATTGCTGGATGCCCGCACCCAGCTGAGCAACCTGATGACGTATATGGACGGCAAAACCGGCGCGGAAGATCTGGTCTCAAAGATCATTTCCGACCCGAGCCTGTTGAAAACGCTGGCAGCCCAGCCGGCTCCGCAAGCTGACGAAGAATAGGGGAGGGTATCATGGCAGAAGAACAAGCACAGGCAGAAGCGGGCGCAGAAGCCACAGCCTTTGGGTCCTCCGAATTTGCGGACCTGCTGCAGAAAGAGTTTCGCCCCAAGTCGGATCAGGCCAAAACGGCCGTAGAATCTGCGGTCAAGACACTGGCCGAACAGGCGCTGGCCAACACCGATCTGGTGTCAGATGACGCGCTGCGCTCGATCGAAAGCATCATTTCGGAGATCGACAAGAAGCTGACCGAGCAGGTGAACCAGATCCTGCACCACGAAGACTTCCAGCAGATGGAAAGCGCGTGGCGTGGCCTGCACTATTTGGTGAACAACACCGAAACAGACGAGATGTTGAAAATCCGCGTGATGAACATCTCGAAAAAGGACATCCACAAAACGCTGCGCAAGTTCAAAGGCACAGCCTGGGACCAGTCGCCGATTTTCAAAAAGCTCTACACCGAGGAATTCAGCCAATTGGGCGGCGAGCCTTATGGCACGCTGGTGGCGGATTATCACTTTGATCACAGCCCACCCGATGTGGAACTGCTGGGCGAGATGTCCAAGATCGCGGCCGCAGCCCATGCGCCCCTGATCACTGGCGCCAAACCGACGTTGTTCCAGATGGACAGCTGGTCGGAATTGATGAACCCGCGCGATCTGACCAAAATCTTTCAGACGCCCGAATACGCCAGCTGGAAGTCGCTGCGCGAAAGCGAAGACGCCAAATATGTTGGCCTGGCAATGCCACGGTTCCTGGGGCGCCTGCCTTATGGGTCCAAAACCGACCCGATCGAGGAATTCGCGTTCGAGGAAGACACCGACGGCTCAGATGCGACCAAATATGGCTGGGTCAATGCGGCCTACGGCATGGCGGTCAACATCAACCGCTCGTTCAAGCAATATGGCTGGTGCAGCCGGATCCGCGGCGTTGAAAGCGGCGGCACTCTGGAAAGCCTGCCGAGCCACACGTTCCCGACCACCGATGGCGGCGTCGATCAGAAATGTCCGACCGAGATTGCCATTGATGACCGTCGCGACGCGGAGCTGGCTAAAAACGGCATGATGCCCCTGATCCATCGCAAGAACACGGATCAGGCCACATTCATCGGCGCGCAATCATTGCACGCGCCGGCGGAATATGACGACCCGGACGCAACCGCCAACGCCAACCTGGCCGCGCGCTTGCCGTACCTGTTCGCCACCTGCAGATTCGCGCACTATCTCAAGTGTATGGTGCGTGACAAAGTCGGCTCATTCAAAAGCCGCAACGACATGGAAAGCTGGCTGCAAGGCTGGATCAACAACTATGTCGATTTCAACGCCGATGTCTCATCCGAGGCAGAAAAGGCGCGCAAACCACTGGCCGCTGCACAAGTGGTGGTCGAAGAAGTCGAGGGCAATCCAGGATATTATTCATCAAAATTCTTTTTACGCCCTCACTACCAACTGGAAGGACTTTCCGTCTCTCTCCGGCTGGTCTCGAAGCTTCCCTCTGAGAAGGGTGGCTGACCCCAACCGCCAATCATTTATTGGCACCCCCCAACTTTGCCCGAGATAGGGCGTTTATAAAACAAGGAAGAGTAAAATGGCTGAGACAATTTTTGTAAAGATCGAAGGCTGCGAGAGCGATTGCACAGAAGAGAACCACATCGGCTGGATCGTCACCGAAGGCGTTGATTTTGAAGTCAAACGCGTCGTGGACATGACCGATTTCGGTGGCACTAACCGGGGTTTGGGCAACGCTGAGTTCGGCAAGGTCAAGCTCAAGACCAACTTCGGCAAAGCCTCGCCTGCACTGATGCTGGCAGTTGCTTCGGGCAAAGTCTTTCCCGAAATCACCATCCACCAGTGTGCGTCGGGCGATGCAGAAGATCAGGGTCTTGAGCCCTACATCATCTGGACGCTGAAGAATGTGCAGATCGACAGCTTCACCTATGACGGCCCGTCCGATGGCACATCAAGCCATGAATGGGAGCTGGCCTATCGCAACGTGACACTGGAATATTCGGAAACAGACGACAGCAGCAACAAGCTGACAAAAGTGTCCGAATTCAAGTGGGACCTGCCAAAAGGCAAAGTGGCCTAAGCCGCTTACAGATTTCCGGTTCCGGCGTTTCGTACGCCGGGGCCGGACACTTATAATACCCAACGGTAGGGAGCCGCACGTTAATGACCCCCGAAGAGCATCTGAAATCCGGCGATCTGGACGCCACACTTGCCGCTTTGCAAGACCAGGTGCGGGCCAACCCTGCGGATCCGAAACTGCGGATCTTTTTGTTTCAGCTGCTCTGTGTGCTTGGCGATTGGAAACGTGCAATTACCCAGCTGAAGCTCAGCGCCGAGATGGACGAGCTGGCCACGATGATGGCCAAAACCTATCGCGAGGCGATTATTTGCGAAGTTTACCGTGAAAAGGTGTTTTCCGGTGAAAAAGACCCCCTGATTTTTGGCGAACCGCAAGAATGGCTGGCTCTGTTGATCGAGGCGCAAAAGCTGTTGGCAAAGGGCAAAACAGCTGAGGCCGCTGACCTGCGCGCGCGCGCCTTTGATGCGGCTCCGGCTTGCTCGGGCGAAGTGAATGGCCAACGTTTTGAATGGATTGCCGATGCCGATATGCGGCTGGGCCCGGTCCTTGAGGTGTTGATCAACGGGCGCTACTTCTGGCTGCCGTTCAGTGCAATCGGCTCGATCGAAATTGATGAGCCCGGCGATCTGCGAGATTCGGTTTGGACGGCGGGCACGCTGACCACGTCCAATGGTGGCGAAGTGATCGCGTTGATCCCCACGCGCTATGCGGGCACCACACAAACCGGCGATGCGGCACAGAAACTGGCCCGCGCCACCACCTGGAGCGATGTGGGCGACGAAACCTATACTGGCATTGGTCAGCGATTGTTGGCCACCGATCAGGCCGATCTGGCGATCATGGACATTCGCAGTCTCAAAATGGACAGCGCCGAGGTCGCAGCCGAGGATGGCTGACAAAACGCTTTCGGAACGCTTGCAGCCGTCGCTGCTGGACAGATTGACCGATACCGATCCGGGTAATTTCAAGGAAACCCGCGAGTCGCGGGTGATTGATGTGTCGCGCTTGCGCGATATCGTGCAGCGCGATTTGTCCTGGTTGCTCAACACCACCAACATCGAAAGCACCTTTGATGAAGAGGCGTTTCCCAATGTGGCCAGATCCGTGCTGAACTACGGGCTTGCCGAAGCCTCGGGTGAGTTTTCGACCACGCGGCGTGCGGAACTGATCCGTCGCTCGATTGAAAACGCAATTGCGGTTCATGAACCGCGGATCATTCCCGGCTCGGTCGAGGTGGCGCTGACGCCGGATGAGAACAGCAATGACATGTCTGTCGCGCTGACCATTCGCGCCGATATGTGGGCGCAGCCATTGCCGATGGAACTGTATCTGCGCAGCAAAGTTGATGTGACCACGGGCGAAGTGTCCGTCGAAAGGAGCCGTTAACGCGATGGACACGCGGCTCATGAAACACTACGAAAGCGAGCTGCTCTATCTGCGCGATATGGGCGCGGAATTTGCGGCCGCCTACCCCAAGATCGCATCGCGACTGGGTATGGAAGGGGTTGAAGTTCTTGACCCCTATGTCGAGCGTTTGCTGGAAGGTGTCGCGTTTCTGTCGGCCCGGGTTCAGCTCGAGCTTGAGCTGCAATACCCTGCTTTCACAAGCAATTTACTGGAAATTGTCTATCCGCATTACCTTGCGCCGACGCCGTCGATGATGATCGCTGCGTTTGAACCGGACGTCACCAATTCCGCGGTCAAAGAAGGCTATGTTCTTCCGCGTCACACTGTTTTGCGCAGCCGCCTGATGGAGGGGGAACAAACGCCGTGTGAATTTCGCACCGCCAGCGATCTGACCCTTTGGCCGATTGAGATTTCACAGGCCGAATTCATCGATGGGCGCGGCGAACTGGTCGCCGCAGGTGTGGCCAGCACGTCCGATGCCCGCGCCGCGATCAGGTTGCGTTTGCGGCGTACGGATGGTGGCAAGATCGCTGACTTGCCGATGGACAGTCTGGTGCTGCATCTCAACAACGCGTCCGGCAACAGCTGGTTGCTGCTCGAGTTGCTGTGCACTCAGGTGCGCGGTTTGTGCGGTCGCTCAACCGACCGACGTGCGGATTGGGCGCAGCCATTGGACAAAGGCGCCATCAAAGCGCGCGGTTTTGAACGCGATGAGGCGCTTTTGCCGACGCCACGGCGGTCCTTTGATGGCTACCGGTTGTTGCAGGAATATTTTGCCATGCCCGAGCGGTTCCTGTTCGTGGAACTTCAGGGGCTGAAACAGGCGCTGAACCGGTGCGAAGGCGAAGATGTGGATGTGTATCTGCTGCTTGGTGAAAGCCGACGCGATATCGCACCGATGATCCTGCCCGAAGCGTTTACGCTGAATGCTGTGCCTGCGATCAATCTGTTTCCCAAACGCTGTGATCGCACTCATATTTCGGTACGAGATACCGAACAGCACGTGGTGGCCAATCGCACGGCGAACATGGATTTTGAGATTTATTCGCTGTCCAGCGTGGTTGGCATCAGTGGGGAAGGGGCCGACGATGTGTCGTTCCGCCCGTTTTACTCGGCCACCGATTTCACCTCTGCGGGCGAAACCCACGAGGCTTATTTCACGCTGCGCCGTCGCATGCGGCAACGATCCGAAAAGGAACGATTGCGCGGGGTGCGCACGTCGTATCTGGGCTCGGAAGTGTACGTGACTTTGGTGGATCGCAAACAGGCGCCCTACAATGTCGATCTCGACCAGTTGGCGGTGCAGGCGATGTGTACCAATCGCGATCTGCCGATGCTGCTTGCCACCGGGGATGAGGGGCTGTTTCAACTGCCCGACGGGGGGCCGGTGCGCCAGATCCGCCTGCCAACCTCGCCCACGCGACCGCATCCGACGCTGGCACAAGGCGATACTGCATGGCGGTTGATCAGCCATCTGTCGCTGAACTATTTGTCCGTTGCGGACACGGAATTCGGCTCGTCCGCAGAAGCGCTACGCGAATTGGTTGGCATCTATGCCCCGCTGGGCGATCGGGTCACCGAAAAGCAGCTTGAGGGGATCGTGTCGGTCAAAACCCGCCCGATCGTGCGCAGGATGAGCGACGAAGTTCTGTCGACTGCCGTGCGCGGGATCGAAATCTCGGTTGGTTTTGAAGACAGTTTTTTTGAAGGTTCCAGCGTGTATGTGCTGGGCGCGGTGCTCGAGCGGTTCTTCCGCCGATATGCCACAATCAACAGTTTTACCGAAACCGTTTTGACAACGCAGAAGCGTGGAGAAATAGCCAGATGGCGTCCGGAAACAGGCCTGGGTCGAGTGATCTGAGCCATTTGGATCGCCTTGCGGCTGATCCGGAAAAGCACAACCTGTTTCATGCGCTTCGCGTGATCGAGGCGGCGTTCCCTGACGCGCCGCGTCTGGGTGAAAGCCGACGGCCGCGTGAAGACAAAGTGCGCCTTGGCCAAGAGGCTGAACTGGCCTTTCCGCCCTCGACGATTGCCGATTTCAAACCCTCGCGTTCGGGTCGCCCAGCCAGGCTTATCAACCGGTTTTTCGGCCTGTTTGGCCCGCAAGGACCGCTGCCTTTGCACCTGACGGACTATGCGCGCAACCGGCTGCGCAACGATCGCGATCCGACCATTATCGCCTTCGCAGATATGCTCACCCACCGGATGATGAGCCTGTTTTACCGCGCCTGGGGCACCGGACAGCCCGCCCCCAGCTTTGATCGCAACGACGATCCGGTGGCGCGCAAAGTGGCCGCGCTTGCGGGGTATCACGGTGCACATCTGGAAAAACGCGATGCGATGCCGGATGTCGCGAAACTCTATTATTCTGGGCATATGGCGCAGGGCGCGCGCAATCCCGAGGGCCTTGTGTCGATCCTGACCGGGTTTTTTCATATGCCCGTGACGCTCGACCAATTCGTCGGCAGCTGGCTTGAGCTGGAACCCGATGACCGCTGGCAACTGGGGGTGCCCGCCAGCCTGGGCCGCTCGACCAGTATCGGGCAACGGGTCTGGAGCCGGGGCGCCAAGTTTCGCCTGCGGATCGGGCCGGTGTCGCTGGCCAATTATGAGCGTTTGTTGCCAGGCGGCGAGTCGCTGGGGCGGCTGCAGTCGATTGTGCGCAACTATGCCGGCGATACGCTGGACTGGGATGTTAATCTGGTACTGGCTGGCGACGAGGTTCCGCGCGCCAGCCTGGGCGGAACCACCCGATTGGGCCACACCAGCTGGATCCGCTCGCGCCCGGATCCCGATATTGAACAACCGGATGCAGCCGATCTTTTCCTGCAACCCGATCCAATACACCACGCAGACAAGGTGGCGGCATGACCGCGCCCAAGACATTTAAAAGGAATTTGAGATGAGCGAGATCAGCCGCGTCGCCCTGTTTGGAAAACTCAACAAGCTTGGATATCAAGCCGTTGAAAGTGCAACCGTTTTTTGCAAAATGCGGGGCAATCCGTATGTTGAGGTGGTGCATTGGATGCACCAGATCCTGAATGGCCAAGACAGCGATCTGCACCGCATCGCGCAGCATTATGATCTGGATCCGGGCAAAATCGCCTCGGAAATGACCCGCGCGCTTGATATGTTGCCGCGCGGCGCCAGCACGATTTCGGATTTGTCGGATCATCTGATGGACGCGATGGAACGCGGTTGGGTTTGGGGCTCGCTTTTGTATTCCTCAAACCAGGTGCGCACCGGGCATCTGCTGCTGGGCATGCTGAAAACACCGGCTTTGCGCAACATCTTGGTGGGTATTTCGCCCGAGCTCGCGCGGCTCAAAGCCGATGATCTGGCCGAAAATTTCCACGAGGTCACCGACGGTTCGCCCGAGGATCGCCTGAGCCCGCAAGACGGATCAAGCACCGGCGGCGGCGCGGTTCCGGGCGAAGCGTCCGGCGCGATGAGCCCGGCAGAGATGGGCAAAGGCGAAGCGCTCGAACAGTTCTGCACCGATCTGACAGAACAGGCCCGCAACGGCGAAATCGACCCGATTGTGGGACGCGATGAAGAGATCCGTCAGATCGTTGACGTGCTGATGCGGCGCCGCCAAAACAACCCGATCCTGACCGGTGAGGCAGGCGTTGGCAAAACCGCGGTGGTCGAGGGGTTCGCGTTGCGCATCGCCCGCGGTGATGTGCCGCCCGCGTTGCAAGGCGCGAGATTGTTGGCTTTGGATGTGGGCTTGCTGCAGGCCGGCGCCAGCATGAAAGGTGAATTCGAAAACCGATTAAAGCAAGTTATTGAAGAAGTTCAGGCCAGCACAATTCCGATTGTGATGTTCGTTGATGAAACCCATACGCTGGTTGGGGCTGGCGGCGCAGCAGGTACTGGCGATGCGGCGAACCTATTGAAACCGGCATTGGCACGCGGCACTTTGCGCACAATCGGCGCCACCACATGGGCCGAGTACAAAAAGCACATCGAAAAGGATCCGGCTCTCACGCGGCGCTTTCAGGTCGTCCAAGTCGAAGAGCCGGACGAGCAAAAAGCCATTCGGATGATGCGTGGCATCGCGGGCATGTTAGAGCGCCATCATCAGGTGCAAATTTTGGATGAGGCAATTGAGGCGTCGGTCAAACTGTCAGCCCGCTACATCCCAGCCCGCCAGCTTCCCGACAAATCCGTTAGCTTGTTGGACACGGCTGCTGCTCGCGTATCGATCTCGCAACATGCGGTTCCACCACAGGTAGATGATTCCCAAAGGCGGATTCAAACGCTGGAGACCGAGCTGGAGATTATCGGGCGCGAAGGCGACTCCGGTTATGATGTCGGCGAACGGCAAAGATATGTCGAAGAGTTGCTGTTTCAGGAAAAGGGCAGATACGAAAAGTTGGAAGAACGGTGGGAGCAGGAAAAATCCATTGTTTCGTCGATGAAAGACTGGTGGTCAAAAGTTACGGGCAAAGAACTGCCTTTGACAGATGCCGCCGAGCCGGCTCCAGAAACACAAGCACCGGTGCCGGACAATGAGCTTGCAACGGAAACTGAAGTTGAAAGAACGGAAGAAAACCGCGAAGAAGCCCTGAAAGAGCTAAAACTAAAGCGTGCTGAACTTGCGGAGTTCCAAGGTGAGACTCCAATGGTGCAACCAATCGTGGACGCACAAGTCGTGGCCAGCGTGGTTGGCGATTGGACTGGGATTCCGGTTGGGCGCATGGTCAAGGACGAGATCGAGACGATCCTCAACCTTGAGGAACATCTGGCCAAGCGAGTCATCGGTCAGGATCATGCGATGGCGATGATTGCCAAACGCATCCAGACCAGCCGCGCGGGGCTTGATAACCCGTCAAAGCCGATCGGGGTGTTCATGCTGGCCGGAACCAGCGGTGTTGGCAAAACCGAAACCGCGCTGGCGCTGGCCGAAGTGCTTTATGGTGGCGAGCAAAACGTCATCACCATCAACATGTCGGAGTACCAGGAGGCGCACACTGTAAGTTCGCTGAAAGGGGCGCCTCCGGGGTATGTCGGATATGGGGAGGGCTGCGTTCTGACCGAAGCCGTGCGGCGCAAGCCCTATTCAGTGGTGCTGCTGGACGAGGTCGAAAAGGCTCACCCCGATGTGCACGAGATCTTTTTTCAGGTGTTTGACAAGGGTGTGATGGAAGACGGCGAGGGCCGGGTGATCGATTTCAAGAACACACTGATCCTGCTGACGTCGAATGCCGGGTCGGATCTGATCATGGATCTGTGCGCCGATCCTGATCTGTTGCCTGCCCCCGACGGCATCGCCAAAGCATTGCGCGATCCGCTGTTGAAAATCTTCCCCGCCGCGCTTTTGGGGCGTCTTGTGACGATCCCCTACTATCCGCTCAGCCCGCATATGATTGCCGAAATCACCAAACTGCAACTTGGGCGTATCCAAAAGCGTGTTATGGCCAGCCACAACGTGCCGTTTGAATACACCCCCGCCGTGGTCGACACGATAGTCGAGCGTTGTCAGGAATTGGAAAGCGGTGGGCGGATGATCGATGCCATTGTCACCAACACCATGCTGCCCGAAATCTCGGCCGAATTCCTCAAGCGGATGATGCAGGGCGAGGAGATTGCGAAAGTGGCCATCGATGTCAGCGACAGTGAATTCACCTATTCCTTCGAATGACGTAAAAAAGTCCATTTTTGGAGTGATGGATGTGAGCCGCGTGAACGAAATCTCAGAATAATTGTCCGAAGCTACGCGTAAACCCGGCATATAACGCAAACTTCATAGGATCTTTGATCATGGCCACTGTTATCATTCTGGAAAATGACGTCGCCCGTACATTGCGCGGCGCTGTAAAGCCGAAAGGCTTGCAGCTGAACAAACCGCTGTTGTGTAAAGTGACGCTGAACGTTGACGACAAAGCCTACAAAGTGCTCGACGATGATCCGCTTTTGTTGGCGAAAATGACCGAAGCGTCCTCGGCTGTTTATGCCAAGGTGATGGACAAGCTGGGTGCTGAGCTGAAAAAAGCCGACGCGGCCTATGTCAAAACCAACTCGGTTTCTGAACGCAACAAGATCATTTCCGACTTTGAGAGTAGCGCCAAGAAACTGCTGGGCAAATTGGCCGATGTCGGGGCCAAGGCCGCGCAAGGCAAATGGGACGAGTTCAAGAAAACCAAATCCGAATATATGAAGTACAAGGTCAAGGCGGGCGTAGATCTGGCCATTGACGGTTTGAACGTCGCCGGCGGCATTGCCGGGGCCGTGGGGTCGGGTGGCTTTTCGCTGATCATCAGCCTCTATGGCATCATCAAAACGCTGATCGGCATGGCCATGAAGGTCTACAAACTGGCCATCGATGCGGACAAAATGCAAAAGAAGGTGACCAAAGGGCTCGCTAAGGTTCAAAAGAGTTTCGACAAGAAGAAGAAAGAGGTGTCAGGCGCCAAGGACACGGGCAAAGCCTTTGTCAACTCGCTGTTGGGTGCCGATTTTATCCCAACAGTCAGTTCGGTGAAATCTGACAATGATCAATATCTGTCCAAATTGCAGGGTGTTGACGTCAATTCACATGCGCTTGCTAAAAAGCTCAACGACGTGCTGAAGGCGGTGGACGATATCGCCAAAAAGCCCGACGTGCAGCGGTCTAAGAAAGTGCAGACGGCGCTGAAAAAACTGCAATCAAGCACGGCAAAGTTGATCGACAAGGTCATCATGATGCAGGAAAAAGTGAACGAGGGCAAAACGTTCCAGAAAAACACCTCTGACGCGATCAAGGAAATCGAGACCTTTCAGCCCAAAAAATGGAAGTACATCCAGAAGGGTTTTGTGCTGACCGACATTGTTTTGGCCGGGGGTGACTATGCCAAGGCAGGTGAAGCTGTTTTGGGCGTGGCAACGGCGGTTGTGACGGAAGTTGACAAGGAAATGCTCGACCGCGTCTAAAACGGGGTTATGACTGCGAGCACGAAAATCAGTGATGTCCGCGCCTGAATCGGGTGCGGATATTTGCGCGATCAAAAGCGCAAAATAACCAGTTTGACATGTTTAAGCGCCTCGGGATCGTATTCGGGGCGCTGGAGTTTGGAGCAAGTCTTTGCGGTGGAACGCGATAGGGTTGTATCAAGCTTTTCAATGGTGCCACGAGCGGCTTAGTCAAAGGACAACGCAACGCCCGGTTGACACTTTTGGCAATTGAAACTGGCGAATCCGCCGCAGAGCGGATGAAAGAAGGCGAACGGGACATGACAGGGAAAGACACCAGCAACATCAGCCCCTTTCGGCAACGTCTGATCGCGTTTCTGGAGCGAGACGCGGTGCGCAACACCATCTTGGGCGTCATCGTCTTCAACGCGATCACCCTTGGCATGTCGACCTCAGACACGGTGACCGATGCGATCGGGCCGATCCTGTCCGTGGTTGACACCACAGTTCTTGGGATTTTTGTGTTCGAACTGCTATTGAAGTTCGTCGCTTACCGGCTGAGTTTCTTCCGGGATGCCTGGAACATTTTTGACCTGTTGGTGGTCAGCATCGGCCTTTTGCCGCAATCCGACAGCCTGTCAGCACTGAGGGGGTTGCGCGTTGTGCGCGCTATGCGCGTGATGTCGATTGTGCCGCAAATGCGCGCTGTTGTGCAGGCGCTGCTTGATGCGCTGCCCGGAATGGGCGCGGTTATCATTATGATTTCCATTGTGTTTTACGTCTTTGGTGTCATGGCCACACTGATGTATGGCGACAGTTTTGATGAATGGTTCGGCACGCTGGGCCGCTCGCTTTATTCGCTGTTTCAGATCATGACGCTGGAAAGCTGGTCGATGGGCATCGTGCGCCCGGTGATGGAAACCTATCCGAGCGCTTGGGTGTTTTTTGTGCCCTTCATCGTGATCACTGCGTTTTCGGTGCTCAACCTGTTCATTGGTTTGCTTGTCAACACCATGCAGTCGGCGGTGGAAGAAGAGACTGAGGCCGAGTTCGAGAAATTGCGCGATCTGGTGCGCTCCGAAACCGATGTGATCGACGCGCATGTGCTGGAGCTGAAATCCGAGATCGTCGCCTTGCGCAAAGAGCTGGCGGGCATGCAGGGCGATACCAATGGCAGCTGACAGCCAAAAGTTCATTGCCCGCAATCGCGCCCCCCGCGTGCAAATTGAGTATGATGTCGAGCTGTATGGGGCTGAAAAAAAGGTCCAGTTGCCCTTTGTCATGGGTGTGCTTTCTGATTTGGCGGGCAAATCAAACGCCGCCCAGCCCGAAATCGCCGATCGGAAGTTTCTCGAGATCGACGTCGATAATTTCGACGACCGGATGAAGGCGATGCAACCGCGGGCCGCGTTTTCCGTGCCCAACACTCTGACAGGTGAAGGTAATCTGACGGTGGATCTGACCTTCGAAAGCATGGATGATTTTTCGCCTGCTGCTTTGGCCAGCAAAGTCGCCCCTTTGCGCGCATTGCTTGACGCGCGCACCGAGCTGGCCAACCTGACGGCCTACATGGATGGCAAATCCGGTGCCGAAGCCCTGATCGAAACCCTGCTGGCCAATCCCGGCGTTCTGGGGGCCTTGGCCACGGAAACGCCTTCAGAAACAGACCAGACTGCCGCTCTCGAAAGCCTGCGCGCAGCACTTCCGCCGGAGCCTGCCGGAGTCGACAAAACCCAAGACGTTTTGTCGGCTTTGCGGGATCAAACCCAGGATGATCCTTCGCCCTCTGACAGCACGGGCGACGTTTTGGCCAGTTTGCGGACTCAAACCTCCGCGACGGCGGCGCCGGATACGTCAATCGATGACGCACTTGCCTCGCTGGGCAATCAAGCTGTGCCCGAAACGGCGCCGACCGACGCCAGCGCCGATGTGTTGGCTGGTCTGCGTGCGCAAGAGCCAGATCCGATTGTGCCGAACGAAGA
>JBGCDD010000034.1:0-70201 GCA_045105075.1 Sedimentitalea sp. | reverse complement strand
GATGTGGCCCCGGCCGACATCGAAACGGCAATTGATTCCGTCATGGACTTGACGCCGCGCGGCATTCGCCAGCATCTTGAGCTGAACAAACCGATCTACCAGCGCACCGCCGCTTATGGCCATTTCGGGCGCGCGCCCGAGGCCGATGGTGGCTTCAGCTGGGAGAAAACCGATTTGGTCGACGCGCTGAAAAAAGCCGTCTGACCCAACACAGCGAGAGCGCCGATGGACCCGATTTGCACCTTAAAATCCTTGACCACGGCGCTGTCGCTTTTGGGCTTTTGCCTGGAACCGGCGCATGCCGAAAGTGGCAAATTCTACATCGACGGCACCACGCTGATCTATGACACCGACACGCCGAACGAGGATGAATACGAAGGCATCAAGTCCGCCGACATCAACATCCTGCTTGACCTTCTGCGCGACAACGACGGCATCCAGACCTTACAGCTCAACTCCAATGGCGGCTCGGTCTGGGCCAGTTTCAAGATGAGCGATATCATCCTGGATTTTGAGCTCGACACCCATGTGCACGGCGATTGCGACAGCTCTTGCGTCACGCTGTTGCTCGCCGGTCAAAACCGCACCATGTCGCGCGGATCACGGCTGGGCTTTCATCAGACCTATTGGTCTGCCAAAAACATCGAATCCTACTACAACGACAACCGCGAAGACGATGGTTGGGACACGCCGTTCGATTTCGCCGAATGGATGTACCTCGATACCCAGGATGAAGTGTACAACCAGTTAAAATACATGCTGAGCCGTGATGTTGACCCGGTATTTGCCATCGAATCCATTCGCGACCCCGACGCCAGCATGTGGCGCCCGCGACGATCAGAACTTTTGCGCGTCGGCGTTCTGACCGAGTAATGGTTTGTTAACTGCGGCGTCCCACCCAGGTTAACGCCGTAGCGCGGCTTAACAGATCCTGAACGCCTGACATCTTCGGTTTTTGCAGAAATCCATGTTCAATTTGTACAGTTTTCAAACTATTTTGCCGCTGAGCGCGGTGATCCTGCGCCGCCGCCCCCAAGATCTGGGCCGTGCCATGCGCGATGCCACTGCGCACGCCGCGTTAACGCGCTGCCTTGCGAAGGTCCGCGCCCCCCGCTAAACCCGCGCGCATGACTGACCCCGTCCGCCCTCATCGCAACTTTTACGGCCGCCTTAAGGGCAAAGCGCTCAAGCAGTCGCAAAAGGGCTATCTCGACGAAGATTTGGCCGCCCTGTCGCCTGGACCCGTCAGTTGGGATGATAACCCCGCCCGCACGCCGCTTGATCTGGAAAAGCGGTTTGGGAACAAACCCTTATGGCTTGAGATCGGCTTTGGTGGCGGCGAGCATAGGGTCCACCAAGCCGCGCAAAACCGCGACGTTGCGATCATTGGCGCCGAACCCTACATCAACGGCGTCGCTATGCTGCTGGGAAAAATCCGCCGCGCCGGCGTTGACAATCTGGCTGTGTTCCCTGGCGATGTGCGTGATCTTTTTGACGTGTTACCAAAGGCTTGCGTGGAAAAAGCCTTCCTTCTTTATCCTGATCCCTGGCCGAAATCTCGCCATCACCGCCGACGCTTTGTCACGCCCGAGCATCTTGACGCGCTTGCCCATGTTTTGAAACCCGGAGCACTCTTTCGCGTGGCCACCGACATTCCCGATTATGTCCGCCAAACCCTTGAAGAAGTTCCCAAATCCGGGTTTCAATGGCTCGCTGAAGGTCCTGATCATTGGCGCACCCCGTGGAGCGATTGGATCGCCACCCGCTATGAACAAAAGGCCCTCCGCGAGGGCCGTACGCCCCACTACATGATATTTCAACGCATTGATAATACTGGGTAATCCAGAAAAAGGATCCGCTATGTCCGGCCACGGCACGCCCCTCCCCATGACCTCCACGCCCTGCGGCGCGCTGACGGGTACCGCTCGGGTACCGGGTGATAAATCGATCTCGCACCGTTCGCTGATCCTGGGCGCGCTCAGTGTCGGTGAAACCAAAATCACCGGTCTGCTCACGGGTCAGGACGTGCTCGACACCGCCCGCGCGATGCAGGCTTTCGGGGCAGACGTCACCGATCACGGAGAGGGTGCGTGGAGCGTTCATGGTGTGGGCGTAGGTGGATTTTGTGAGCCAAATCAAGTGATTGACTGTGGCAACTCTGGGACTGGTGTGCGACTCATTATGGGCGCAATGGCGACCTCGGCGATCAGCGCAACCTTCACCGGAGATGCCAGTTTAAACAAACGCCCCATGGCACGTGTCACGGACCCGCTAGCATTGTTTGGCGCGCAGACCGTTGGGCGCACAGGTGGGCGCCTGCCGATGACGCTGGTGGGCGCCGCCGACCCGGTCCCCGTGCGCTATTCGGTTCCGGTGCCCTCGGCTCAGGTCAAATCGGCCGTGTTGCTTGCTGGTCTCAATGCACCTGGTCAAACCGTTGTTATTGAAAAAGAAATGACGCGCGACCACACGGAGCGGATGCTGCTTGGGTTCGGTGCCACGCTCACGTCCGAAGACAGCGACGAAGGCCGGGTGATCACTTTGACCGGGCAACCCGAGCTGAAACCGCAGACCATCGCAGTGCCGCGCGACCCCTCAAGCGCGGCTTTTCCGGTTTGCGCAGCACTCATCGTGCCCGGCTCAGATGTGCTGGTGCCGGGTATCGGTTTGAACCCGACGCGCGCCGGGTTGTTCACCACGCTGCGCGAAATGGGTGCTGATTTAACCTATGAAAACAACCGCATAGAGGGCGGTGAGCCAGTGGCGGATTTGCGCGCGCGGTTCTCGCCCGATATGCGTGGCATCGAGGTGCCCCCGGCGCGTGCCGCCAGCATGATCGACGAATACCCTGTGCTTTCGGTTGTCGCCAGTTTCGCCACTGGCATCACAATGATGCGCGGAGTCAAAGAGTTACGGGTCAAAGAAAGCGACCGAATCGATGCGATGGCATCCGGTCTGCGCGCCAACGGCGTCACCGTAGAAGAGGGTGAGGACTGGTGGGCGGTCACTGGCAACGGGCCCGGTTCGGTGGTGGGCGGCACCACCTGTGCCAGCCATTTGGACCATCGCATCGCGATGTCATTCATGGTGTTGGGCATGGCCACCCAGAAACCTGTTTCCGTCGATGATGGTACGCCAATTTCCACGTCTTTCCCGATATTTACCCCGCTTATGGCCGAGTTGGGCGCTGATTTGCGCAGTGCCGGATGAGCGCGCCATTCACGGTGGCGATCGACGGTCCCGCTGCGGCTGGCAAGGGTACAATTTCCAGGGCCGTGGCTGAGCATTTTGGGTTTGCCCACCTTGATACAGGGCTGCTTTATCGCGTCGTTGGGGCGCAGGTGCTGGATGGCACAGCTGCATTGCAGGCGGCCAAGGCTCTGACCGCAAAGGATCTTTTGCGTGATGATCTTCGCACAGCTGCGGTCGCCCAAGCGGCCAGCAAGGTGGCGGTTCTGGCCGATGTGCGCGCCGCGCTTGTCGATTTCCAACGGGCGTTTGCACGCCGAGCCGGAGGGGCGGTTCTGGATGGGCGCGACATTGGAACTGTGATTTGCCCGCAGGCAGAGGCCAAGCTGTTTGTCACCGCAAGCCCCGAGATCCGCGCCGAACGGCGATTTCAAGAATTGGCGCCGTCCGATCCATCGCTGACCCGTGAAGGTGTTTTGGCAGATGTGATGGTGCGCGATGCACGCGACTCCACTCGGGCGCAGGCACCGCTGATTGCGGCTGCCGATGCTGTGGAAATTGACACAAGTGCGCTTTCGATCGTTGCTGCAACGGCCCGTGCAATTGATGTGGTTTCACATTTAAAACCCTAAAACCAACCGCTTAGACATTAATCTCTCTTGCAACAATTGCTCACCAAAGCGTTTGTCGATGTGGTGCGGTGGCGGTGTATGCTGATCGCGAATGGATGGAGGATTCCGATGCGCGTTTTGTCTTTGATTTGTTTCGCCTTTGCTTTGGCGACGGCTGGTGCCTGGGCGCAAACGACCGCGCCTGAGGCAGAACCACGGATGTCGATGGAGCGTTTGGCGCGTATTGTCATGGCGCTGGATCCCGACACACAGGTGCAGGGCAATGGGCTGCAATTCACGCTGAATGATGTCCCGGTGTTGATCATTGCCGATCCGCGGGCCGACAGGATGCGCGCCATGGTGCCGATCCGCAGCGCGGCCGGTCTCAGCCCGGAGGAATTGCTGCGGGTCATGCAGGCCAATTTCGACAGCGCGCTTGATGCGCGGTACGCCGTGGCGCGGGGACGTCTTTGGAGTGTGTTCATCCACCCGTTGTCGCCGCTTGAGCGGCAGCAACTTTTGTCGGGTTTGATCCAGACCGTCAACGCGGCGCGCACCTATGGGCAGTCTTATTCCGGGGGCGCGAATGTGTTTGGCGGCGGCGACAGCGTTGATATCTATCGCGACCTGTTGAAGGAACTTCAGGACAAATCCGAAGATATCTAGGCTGCAGCGCGCAACATATCGGCGTTTGCCACCATAAAAACAACCAAATCAAAGGGTTCGGTGAACTTCAGATCCAGCCCTTCGTCGTCCATTTCGATAAGGTCCTTCAGACGAAATTGATCCTTTTTTACAAACCCCATCTGCCAGTCGGGCAGTTTGCGTGAGTCGAGTGGCTGTTCGTCCAGGATTATCAAATCGGTATGGCGCGGGTCCTTGCGAATGCGGGCGATCGTTTGATCCAGCTTTTCTTTTGGGCCTTCGATGTACTGAACAAAAAAGTCACCTTCGCGATGCAGAAACCCGGTTAGCCCGGAATCGCGGTTGTGGGTCTGGCATTGTGACATGATCACCCGGTGTTCGTCGCTGCCTTGCGGGATCAGCGCGCGGCTTTGATAGATGATGTAATGCAAGCAAGCTCTCCCCTGAATGCTTCATCGTCGCTTTACCCTTGCAAAGTTAACAAACCCTAAAGCGGCGCCAAAACCCTTGCATCACAGGGGGGCATGGCCTATACGCCCGGCGTTGCATGGGGTCATGGGCGGTGCGCCCGTGCCCTTTGTTGCATCATAAAACCCGAATCAAAGACCGGCGGAGACAACCGCATGGCCCGAATACTACGTATGTAAAGGAAACTGAGACCCACATGGCTCAAAGCAACTCTATGGAGGAATTCGAAGCCCTCCTGAACGAAAGCTTCGAAATGGACACACCCGAGGAAGGGTCTGTTGTCAAAGGCAAAGTCATCGCGATCGAAGCGGGACAAGCCATCATCGACGTCGGCTACAAGATGGAAGGCCGCGTTGATCTGAAAGAATTCGCAAATCCCGGGGAAGCGCCCGACATCTCGCCCGGCGATGAGGTCGAAGTTTACCTGCGTCAGGTCGAGAACTCCAAAGGCGAAGCGGTCATTTCCCGTGAGATGGCACGCCGTGAAGAAGCCTGGGATCGTCTCGAAAAAGCCTATGCTGACGAAGAGCGTGTCGAAGGCGCGATCTTTGGCCGTGTCAAAGGTGGCTTTACGGTTGATCTGGGCGGCGCAGTTGCGTTCCTTCCCGGCTCTCAGGTCGATGTGCGCCCGGTGCGTGACGCCGGCCCATTGATGGGTCTCAAGCAGCCGTTCCAGGTTCTGAAAATGGACCGCCGCCGGGGCAATATCGTTGTGTCGCGCCGTGCGATCCTCGAAGAATCCCGTGCCGAACAGCGCGCCGAAGTCATTGGCAACCTGACCGAAGGCCAAGCGGTCGACGGTGTGGTCAAGAACATCACCGAATACGGTGCGTTTGTTGATCTGGGCGGTGTTGATGGCCTGTTGCACGTCACCGACATGGCGTGGCGTCGCGTGAACCATCCTTCGGAAATTTTGACCATCGGTGAAACCGTCAAGGTTCAGGTGATCAAGATCAACAAGGAAACCCACCGTATTTCGCTGGGCATGAAGCAGCTGCAGGATGTTCCCTGGGATCTGGTTGCGGCCAAGTCCCCACTGGAACCCTCCCCGACCGGCCGCGGCACCAACATCACCGATTACGGTGCCTTTGTTGAGCTCGAGCCCGGCGTTGAGGGTCTGGTGCACGTTTCGGAAATGTCGTGGACCAAGAAGAACGTGCATCCCGGCAAGATCGTTTCGACCAGCCAGGAAGTCGAAGTCATGGTTCTGGAAATCGATGGTGCCAAGCGCCGCGTTTCCCTTGGTCTCAAGCAGACCATGCGCAACCCATGGGAAGTCTTTGCCGAGCAGTTCCCCGAGGGCACCGAGGTCGAAGGCGAGGTCAAGAACATCACCGAATTCGGTCTGTTCATCGGTCTCGAAGGCGACATCGACGGCATGGTTCACCTGTCCGATCTGTCATGGGACGAACGTGGCGAGGATGTGATCCAGAACTACCGCAAAAGCGATATGGTTTCGGCCGTCGTCTCTGAGGTGGATGTGGAAAAAGAACGCATCTCGCTCTCGATCAAAGCCCTGGGCGGCGACAAGTTTGCCGAAGCCGTTGGCGGCGTGAAGCGCGGCTCGATCATTACTGTCGAAGTGACAGCGATCGAGGATGGCGGAATCGAAGTGGTGTACGAGGGCATGAAGTCCTTTATCCGCCGTTCGGATCTGTCGCGTGACCGTGCCGAGCAGCGCCCGGACCGCTTCAACACCGGCGACAAAGTCGATGTGCGCGTGACCAACGTTGACAGCAAGACCCGCCGTTTGGGTCTGTCGATCAAAGCGCGTGAGATTGCTGAAGAGAAGGAAGCCGTCGAACAGTACGGATCATCCGACTCGGGTGCATCCTTGGGCGATATTCTGGGGGCCGCGCTGAAAGGCGACGAGTAACCCGACCCTTTGAGCAAATTTAAAACGGCCCCGAGTTCCGACTCGGGGCCGTTTTTGTTGCGAATCAATGGCTTTCACTTATCCGCAGCAGCCCAAGCCGATGCCGTTGCTGGCGAATTTCGCGCCAATTGCGACCAAAGCAGGCCCAAATAGCCGGATCAATCTGCATTATTCCGCATATTCTGGGCGGGTTCTGGTTTCGGAGGCGGGGAATTGTTTCTATAGTTTAACCATGAACCTTAGATCGCAGTATGTTGCCTTGGGAGGGGACCAAGAGATGATCCGTTCGGAATTGATACAAAAGATCGCAGATGATAATCCTCATCTATACCAACGGGATGTGGAGCGGATTGTGAACACTGTGTTCGAAGAAGTGACCGGTGCCATGTCTCGTGGAGATCGTGTGGAATTGCGCGGCTTTGGCGCGTTCTCGGTCAAACAACGTGATTCTCGTGTGGGTCGTAACCCGCGGACCGGAGAGACAGTGCATGTCGAAGAAAAGCACGTGCCTTTCTTCAAGACAGGCAAGCTGCTGCGGGACCGCTTGAACGGAAAATAGTCTGATGCGTTACATTCGTTATGCCTTTCTCGCCGCGCTCGCGGTCATTTTGATCTCGGTGTCGTTGGCCAATCGCAACTTCGTCGATCTCAAACTGATGCCAGATGACCTGGCCGAATTGTTTGGGTTCAACCTGGGGATTTCGCTGCCGTTGTTCGTGGTGATTCTGGGCGGAATCATCGGTGGTTTGGTCATTGGTTTTGTGTGGGAATGGCTGCGCGAATATAAGCACCGTCGCGAAGCCAGCGTGAAAGCGCGTGAAGTGCGTAAGCTGGAACGCGAAGTGGTCAAGCTGAAAGACCAGAGAAACCAGGGCAAGGACGAAGTTTTGGCGATTCTCGACGAGGCCAGCTGAGGCCCCGCATGACGGGTGACATCTCTGTTAAAATCTGTGGGTTGACCGAAAGCGCGGACATCCCTGCCGCCATTCTTGCGGGCGCGCGCTATGTGGGATTTGTGTTTTTCCCCAAATCTCCGCGCCACTTGGCGTTGCAAGACGCAGCCTTTATGGCCCGTTCGGTGCCCGAGGGGATCTGTAAAGTTGCCCTGACGGTGAATGCCGACAACACCATGCTCGATCATCTGTTGGACGCCGTGTCGCTCGATATGCTGCAACTGCACGGCTCAGAAACGCCTGACCGGGTGGCCGAAGTGCAGGATCGCTATGGTTTGCCGGTGATGAAGGCGGTGGGCGTCGCGGATGAAAGCGATCTGGCCCAGCTCGATGACTACATGCGGGTGGCTGATCAAATTCTGGTCGATGCCAAACCGCCCCGCGATGCGGTGCTGCCGGGCGGCAACGGATTGGCCTTTGACTGGCGCCTGATCGCTGGGCGGCGCTGGCCGATCCCGTGGATGCTGGCCGGCGGGTTGACTCCTGATAACGTGGGCGAGGCTATCGCCATGACCGGAGCGCGCCAGGTCGATGTCAGCTCGGGCGTGGAAAGTGCGCCGGGCGTCAAAGACGCCGAGCGGATGCGCGCCTTTGTGGCCGCCAGCCAGACTGTATCTGTCTAGGAAACGCTGTTTTTCGCAGGCGTTTTGCCACAATTTGGCACAAAACCCCGGAAAAATGTTATCCACAGCGTTTCGTCGCGTCTTTACCCTGTTGGAGTGGTCAGTATGAAATTGTTTATCGCGAGTTTGACGAGCAGCTTATTGTTGGCCGTGTCGGCACATGCCGCAACAGTGGTCGAATTTACCTCTGTTAACGGCCCTTCGGTCGCCGCAGATGTGGAAGGCACCGGCGTCACCGGCTTTGATCTGAACCGCAGCATCGGCGTTATCGAACGCTCGGGCGGCACGTTCGTGTCGCGTGATTGGGAGGAGGGCACCAACAAGCTTTCGGCCCTTGCCAACAACAATTCGATCTTTTGGGGCTTCAACTCGACCGTCGGATACAACCTGACCACGCTCAGCTTTGGCTATGATCGTTCGCCGACCGGGCCGGTCTCGATCGCGGTCGACTTCTTTATCAACAACGTGTTTCAGGGCGAAATTTTCAGCGATTTCATGGTGCCGGAAAATGAAACGGGTTTGGCCGTGATCGACATGACAGCGTTTGACAATGTTCAGAACGGGTTCTTCCGATTGACGGGGTGGGGGGCAACCAGCAGTCTTGGCACGTTTGACATCGAAAACCGCACGGCACTTGGCGGCAAAGGCATCACGCTGACCGGTGATGTGGTCGCTCCGATCCCATTGCCTGCAGCCCTGCCGCTGCTGATCGGCGCAATTGGCGTTATGGGCCTTGGGCGGCGTCGTCGCAGCTGAGCCAATAGGCCAGATTTCAACGGGTCGGGCCTTGCGCTTGGCCCGTTTTCCATGAGACTTATCCTTTGATCTATTTAGGGGTGGGGCATGGCCAACGATCTTTTCAATTCCTTCATGACCGGTCCGGACGAGCAGGGACGGTTTGGCCAATTTGGCGGTCGTTTCGTTTCAGAAACGCTGATGCCGTTGATTCTGAGCCTTGAAGAACAGTATGAAAAAGCCAAAACCGATGACAGTTTCTGGGCCGAGATGCATGATCTTTGGACCCATTACGTCGGCCGTCCCAGCCCGCTTTACTATGCCGAACGCCTGACCCAACATCTGGGCGGGGCCAAGATCTATCTCAAGCGCGACGAGCTGAACCACACGGGCGCGCACAAGATCAACAACGTGCTGGGCCAGATCATTCTGGCGCGCCGCATGGGCAAAACCCGGATCATTGCCGAAACCGGCGCTGGTCAACACGGAGTTGCCACGGCCACGGTCTGTGCGAAATTCGGTTTGAAATGCGTGGTTTACATGGGCGCGCATGATGTTGAACGCCAAGCTCCTAACGTGTTTCGGATGCGGTTGCTGGGCGCCGAGGTTATCCCGGTGACATCAGGGCGCGGCACGTTGAAGGACGCGATGAATGACGCGCTGCGCGATTGGGTGACCAATGTGCGCGATACGTTTTACTGCATCGGCACGGTTGCAGGTCCGCATCCTTACCCGGCGATGGTGCGCGATTTTCAAAGCATCATCGGTAAGGAAGCCAAGGAACAGATGCACGCTGCCGAAGGGCGGCTTCCCGACACGATTATTGCGGCGATTGGCGGCGGTTCAAACGCGATGGGACTGTTTTACCCATTCCTTGATGACAAATCGGTTAACATCATCGGCGTCGAGGCCGGTGGCAAAGGCGTGAATGACAAGATGGAGCATTGCGCGTCGCTGACCGGCGGTCGTCCCGGCGTGCTGCACGGCAATCGCACCTATTTGTTGCAGGACGACGATGGCCAGATCCTCGAAGGGTTTTCGATCTCGGCCGGACTGGACTACCCTGGAATTGGCCCCGAACACTCCTGGCTGCATGATATTGGCCGCGCGCAATACGTCTCGATCACCGATGTTGAGGCGCTTGAGGCGTTCCAACTGTGCTGTTTGCAAGAGGGGATCATTCCGGCGCTTGAACCCAGCCACGCGTTGGCTCATGTGATGAAAATCGCGCCCGATTTGCCCAGTGATCACCTGTTGATCATGAATATGTGTGGCCGCGGCGACAAGGATATCTTCACTGTCGCCAAGGCCTTAGGGCTGGATATGGAGCAGGGCGGTTAATCTGCCTCGGTCAAAAACGCCTCAACGGTTTGCGCGGTCTGCTCGGGCTGCGTGACCACGAACAGGTGGCCATTGTCGATCAGCTCCAGTCGCGAATTCGGGATCAGGCGGTGCAGCAAATGCGCATTGGCCACAGGGATCAGCGGGTCATCGGTCCCGGCCATGATCAGTGTCGGTTGACGCAAACGCCACAGGAACGGCACGCTGGTCCAGCCTGTCATCGCCAGCAGTTGCAGCATATATCCGGCCTGTGACGACGGGCGCATACCTGACGCATGGGCGTTGATCAGGGTCGAATCATCGCGGAAATCACCGCCATAGATCTCGGCCGCGATGGTGCGCATATAGCCCTTGTCGGTATAGCGTTTGACGCTGGCCATCTTGGACAACACGTTGGGTTTGCCCGGCACCATCGTCCAGCCCGATGAGGTCGCGACCAGCACCAACCGACGGCAGATGCGCGGGTATTGACGCGCAAATTGCTGCGCCACACCACCGCCCCAGGATACGCCGGAAATGTCAACGCGGTCATGGCCCAACTGTTCCAGCAGGTGCTTGGCCATGCGCGCCAATGATGCCGGGCGATAGGGCAGTTTCGGCATCGGTGAACCGCCAACTCCGGGCACATCAAAGATGATCGCAGGCGTATCCTTGAGGGCCTTCAGGAACGGAAAACCAAGTTCCAGGTTGGCGCCAATGCCGTTGAACATCAGCACCGGAATACGCCCTTTTGCGCCGGGTTTGGTCGCCACACGCAGCATCTGGCCGCGCACGTCGATCATTTGAATGGTGATCCCGTCGACGGTTTCCGACATGGCGTTGCTTTCGATTGTCTCGCTCATCTGTGCTGCCTACTCTTCAAAAACATAAGTGCCGGGCGCGGGTCCCAGCGGCGGGAAGTCTTTGTTGCCATGCGCTTTGGGCGATTTGATTTCGTTGCCCGATTGTTTTTGCAACATATCGGCCCAATCGATCCACCAACTGCCCTCTTTTTTCTCGGCACCCTCGGCCCAGGCTTCGGGGTCACCGGCCTTGGCAGGCGCTTTCATATACCACGCTTTTGGGTTGCCCGGAGGGTTCAGCAAGCTTTGCAAATGGCCCGAGTTTGACAGAATAAAGGTGGTGTCTTCGCCGTAAAGCCGCGCGGTTGCGTAAACTGCTTTCCACGGGGTGATGTGGTCGGTCGTGCCAGCGATCACATAGGTGGGATAGTCGACCTTGGTCATGTCGATCTCGTGCCCGCCAACCGTCATTGCGCCGGGGTTCAGGAACGGGTTGGTATAGATCAGATCCAGGAAATCACCGTGCAAACCCGCCGGCAGGCGCGTGGTGTCGGCGTTCCAATAGAGCACATCGAATGCGGGCGGTGCGTTGCCCAGCAGGTAATTGTTAACCCAATAGTTCCAGATCAAATCGTTGGGCCGCATCCAGGCAAACATTTTCGCCATGTCCTGCCCATCCAGCACACCGCGCGATTGCGAAGCCAATTTGGCGGCTTTCACCGTATCGGGCGTGACCAACGCGGCCATGTCGCTGTCGGTCGAGGCCATGGTATCGAGCACGCAGACCGCCAGAATGACCTGGTTGATCTTTTTCGCCTCACCCTTGGCCGCGAGCCACCCCGCATAGGTCGACAAAGTGATTCCGCCCGAACACGAGCCCATAATGTTAACGCTGTCGCTACCGGAAATCGCGCGGGTTGCGTCGCACGCCTCGTCCAGGGCTTCGATATAGGTGGTCATGTCCCAATCTCGGTGTTCGGCCGTCGGATTGCGCCAGCTGACACAATAGGGCTGAATACCGTTGGCCAGCAGAAATTCGATCATACTTTTGCCTGGGCTCATATCGATCGAATAGTATTTGTTGATCTGCGGCGGCACCACAAACAGCGGGCGGCGATAGACCTTGTCGGTGTTGGAGGTATAGTGAACGACCTCGATCACATCGTTGCGAAACACCACCTGACCCGGAGTGATCGCCAGGTTTTCGCCCACTTTGAATTTCGACGTATCCACAGATGACGGCAATCCACCGTTTTCTGTCATGTCCTTCATCATGTTTTTCAACCCGTTGACCGCACTTTTGCCGCCGGTTTCAAACAGGGTTTTCATCGCCGTCGGGTTGGCAAAAAAGTTGTTGGACGGTGCCATCGCGTCGATAAAGATCGAGGACACCAACCGCGCGCGGGCGGCGTCTTTGTCGGGCAGATCCAGCTCTTCGACCATTTGCGTCACATTGTCGGACCACGACAGATAGGCCTGCATCAACCCTTTGGAGAACATGTTGTTTTGCCAGGCGCTATCGGCAAAACGGCGGTCTTTAGGTTCGGGCTTGATTTCGGACGATTGGCTCAGGATCGCAGTGGTGTCTTTGGCGAATGACATCCAGTGATCCATGATGGCCTGCGGTTGTGCGGCCATGGCCCGCATCAGATTGGTGCCGGCACCAAACATATCCTCGGCGCGCAGGCTGACCAACGGGTTCAGCGCCAGCGTGTTCTCAGAAGCATTCTGGGCGATGTCCTTGGCATTCTTGGACATTTTGGCAGAGTCGTCACTCATCTTGCACCTCTTGGGTCAGATATTTGCATCGGGGCCCGGCACCAGCATGGCCAGGCTTTCGGCGATCAGGGCAGGGCGATCTTGGCCCTCGATTTCCATCGTGTTTTCGGATTTCATCAGGTATTGGCCGTTGTCCTTGCGTTCGAACGCCACCAATTTGCAGTGCAGCCGCAATTTCGAACCCACCGGCACGGCGGCCAGAAAGCGCACCTTGTCCAGACCGTAATTTAGCGCGGCCGCAGTGCCTTTGGGCGCGATCCCGATTTCCATCGCCATTTTCGACAGCAGCGAAAGCGTCAGATAGCCATGGGCAATCGGCGCGCCAAACGGACTTTCGCGTTTGGCACGCTCCACATCCACATGGATCCATTGGTCGTCACCGGTGCAATGGGCGAACTCATCGATGATCGCCTGGGTCACCTCGTGCCAGGCGGAAATGCCCAGCGATGTGCCCACTTTGTCGCCCATGCTGGCATATGTCAGTTCACTCATCGCGCCGGTCTCCCTCTGGTCATTTCGCCACCATTTTGGCAACCGCCCCATCACGCAATTCGCGCCGCAGGATCTTGCCCACGTTGGTTTTGGGCATCTCGTCAACAAAAGCGACGTGTTTTGGTTTTTTGTACCCGGTCAACTGGGTGCCACAGAAATCGCGCACCTGTTTTTCGGTCAGGTTCGGATCGGATTTGCAGATGAACAACATCACCGCTTCGCCACTGTTTTTGTCGGGCACCCCGACACAGGCGGCTTCAAGAACGCCTTCGTGATTCACCGCGACCGCCTCGATTTCATTGGGATAAACGTTGAAGCCAGACACCAAAATCATGTCCTTCTTGCGGTCCACGATCTTGGTGTAGCCGCGCGGGTCCATGATGCCAACATCGCCCGACTTAAAGTAACCATCCGGGGTCATCACCTCGTCGGTGGCGTCTTCGCGCTGCCAATATCCGGCCATAACCTGCGGGCCTTTGATTGCAATTTCGCCGGGTTCGCCCAGGGCGACCTCGTTTCCGTCATCATCCAGAATCTTGATATCCACATTGGGCATCGGCAGTCCGATGGTGCCCGAATAAGCGTCGGTGTCGGTCGGGTTGCAGGTCACGCCCGAAGACGTCTCGGACAATCCATAGCCCTCGCAGATGGGACAACCCGTGATCGACAGCCATTTCTTGGCCACTGCTTCTTGCACCGCCATGCCGCCGCCATTGGCGATTCGCAGCTGATCAAAGTCGAGTTTGGCGAAGTCAGGGTGGTTGGCCAGCCCGTTGAACAGCGTGTTGACGCCGGGGAACACATGGAATTTGTACTTGCCGATTTCCTTAATGGTGGCGTCCATATCGCGCGGGTTGGGTATTAGAATATTAACCCCCCCGGTGCGCATCGACAGCAGCGAACAGGTGATGAACGCGAACACATGATAGAGCGGCAGCGCGCAAATGAACGTCAATTGCCCCGAGATCGGCTTGCGGTTCAGCCCCGGTTGCATCCATGCCTCAGAGGCCAGCAGATTGGCGATCACGGTGCTGTGCAGCAATGTCGCGCCTTTGGACACGCCGGTTGTGCCGCCGGTGTATTGCAACACGGCGACATCAGAATGGGCCACATCGGGTTTGGTCAATTTCTGGCTGGCCCCCTTGGCCAGCGCTTGATTGAATTTAACACTTCCGGGCAAGGAAAACGCCGGGATCGCCTTGCGCACGCGGCGCAGAACGAAATTGGTGATCGCGCCTTTGGGAAAGCCCAGCAGATCACCGACGCCAGTCACAACAGTATGTTTGATTGGAGTTTTTGAGATGACCTCTTGCAGCGTGTTGGCAAAATTCTCGATGATAACGATTGCCTTGGCACCACTGTCATTGAGCTGATGTTCCAGCTCGCGCGGGGTGTAAAGCGGGTTGACGTTAACCGCGATAAAACCGGCGCGCAGGATCCCGGCCAGCACCACGGGGTATTGCAAAACGTTGGGCATCATGATCGCAACGCGGTCGCCTTTTTGCAGCCCCAGCCCCTGCAGATAGGCGCCAAAGGCCCGCGATTTCTGGTCAAGCTCGCCGTAGGTCAGGGCCTTGTCCATCAGCACATAGGCTTTGTCGTTTGCGTATTTCGAAAAGCTTTCTTCCAGCAAATCGATCAACGAGCCGTATTGGGTGATGTCCGCGTCAGCCGGGACTCCGGGTGGGTAATGCGCCGTCCAGATCCGTTCCAATGGTGTCCTCCCAGACTCTGCCCTGTGCTTAAGCTCGTTCGTTTCGGGGCAGTTGCCATGCACTGGATGCATGACTTGACCCAGACTAGCGGACTTGCGTAACTGATCAAGGGCGTGCGCTACGTCATCTTTCAGCCAAAGGACCCCGAGATGAAGCAACTCAGCGGAATTGACGCCACATTTCTCTATATGGAAACCGATCAGACGCCGATGCATGTGGCGGGCCTGACGCTTTACGATTTGCCCAAGGGGTTTCGCGGCTCGTTTCACAAACACTTCACCACATTTTTCAAAACCCGCGTTCATCTGATCCCGATTTTTGGCATGAAACTGGCCAAAGCGGCGTTTGAAATCGACCATCCCGGCTGGGTCGATGCGGGTGAGTTGGACTTTGATTACCACATCCAATCCGCCAAGCTGGACAAACCTGGAAACATGAAACAGCTCGAAGATCTGGTGGCTGGCTTGCATTCCGAGCGGCTGGATCGCAAGCGTCCGCTGTGGCAATTCACGGTGATCGAGGGGCTTGAGGGGCGCAAGGCCGCGCTTTATTCCAAGGTGCACCATGCCGCCGTTGATGGCGGTGCGGGCATGGTGATCACGCAGGCGCTCTATGACGTCACCGAAAACCCGCGCGAAGTGAAACCGGCCGAGCCAAAACAGCCCGAGCGCGTGCCAACCGCGCCGGAACGCGCGATCCTCAGTTTTCATGATGTGGTGTCGAACGTGGCGCGCCAGCAGCTGACGATGATGGAAAATGTGCCCAAAATGATGGGCCAGATGGCGGACATGGTGGCGCCGTTGCTGTCGGGCAAAGTCGGCCTACCGCAAATGCTGGCGCCGCGCACTCCGTTCAACACCACAATCGAGGCCAAACGCAGCTATGCCGCGCGCTCGATTTCGCTGCCCGAGGTCAAGGCGCTGGGCAAAGCGACCGGGGCCAAGTTGAATGATGTGGTAATGGCGATCACCAGCGGGGCCTTGCGCGCCTATCTGAGCAAAAAGCAAAGCCTGCCCGATGCGGCGTTGGTGGCGTTTGTGCCGATTTCCATGCGCGAGATGGGCAACACCGACATCAACAATCAGGTCTTTGGCATGAATGTGCCGCTGGCGACGAATTACGGGGATCCGTTGAAACGGCTGGAGAAAATCAAACAGGAATCCGGCGCATCCAAAACCCTGGCGACGGGTGCAAAAGAGGCCGCTTTGAAGGATTTCACCATCGTCGGCGCGCCAACTTTGTTGCCGGGTCTGATGCAGCTTTATGGGGCGACCAAGCTGGCTGATTACATGCCCCAGGTGGTCAATCTGACGATCTCCAACACTATGGGTCCGCCATTTCCGCTCTATTGCGCGGGGGCCAAGGTCAGTGCGCTTTATCCGGTTTCTATTCCGACGCATGGGGTGGGGCTGAACGTCACGGTGCAAAGCTACCTCGATCATCTCGATTTGGGTGTGACGGCAGATTTCAAGTCGGTTCCAGACGTCGATGTTTTTGCGGATCTGTTCGTGGCGTCCTTTGAAGAGCTAAAAAAGGCTGTCGCAAAATCAGCTGCTTAACCGGAAATAAGCGCAACTTGACGTAAGGCTATTCTTGACATGCGTAATATTTAATCATTTATGTTTAGAAACGCGCAATATCCTTGCGCTAAACGGAGGCTTACTGATGGTTGCCAATACCGTAACACCGCCCAGCCGGCTTTTGCTGCTGCTTGAAGGGCGTGCCATTCCTGAACTTTTCGGCTTTGCAGCTGCCGCGCCGACACTGCGCGCGCTGACCCCGCGTGGGGATGGTCAGCCGGTTCTTGTGTTGCCGGGCTTGACCACCAGTGATCGCTCAACTGTCGCGCTGCGGCGGTTTTTACGCTCCAAGGGCTATCGCACTTATGGATGGGACCAGGGGTTGAATTTTGGCCCGCTGCCCGGTGTTGAGGATGCGCTGATCGCTCGGGTCAACGAGCTGCACGACAAATACGACCGCAAGGTCAGCCTTGTGGGTTGGAGCCTTGGCGGCATTTATGCGCGTCAGTTGGCCAAGATGATGCCCGACAAAGTACGCCAAGTGATCACATTGGGCAGTCCTTTTGGCGGCGATCCGCGGGCAACGAATGCGTGGCGCGTGTACCAGATGGCCAGCGGTCAAAGCGTTGAAGACAACGACCGGCATATGGGCGGTGCCATCGCCAAGGCGCCCCCGGTGCCAACGACAGCGATCTACAGCAAGTCGGATGGTATTTGCGCTTGGCAAAACTGCATCGAAAAACGCTCGGATCTGACAGAAAATATCGAGGTGAAGGGCAGCCATTGTGGTCTGGGCCATCACCCGGCTGCGGTCTACGCCATTGCCGATCGGCTGGCGCAACCTGAAGGCGCGTGGAAAAAATTCGACCGATCTGGTTTTCGATCGGCGATCTTTGGACCGCCTGACTACTTAAAGTAAGCGGAGACTTACGGAGACTAAAACGTATCAGGCCGGGGTTAACCCGGCCCTTTTTTTTGGCCTAGCTCTTTTTGCCTTCGGTCAGATCGGCGATGCTTTCCACAACGCGATCTTTCAGCACATTGAAGGCGTCGGTGTTGCCCTGCTGTACGATCTCGGCAATGTCCTTGGCGTTTTTGATGGTCTCGTCAAAGGAGGTTTTGGCCAGTTCCATCGGCTGCGACATCATCTCGGACGTACCGCCACCGGATTGCGCATTTTGCACCATATCCGAAATTCCGGCCAGGGCCTTTTCCAGGGTGTCGCGCTGCTTTTCCATCAGCGCCTGCGACGTTTGCGTGCCGATTTGCGTGGCGGCCTGGATGGCTTGAAGGTTCTTGCGATGATAGTCCATCATGTCGTTCAGGTCGGGCCCCGGAATGTTCAGCGAGCTGCCAAAGTTCTGGAACATGTCCATGAAAGGATTGCTGTTTTTGTCGTCGGCCATAGGGCTCTCCTGCTGTGGTGCTGCGTGGATGATCCATGGTAAGTAGCCCCGCGCATCAAGACAAGAGCAGAGTCTCGACCGCGTAAAGAAGCACGCCAACACAGCCGCCGATGATCATGCCGTTGAAACGAATGTATTGCAGGTCCCGCCCGACATTGACCTCGATCAGGGTCAGCAGCTGCTGCATGTCCCAGCCTTTGACCTGCTCGGCGACATAGGCGGAAATGGCGCTGCGCTGCTCGGCGACAAGGTTGGACAGCACCGTGACCATGCCATCGTTGATATCGCGGCGCAGATTGGGCTCGGATTCCAGCGTGCGGCCAATATCGACAAACAAATCGGTCAGACGCGCCGCCAGAACCGAGTCCTTGGATTGCACGTCTTTCAAAACATAGCTGCGCAACCCGGCCCACATATGCTCGGCCGCATCGCCCAATTCCGGGCGCGCCAGCAGTTGCAGTTTCAGCGCTTCGATCTGATTGGCGAACTTTTTCGTACGCCGTTTGCGCCTGACGTATTCTTTCAGAAAGCCGGCGAATTCCGCGCGCAGGCGGTGGTCTTTGTCGGCCTTGATCTCGTCCAACAGCTCGGTCGCAGAGCGTACGATCCGGTTCAAAACCAGCTGATCCGCCTGAATGACATTGAAAAAGACCGGCAGTTCTTCCTGAATTTTGCCGCGCATGACGGCCAGCGTTTCATCGTCATTCAGAAACCGGTGCAGTGCGCTGATCACTTCGTCGAGCAGTTTCTGGTGTCGGTCATCTTTGAAAAACGATGTCATGACATCGCCCACCAACGGGGCGATATTGGTCTGTGCCAATTGCGTGCTGACCCGTTCAGTGGTGAACCGAACCAACCCGCGATCGTCGACCGAGGCCAGCAGTTGTGGCACCATTTTCACCGCGAACACCGACAACGATTGGGCGCGTTTGCGCGATGACAGCCAGTTTGACATCTCGCCGGCAAAGTCGACCTCACGCAGTTTTTGCTTGACCTGCGCCTTGGCCAGAAAGTTGTTTTCGATAAACCGGCCCAGATTGTTTGCGATGCGGTGCTGGTTGTTGGCAATGATCGCGGTGTGCGGAAAAGGCAGGTTCAAAGGACGCTTGAAGATCGCCACAACGGCGTACCAATCTGCAATTCCGCCGATCGTGGCAGCCTCGGCAAAGGCAGCGACGATGGCCAGGGCGGGCACGTAATGCTCGGCCAGTTTGGTCACGATCAACAGCACAAAACAGGCCAGCAACACCAACGTTGCCAGCATTTTGATCCGGCGCAAGGCGGCCAGTTTTTCGGTTTCGTCTGGATCCAGGTCTCGCATGAAGAAGGCTCCGGCTTAGCGCGCTTGGGGATTTGCTTAACACTTGCCCGGGCAAGGGGCAACTTGCTGCATCGCAGCATATCATTGTGAGATCAGTCAAAAAACAGCGCGAAACATGGTGAGGTATCAGGGGTTTTTAAATGATTATCATGTTAATTTCTCGCTATAGCATTGGCAAATAACAAAAATATATAAGTTGACGTGATGCGACCCTACGTCATCAAAGAAAAATGTTGCAATGCAGCATTTTTGACCCCAAATACATCTCATCCCGAGTTGAAGAGCAATCGGGACCCACCCATGGCTTAAGATTAGAATGGAGAAACGACATGACCACGAAAGCAAAAACAACCAAAGCTGTCAAAGACGATGCCGACACAATGGCAACCAAAGTCACTGAAGGCGCCCGCGAGATGGTAAAGCGTTCGACCGCCACCGTGAAAGAGCGCACCGATGACCTCTATGAAGGCAGCAAGAAGTACAACACGCAGCTTGAGGACACATTGAAGTCCGCCGCTGCCGGGTACAGCAACATTCTGGGCAACTTCGCCGATGCGGCCTATGCCAACCTGAACCACACCATCGCCGCCGTTGAAAAGCTGGTCGAAGCCAAGTCGGTTTCTGAAGCGATGCAAATTCAGGCTGATTTTGTGCGTGAGCACACGACACAAAACATGGATCACGCCCGCAACGCGTTTGAATATGTGCGCGACGTTGCTACAGACACCGCAACGTCGGTGCGCGAGAGCTATTCCAGCGCGAAGCCAACGGCCGCTCCCAAAGCCGCCTAAGCCGCTTCAGACGACCCTAAGTTCCGAAAGCCCGCCTGTGATGGCGGGCTTTTGTTTTTTCAAACGTCGATCAGTTTGACACCCAGACATCCAGCACATAGCGCGCGTCGCTTGTCATCTGATCCATCCAGGCCTCGCCCGCTTGCGCGCCGACATCCATTTCCTCGCAATAGATCAGGATCAGCGCGCGGCGCACATCGGGCTCCATCCGGCTGCCATCACCGCAGACAAAGATCTTGGCGCCGTTTTGGATCATCTCCCAAACAGTATCGCGTTCGCGCCGGATCAGATCCTGCACATAGGTTTTGGTCTTGTCCTGCCGCGAAAAGGCGACATGCAGATCGGCGACGGCGTCCTTGGCAAATCCTTCCAGCTCGTCGCGGTAGATATAGTCCTGATCCGGGTGGCGACAGCCAAAGACCATCAGCGCCGGGCCCAGATCGGTGCCGGCGGCCTTGAGGTGTGCGCGTTCGTGCAAAAAGCCCCGAAACGGCGCGATGCCGGTGCCCGGTCCGATCATGATCACTGGCGTTTTGGGATCATCGGGCAGGCGGAACCCATCGGACGTGCCGCGCAGGCTGGCATGCATCACAGTGCCCTCTGGTGTGTTGGCCAGATAGTTCGAACAGATGCCGGTGAATTGGCCCAGCCCCGAAATCGCGGGTTCGTCGACCACGCCAACCGTGATGGAACAGTGCGCTGCATCGACCTGCGGCGAGGACGAGATCGAATAATAGCGTGGCGCCAACATCGGCATCAGCTCTAGAAACACACCAAAAGGCAGCTCGCAGGCAGGAAACTGGTCCAGCACGTCAAGCACGCTCAGCCGCTTTTGTTGCACATCGCCTTTGTAGCCGTCACCAGCCAGCGCCTGCAGCGCGGGGGCCGATTTCGGACACTCAGTATGGCGCGCAAGGGTTGCGATGTCCTTGCGCGACGCGGGTGATTGCAATTCGACCAGATCGGTGAGCAATCGTGCTGCGCTCATCGCGGTGCCGACTGGAAGTTGACTGTGCTCTGCCGCACTTGATCGCAGGCGCAGCTGCGTTTCCGCGCCATAGCCGAACCGGCGCAGCACGCGCGCCACCAGCGCGTCGGGATTGCGCGGCACAACGCTCAGGTGATCGCCGGCGCGATAGGTCATGCCCTCGTTCAACGCGACTTCGATATGCCGGGTCGAGCGGTTGGAGGCAGCCGTGTTTTGCAATTCGCGGTTCACCCGGACTGTCACCGGTTGGGCACCGGCCTGGGCCAGCACCGGGTTCATCTCAACCGACGACAACACCTCGGCTTCGTAAAGTGGGGCGGCCATTTCGCTTTGGCTGAGGTCCAGATCCAAGCCCAACGCGTCGCCCACCTGAGGCCACAGCGCACCGGCCCAGGTTTCAAACTGCTCGTCAATGTCATCGCGCGCGTCACCCTCGGCCTTGGTGATCATGCGGGCGCCCCCCAGCGCTTCCAGACGTTCGTCAAGATAACGCGGCGTGGCCTGGAACGTGGCGGCCCAATCGCTGTGCCCACATCCAAACACTGCGTATTTGACCCCTTCGGCGGCCCCGGCTGGTGCGTTTTCCAGCCATTCTACAAAGGCTTGCGCGTTGTCCGGGGGCGCGCCGTTGTAAGACGCACAAGCAATGATTACTGCGCCCGAGCGGGGCAGTTTGTCGGCGTAGTCATCCATCGGCGCCAGCGTCACGTCAAACCCGGCCGCGTCTGCACTGCGCGCCAGATCGCGCGCGTAATCTTCGGTTGTGCCCAGATTTGAGCCATAAAGCACCAACGCCGGCGTGCCGTGGGTGGGTCGGCTGGCACTGTCGGACAAGCCGCCCGCGTGCGCGGCACTTTCCGTCGACGCACCGGGCACCAGGGCCGAACGCGTCACGCCCTTGCGCATGCGCACTCTCATTTTAAAGCCGTCGGGTTTGACCGACATGCTTTCCTTGACCTTCAGCTCGTAATTGGTGTGGTTGATCAGCTCAAAGCGCTGCAAGATCATGCCGACCACCAGCACAGCTTCCTGCATCGCAAACTGGCGCCCGATGCAGGCGCGTTGACCGTTGCCGAAGGGTTTGTAGGCATCCACAGGGCGTTCAGCGATGGCTTCCTTCGAGAAGTTGTCCGGGTTGAACAGTTCCGCGTCCTCGCCCCAAACTGATTTGTCGCGGTGCAGCATCAGGATCAGAACGGTGGTAAAGGTGCGCTCTTTCAGCTTGTACTTTCCGCCGATCACCTCGTCTTTGTACGGGTACACCGAAAAGGCCGGGGCAGTGGGGTACAAACGCAAGGCTTCCAGGATCAACTGGTTCACATAGGTCAATTGATTGACCTGCTTCAGCGTTGGTTGCACTGAAATATCGCGCCCCAGCACCCGGTCAACTTCTTCGTAAGCTTTGGCCAGAACCTCGGGATGGTTCATCAGGAAATGCATGGTGAACGACATCAGCCCCGACGTGGTTTCATGCCCGGCAATCAGGAAAGTGTTGATCTGATAGCGAATGTTTTCGTCCGACAGGCTTTCGCCGGTCACCTTGTCAACGCCGTCGAGCATATAGTTCAGCAGGTCGTTTTCTGCGCGGTCGCCGCCCTGACGACGCTCGGCGATGATGTTGTCGACCAGCTGGTTCATATAGCCAACATCGTTTTTCATATTGTCCAGCCGCCGCTTCAGCAGAGTGCTTTCGAACGGCAAGCCACGCTGCATCATGCAGGTTTCCAGCGTGTTGGTCAGCGCGTCGATGAACGGGTGATAATCCTGGCGGTAAAACGAGTTGAAGCGATAGTTGAAGCCACAGATTCCGATGGTATCAAGCGCGACAGCGGTCATGTCATGGACTACGTCAATTTCATCGTCGCCGTTCATCCGCTCCCACTTCATGCACAGCTGTCCGGCCACATCCAGCATCATTGGCATGTAGTTCGACATCGCCTGCCGGCTGAACGTGGGCAGCAGGATGTTATGGGCTTTGGACCAGTTGGGCTCCTGGGTGTCGCCGGTGAACAGCCCGTCGCCGCCAATCGCGCGCACCCGGCGCAGCGACCCGCGCACCGCCTTGTCAAACCGGGTCTCGTCACACAACTCGCGCACCAGATCCACGCCTGAGGCGACCACCAGTGGCGTGCCCATCATATCCATTCGGAAGATCGGGCCCAGCTCGCGGGTGAGTTGCATCAGGCTCTGCAGCGGCTGATCCTTGTTCACCGACAGCATATTGCCCACCAGTGGTTTCTTGTCCGGCATCGGGATGCGTTCGAGATTGGGCGCGTCTGACATGTTTGGTTCTCCCCCTTTGGCGCGCGCGGGTGAAACACTCGGCGCCACACCTGCAATCGACGAAGAAAACACCAGCAAAGTCAATGACAATCGCGGGGTGACATTACGTGAGGCAAGCTTTGGTTGGGTGGATCAGCGCACCCGCATAGGGCGTCTTAACAGCATCCTACTGCGATCCGGACCCGTTAAGGTGCTGTTCATATCCGGACGAGTTTTAGGCAATCTTCGCCCCTGCATCCAAGTTCTGACACCTTTCGACCACAGTCTGGAGGCTTATTCAGCAGGCGGCGCACGTGTGGAACGTGCCGTCGCAAGGGGCATTGAGCCCCGAGGTTGCCGCAGTGGGTGGTTGGTGAAAACAAATGCAAGACAGACCCGATATGACAGATGACCACGCCTTGGATGAGGCGCTGAAGCCGGGCACGCAGCTGTTGAACGGGCAATATACGATTGTGCGTTACCTCAGCAGCGGCGGGTTCGGCATCACCTATCTGGCGCGCGACAGCCTCGAGCGTATGGTTGTGATCAAAGAGTGTTTTCCCGACACATTCTGCAGCCGCGTCAACAAAACGGTGCAGGCGCGCTCACGCTCGCATCACAGTGATTTTCGTGCCTTTGTCGCGCTGTTTGTGCGCGAGGCGCGCAGCCTGTCCAAGCTGACCCATCCCCATGTTGTCGGCGTGCATCAGGTGTTTGAGGACAACGAGACCGCCTATATGGCGCTTGATCTGATCGATGGGCAGGACCTGTTGGAACTGATCGAGACAGGTGAAGTCACGTTTACACCTGAGCAAATCAAATTAATCTTGCTAAAGCTGCTGGATGCGGTGGCGTTGGTGCACGACCAGGACATGCTGCACCGCGATATCTCGCCCGATAACATCCTGATCGACAAGTCCGGCGCGCCTGTGCTGATCGATTTTGGCGCGGCCCGCGAAGAAGCCAGCAAAAAGAGCCGGGTGCTTTCGACCGTTCTGGTGGTCAAGGATGGCTATTCACCACAGGAATTTTACATCGCAGGCAGTCAGCAATCCCCGGCCAGCGACCTCTACGCTTTGGCGGCGACCTTCTTTCATCTGATCGCGGGACAGGCGCCGCCCAACAGTCAGGCCCGGCTTGCGGCAATTGCCAGCAATGCGCCCGATCCCTATCCGAGGCTGGCGGGTCGCTTTGATGGGTTTGATCCCGGTTTCTTGCAGGCCATAGATCAGGCGATGAATGTGTTTCCCGGCGATCGTATCGCCACTGCGCGCGACTGGATCGCACGCATCGATGGAAGCCGTCCGCAAATGTCTGCAGGTTTGGATCCTGCGCTGGAACAGACCCTGACACAATTGGTGCAAAGCGAAAACCAGATCCAGGCGGCACAGGCGCGGCGCACGCCCACCAAAAGCGCGGCGATGCGTTTGGTGGAACGGGCGGACGCGCGCGATGCGATCAAGCCGAAAAAGGTCGCGCGCAATGGGCCGACCATCGCCGAAACCCGCAAACGCGCCTGCACGCCGGCCCCGATAGAGCGTGATGTGCCCGATTACATCGCGATTGTGCGCCAAGCCTGCCAACCCGAGCCCGAGCCACCCGAGGAAGAAATCCCGCCGCCGCCCGAAGTGGTCGAGGTGGATTACGAAAAGCTCAGCAAACACATGCTGGCGGTTCTGATCATTTGCGTGGCGGTTGTGGTGACGTTGTTTTCGGGCCCGATCCACGGTGCAAGCGCACAGTCGCTCTTGCCGGAACCCGTGGATCGAACGGTGCAAACCAAAGCGGGCTAGGCACGTTTTGAAGTGAAATTGACCAGGAAAGGACCTTTGTCCAGATGACGCTTTTCAAGAAAATCTTCGACACGCACAGCCAATCGCTTGAGGCCGGTGATGCGTACGCGCAGTCCGACGCGGTGTCTTCCGATGTCTTTGTGTTGTCCCCCGATCTGCGTGGCGATGACGATCTTGCGCTGCCGCCAGAGCCAAGCCTGGCCGAACGCGCGGCGCAAGCGCAGGCCCAGATCGAGGCCACGCAGGCCCTGCGGCAACCCGCGCCAAATTCAATGCCAATCCCCACTTCGGCGCCCGAAGTGGCGCCCGTACGACCATTGGCCGCTGACATCGAGGTGCCAAAGTCCAGCCAGGGGCGCTCGGGGCGTCGTGCGGCGCGGGTTAAAACACGGCTGCTGGGATTTGATGCCCAGGAAAGCATGGCCGCCACAGATCCATTGTCCGAGGCGCGCGCCGCTCCCCAGGCCAAAGCGGCGCTGTTTCCGGCCGGTTGGATCGTGGTGGTTGCAGGGCCGGGCCGTGGGCATGCTTTTGCTCTGGGCACCGGCGTGTCGTTGATCGGGCGCGGTGAAGATCAGGCGATCCGTCTGGATTTCGGTGACACAACAGTGTCGCGCCAGAACCATGCGGCCATTGCCTTTGACGAGGAACAATCGACGTTTTTTCTGGGCCATGGTGGCAAGTCCAACATCATTCGCCTGAACGACCGCCCGGTGCTGAGCACCGAGGAAATACGCAATGGTGATCTGGTGCGCATCGGCGAAACCACACTGCGGTTGGTGGCGTTGTGCGGCGCTGATTTTCAATGGAACCAAGCCGACGAGCAGGGGCAATAGGGTGACCTGCGCTTTCAAAATCGATGCCGCCACCGCGCTTAACCCGGGCGCGCGCGACTACCAGGAAGACGCGGTGGTTGCCGAATTTTCCAGCGGAGCCGAGTTTGGTTTTGCGGTGCTGGCCGATGGCATGGGCGGGCACGCAGCGGGCGAGGTTGCCAGCAAAATCGTGGTCAATGAAGTGTTCAGCGCGCTGATGCTCGCGCGCAATGATCTCGCGGCGTTTGCCGCGGATGTGACGGGCGCCTTGCGCCGTGCGGCCGACACGGCCAACGGCTGCTTGCGTGATCATGTCGCGCGCGATCCGGCCAGCCACGGCATGGGGGCAACCCTGGTGGCACCGGTCATTGTGGGGGACCAAATGCATTGGATCTCGGTCGGGGACTCGCCGCTGTTTTTGTTTCGGGACGGAGTGCTGTCGCAGTTGAACCAGGATCATTCACTGGGCCCCAAAATCGATCTTTTGGTGCGTATGGGCGAGCTGGATCCAGACGAAGGGCGGGTCCATCCGGACCGCAATGTGCTGACCTCGGTGTTGTTTGGCCAAACGATTGCGATGATCGACTGCCCGCCAGCGCCGGTTCAATTGTGCCCGGGCGATGTGGTGATCGTGGCCTCGGACGGGCTGCAATTTCTGTCCAACTCACAAATCGAGGCGATTGTGCGCGCGCATCCGTTGTCGCGCAGTGATCAATTGGCCGATTTGCTGATGCAGGCTGTGTTGGCGCTTGAAGATCCGGATTTGGACAATGTGGCGATGTCGGTCATCCGGGTTTTGCACCCGGCACCCATCTATACCGCTATGCCCGCGCGGCACCATGAGCGGGTCGTGCCAAGGCAATCGTCGTTTGCCAAAATGCTGCGCTCGCCGGGCAAGTTTTTGAACACGCGTCGCGACACCGTGCAACCCGAAGGTCAACGTCATGAAAGATAATCTGTGCACGCCCTCGCTGCTGGGTCCTTTGCAGGGGCTGGTGCGCGCCGGAGCCTTGCCTGCGCGCGTGCAAGAGCGTGCTGCGCGCCTGCTTGATCGGCTGGATCGCCCAATCCTGGTGGCGGTTCTGGGCCCGGATGGTGTGGGCAAAAGTCAGCTTCTGGATGTGTTGCTTGGCCAAAACATACCCCGTCCGGGTGGCACGTCGGTGTTGTTGGCACCGCCGGGGTGTGGCGATCGCTTTGATCTGAACGCATGTGTGGTTGAAATCGAGTCCGAGGATCTGACGCATATGGCGTTTCTCGACGTCACCGGGTCTGGGCTGGATCAGGCGTTGGCCAAGGCAGATATCGTGCTGTGGTGCACCCATGTTTTTGGCTCCGACGAGGCGCGCATCTGGGCGCCGGTGTCCGACGATCTAAAGGATCACAGCTTTCTGGTTTTGACCCGGTTTGCCGATCACGGCGCGGCCCGGTTGCCATCGGTTCAGGCCGTGGCACTTGAGGAATTTCACAGCCTGTTTCCAGTCGAGACCGCGCAGACCCACAGCTCTTTGTGCAACAATCAGCCGGTGATTGGCACCTTGGATCAGCGCAGCGGCGTGGCGGCCCTGCGCCAGGCGATCATTCGATTGGTCGAAGATGGGCGACGTGCGCTGGAGGATGCCGCCCAAGCGGTGCTGGATCGCTATGACACGGGCGCAGATTTGCGCACCCCGGTGCCGGTCACTGTGCCCGATCCGATGGTTGCAATCGACGCAACGGAGCCCGAACCGCGCGACGCCGTGCTGGCGCCAGTGGTAACAGCCGAAGATCAATTTTACATGAACGCGCAACAGCTTTTGGAACGTCGCCTCGAGGATCTGAGCCACAATCTTGCGAGCGCGCCCGAACCACAGGATCGGCTGGTATTGGATCACTGTCTGGAAACCTGCGATGCGCTGGCGTCGGCTGTGATGGGGGTGACGGCGTCGGAAACCCATCAGATCCAGTTTCACGACGATGTGCTGAGCGCGGCCGACACAGTGTTGTTGATGGCCATGGAGGATGGCTCCGGACCCGCCGCTGACGCCGCCACCATCGTTTTGCAATTGCGCCGTGATCTGCACGCGCGCCTTGCGGCCTGACATTTTACGCCCTGAAACCCTGATAAGAATTGAGACTATAAATGAACGCTGAAACTGGAATGACCGCCCCTTTGGATCGTCGCGATCCTGTGGCCGACAGGTTGTTGGCCATCGGCGTTGAGGATCTGACCAAATTGGCTCGCAGCCTGCGCCCGTTGCGCGGCGCGTTGCAAAACATCCAGCAGTTGGGTGACGATCAGGCGGCGCGGCGTGCGCAACATCTGACCCGCCAGCTTGATGCGATCGAACCCAGTGTCACGATGATCGGGCAGATCAAATCGGGCAAAACCTCGCTGGTGAATGCAATGGTGGGCTGGCCCGGCTTGCTGCCTGCGGATGTGAACCCGTGGACTTCGGTTGTGACGTCGCTGCATGTTTCGCCCACGCAAAAAACGCCCGAGGCGCGCGCGAAGTTCAAGTTCTTTGATCAAACCGAATGGGACCGTTTGGTGCGCGGCGGGGGTCGCATTGGCGAGCTGGCCAATCGGGCCGGCGCCGAGGACGAGCTGGAGACCATCAAGCAACAAATCACCGAGATGCGCGAGAAGTCGATGGCGCGTCTGGGGCGCAAGTTCGAAATGCTGTTGGGTCAGGAACACAGCTATGGCGAGTTCGACGAAGAGCTGATCGAGCGCTATGTCTGCCTGGGCGATGAATACGACGAAGATGATGAAGACATCCCCACGTCGCAGGGGCGTTTTGCCGACATCACCAAATCGGCCGATCTGTTTGTGCACCGCAAGGCGATCCCGATGCCGCTGTGTGTGCGCGATACGCCCGGGGTGAACGACACGTTCATGATGCGCGAGCAGATCACCATTCAGGCGATCCGCGACAGCCGGTTGTGCGTGGTCGTCTTGTCAGCCCATCAGGCATTGTCGTCCACCGACCTGGCGCTGATCCGATTGATTTCGAACATCAAATCGCGGGAAGTGATCATTTTTGTCAACCGCATCGACGAGCTGTCGGATCCGCGCACGCAGGTGCCTGAAATCCGCGCCAGCATTCTGGACACACTGCGCCAGCACAAGGGCCCGGTTGATGCGCATATCCTGTTTGGCAGCGCGCTTTGGGCCAATTTCGCAATGTCGGGAGCGCTGTCGAAGCTGCCTCAGGCCAGCGCGGCGGCGCTCTATAACTGGGCCGAAGGGGGCAATCATTCCATTGGTGCGGACAGTGACCCGATAGAGCTGTTGTGGGATCTGTCGGGCCTGCCATCGCTTTACCGCGCGATCAGTGATCGGGTGTCCGAAGGTGTGGTGCCCGACACGGTGGGGCGCATTGCCGCCAGCGCGCTGAACCTGGTCAATGGCGTGGCCGCGGCGCAAACCCTGATCGCAGACCCGCAGCGCGCGGTTCTGAAGGTGTCGCCCGAGGCGCTTGAGGCCAACATTGCGCGCATTGAGGAGGCCGTCAGTGCAAACGCGGCGCAGGATTACGACGTGATCATCGCTGAATTTTCGGCCCGTGTAGATCGCGCCCTGAACACGTTTCTGGAACGTGCCACGGCGTCGCTGATCATGCATTTGGAACATTACGGCGAACATAGTGTCTGGCAATACGACCCTGCGGGATTGCGGGTGCTGCTGAATTCTTCGTATCGCGCGCTGGGCAGCCAGTGCCAAAAGGCATTCACGCGTCATTGCGAAGCGGCAGCGGCTGAGTTTTCGGCTTTGGCGCAAAGCGCGCTGGGCCTGAGCGATGGCACGTTACAAATTCGGGTGCCGCCGCCCGCGCGCATTCCGCCGCCGGTGACGCTGGGGCGCACGATTGCGCTCGATCTCAAGGGCAACTGGTGGAAAAGCTGGTGGTTCCGGCGGCGGGGATATCAGGCCTACGCGGCCAGTTTTCACGATCTGATCCGCGCCGAAACCGAGGTGTTTGTCACCGATCTCAAGGATGATCACGCCCGTTCGATCCGCCAGACCTGTGATGCACAGATCGGCGCCTTTCTGGGTGAACAGCGCGCGATCCTGCAAGGGCTGGCCAGCACAAACACCACCGATCCAGACAAGGTCGATGATCTGCTTGGGTTGGGACGATCACGCGCCAGGGCGGCTGTTCTGGAGAAAACACAAACCTTACTGACGGGATTCCTATCATGAGCTTGGATCTGACATCCGACACGCGCAAACCTGTTGTTGCCCTGATGGGCGAGTTCAGTGCAGGCAAAACCACGTTGGCCAATCTGCTGATCGGTGACCGGCACTTGCCGGTGCAAGTGATCGCCACCCGCTTGCCGCCGGTCTGGATCTGCTACGGTGACGGGCCCGGCCACCGTGTTGATTTGGACGGGGTGAGCCATCCGGTAGACCTGCAGCGGCTTGATCTGGTGCCACTGGAGGACACGCTTTATATTCGGATCTACAGCCAACAGGACATTCTGGAACAATGCGATCTGATCGACATGCCTGGCATCTCGGATCCCAACATGGCGGCTGATGTGTGGCAAAGGGTGATTCCAAACGCTGATATTGTGCTGTGGTGCACCCATGCGACCCAAGCGTGGCGTCAAAGCGAGGCGGCCGTCTGGGCCAGCATGCCACGCGCGCTTTATGACAAGAGCCTGTTGCTGTTGACCCGTGCCGACAAGCTGACCAGCGCGCGTGATCGCGCGCGGGTGATCAAGCGCATTCGGCGCGAAACCCGGGGGCTGTTTGCCGACGTGCTGGCGATTTCGTTGCTTGAGGCAACCCAGAACCAGCAGGATTACGACACCTGGTCCAAAAGCGGTGCCGAGGATTTCGCCCGACGTCTGGTCGAAATGTTGCACGCGGTGGCGCCGGGGACGGTGGCTTTGCCCGAAGTGCCCGATGTTCCGGTCGCACCACCTTTGCCGGTGGCCTGTGTTGATGAAACCAAAGTCAGCCCGCGCCGCGTGGTGGCGCGAACAAAATCGCGCGCCCCGGAACGCCGTGCGTCGGTTTCCGCTTTCGGGAGTTAACGCAAAACACATTTTTCGCCGTTAGATCTGCGGGGTGGACCGGGTGTTTTGGTCCGCTAAAGCACGGCAGAGAATCTGATATGACCCTTGTTGAACGGCTCGACTTGCTGCGGGAGGAGTTTGCGACTTGTTCCGTCGTGGCTTTCGCAGACTTGTCTACGTCGACCGTGCTGGGGGCCAGCGCTGCCGCCAATGTGCCGCAAGAAGATCTCGACTCGCTGTGCGCGGTTGGCATTGAAATGCTTGACGGCGGCGTGGCGCGAAAAATGCTGCGCGTTCTGGGGCAGGATTCGTCCCAAACACTGGATCATGCAATTGCGGTTGAAGGGGCACAGGTCGGGGTGTTTTTGCGCTCAAATGCGGAACGCGGCGATGCGTTGTGCTGTTTGGTGGCCACGGACGCTGATTTTGATCCGTTTATGACTGCTGCTCGTGACTGTCTGGATACCATCTGTGCCCAGACCTGACCCGCCCCTCACTGCGGATCGGCGTGCTACGGATGACGCGCGTCTAGATCGCCGATTGGCGACGCTGGTTCGCCCTGTGCCTGACCTGGTTGACGGCGCGCGCCGCCTTGATTCGCGTGATGCACTTGCGGCCCTTTGCGATGAAATCGATGAAACGGTGCTGGCGCGCATCGTGTCTTTTCGCAATGACCGGGACGAACGCTTTGTGATTGAAGTTGCTTCGCGTCGGGTGCGATCCGTTGTGCGCCTGTCGCTTGGCGCGCCGCCTGCTCAGGCCGAAGCGTTGACCGGTCATGCGATTTTCGATGTCGAAGATCCGCTGTTGGCCGTTTTGGGCCACTGTTTGCGCTTGTTTGCAAAAGGCACCCAAACGCTTTTTGTCAGCACACAAATTGCGCCAGATGCCGCTGCGATGGGCAATGTCGGTGTGACTTGCGCAACGCTTCTGGAAAAAGCCGCGGCGCAAACGGTCCAGACCCGTCCGACGATGCTGGGCGATTTTGCGGGCTTTATGGACAAGTTTCACGCCTGCGTCAGCGCGTTGGTGGTGTTTGATCAAGCCGCGGTCCAAAACAGCAGCGGTGCGCCTGCGCAAATTCAATATTTGACGCATTTGGCCCGCGAAAGCGATGTGAGCACTGGTGAAACAACTTTGCTGATCGCCGCTGGCCCTGAGCCGAGGCTTTTGGGCCTGTGTTTGACCTTTCAAAGCAAATTGGTTTTGGCGCATATCGACATTGGGCAAATGCAACGGGTGATTACCCTTTGGAACCGCCATATTCTGCGATCCGGATGACGCATCGGCGGTCTGTCTATCACTTTATTTCCATTGAAATGACAAATAGCGATTAATCATGGGGCATTGACCTTCATTTTCGCTCAAAATGTACGCAATTTCACATATGCCGGTGTTTTGTGCGCCCTGAGAATTGCGAGCTCTGACGCGATCCCCAAAAACTGTATCACCCGGGATTTCAGACGGTCCAAGCCATGGGATTCGGGTGTGTGGCGACCCGCAGAATTGCAGCTCGCACCGGCCGCCACACGATGTGCAACACTATGCTGCGAGGAAACGGTAAGGCTGTGTGCTCTGTGGGGCAAGGGCCGCAACCGCCCACCTCGCTGGGAGAAACAACTTATGTTCAAGAAAACCGCCCTGACCACCGCTTTGCTTTTGGGAACAGCGCTGCCTGCCATGGCGCAAGATTGCCCGATCAAAGTGGGCGTCCTGCACTCCCTTTCCGGAACGATGGCGATCTCGGAAACCACGCTGAAGGACACAATGCTGATGCTTGTGGACCAGCAGAATGCCAAAGGCGGCGTTCTGGGCTGTCAATTGGAAGCCGTGGTCGTTGATCCTGCTTCGGATTGGCCTCTGTTTGCTGAAAAAGCGCGCGAATTGCTGACAGTGCACGACGTTGATGTGATTTTTGGCAACTGGACCAGCGTCAGCCGTAAATCCGTGCTGCCTGTCATCGAAGAACTGAACGGTTTGTTGTTCTATCCAGTGCAGTACGAAGGTGAGGAAAGCTCAAAGAACGTTTTCTACACCGGCGCGGCCCCCAACCAGCAGGCGATCCCGGCCACCGATTATTTTCTGGAAGAGCTGGGCGTTGAAAAGTTCGCTTTGTTGGGCACCGACTATGTGTACCCGCGCACGACCAACAACATTCTGGAAAGCTACTTGAAATCCAAAGACATCGCCGATGGCGATATTTTTGTGAACTATACACCGTTTGGTCATTCTGACTGGTCCAAGATCGTCGCAGACGTTGTGGCGCTGGGCGCGGATGGCAAAAAAGTCGGCGTGATCAGCACCATTAACGGCGATGCAAACATTGGCTTTTACAAAGAACTGGCAGCTGCCGGCGTCAGCGCTGACGATATTCCTGTCGTTGCGTTTTCGGTGGGCGAAGAAGAACTGTCTGGTCTGGACACATCCAACCTGGTCGGTCACTTGGCAGCTTGGAACTATTTCCAGTCCGCCGACACCGAAGCGAATGCTGAATGGATCACCGAATGGAAAACCCGCATGGGCGAAGAGCGTGTGACCAACGACCCAATGGAAGCCCACTACATCGGCTTTAACATGTGGGTGAACGCGGCTACGGCTGCTGGGTCCACTGAGGTCGACGCCGTGCGTGGCGCGATGTATGGCCAGGAATTCGCGAACCTGACGGGCGGTACCGCCGTGATGTTGCCAAACCACCACCTCGCCAAGCCGGTTTTGATTGGCGAAATCACCGAGGATGGCCAGTTTGACATCATCAGCCAGACCGACGAAGTGCCTGGCGATGCCTGGACCGATTTCCTGCCCGAGTCGGCGGTTTTGACCTCGGACTGGAAAGACCTGGGATGTGGCATGTACAATACGACCACAAAAACCTGCGTTCAGACCCTGTCAAACTACTGATCGCGCGTTAAAAAAACCTGACGGGGGTCCATGCCCCCGTCACCATTTGGACAGGCTTTCATGAAATTCATTTTGCCCGCGCTGTTATTGGCCTTTGTGCTGATGGCACCTTCGGCTGGTGCGCAAAACGGTACGGTTCAGGCGCTTTTGCAGGACCATCGTGCGCTCATCGAAAAAGGCTCGCGCCGCACGATTGCGCCTGCGATATCGGCGTTGGCAGACAGTGGCCTGGACCAGGCGCAGGCGGTTTTGCAAGCCTGGCAAAGCAAGAACATGTGGCAGCGCCGCGAAGACGGCCTGTTTTTTCGCGCCGAAAAACTGGACACGGGCGACTATGCCCTGATCGATTTTGACACCGGTGATCAGATCGGCGAAAGCGGCAAACGCGCCCTGAAGCAGATCAAACCCAACAGCGGTGTGCGCGCTCTGATCGGCACAGCATTGGTTCAGTTTCAGCTGACGGACAGTGATCCAGAGCGTCGGATGGCTGCACTCGATTCAATTCAGCGCGATCCTGAACCCAGTCTCTTGGCGCCGTTGCGTGCCTCGATCGAAACCGAAACGGACGCAGGTTTGCGCGCCCGAAAAATCCGCACCGAGCGGCTTTTGACCATGGCATACGGCGCTGACGAGGCCGCCCGCGTGGGCGCGATTTCGTCGATGCCCAGTGATTTGGGCGTCGATTTGCGCGCGACCTTGAACCCGATTGTGGCCACGCGGCTGGATGTTGTTGCCGGCTCCGCGTCCGAGGATCGCAACATCGCGCGCATCCTCAGCCCCGGCAGCGCCGAATTGTCCCGCGACGTGGCCTATCAAATGTTGGTGGATCGCTCGCTCGCGCCGGCTTTGATCAACAGCGACGACCAAAAGGCAGCGCTTGAGGCCAATATTGAAACAGGCCGCGTTGGCGGCATTCCTCTGGCGCAACTCAATTCCCAAGACGCGCGCGATCGAGCCTATGCTGCTCTGGCTACCGCTGGCACCGTGCCCGCGTTGCAAACCGACGCGCAGATCACGCAAACCCTTTTGGAACATACGTTTTTCGCGCAGTACCGCGAGGAATCTGCTGCAGTTACAGCCGCGGCGCAGACCGCCCTTGATGCCATTGAGCGCCGGGTTGCGACCAATCAGGCGATTGACCTGGGTTTGGATGCACTGTCGCTCGCCTCGATCTATTTTTTGGCCGCGATTGGGCTGGCGATCACGTTTGGTGTGATGGGCGTGATCAACATGGCGCATGGCGAATTTATCATGATGGGCGCCTACACGGGTTATGTGGTGCAGCTTTTCGTGCCCAATCACACGGCCTCGGTTTTGTTAGCGATCCCTTTGGCGTTCATGGTAACCTTCGCCGCCGGTGTTGCGTTGGAGCGGTTGGTGATCCGCTGGCTTTACAATCGTCCGCTTGAAACGCTTCTGGCGACCTTTGGCATCTCTATCATGTTGCAGCAATTGGCCAAGAATATCTTTGGCACACAGGCTCGTCCGCTGACTGCGCCCGGCTGGCTTGATGGCGCTTGGGTGATCAATGACGTGGTGTCGATCAGTTATATTCGCATCGCGATTTTTGTGCTTGCGTTGATCTTTCTGGCGCTGTTCCTGTTCATCATGAAACGCACCAGGCTGGGGTTGGAAACGCGCGCAGTCACTCAGAATCCGAAAATGGCCGCTGCGATGGGGATCAATCCGGGGCGGGTGAATATGCTGACCTTTGGTTTGGGCTCGGGCATCGCGGGCATTGCGGGCGTGGCGATTGGATTGTTTGCCAAGGTGACGTCGGAAATGGGTGGCGATTATATCGTTCAAAGTTTCATGACCGTCGTGGTGGGCGGCGTTGGCAACATCTGGGGCACTTTGCTGGGCGCGGCGATGATCGGGTTTTTGCAAAAGGGCATCGAGTGGATGAACCCGTCCAACACACTGGCAGCTCAAACCTCTATGATCATTTTCATCCTTATTTTCACCCAGTTCCGTCCGCGTGGCATCATCGCGCTGCGGGGCCGGGCGGCGGGGGATTAGAGCTATGGAGCGGTCCTTTATTGCGCGCAATCCGTCGGTCTTGGTGTTTCTGGCCTGTTTGGCGTTGTTCACGCTGGGCGTCACCATCCTGTCCGAAGGCTTTGGCATCGGCGTGATTTCGACAAGTTTCATCAAAACCTTGGGAAAAACCCTGTGTCTGTGCCTGATCGCGGTGGCGATGGATCTGGTCTGGGGCTATTGCGGAATTCTGTCGCTGGGCCATTTCGCGTTTTTCGGGCTGGGCGGGTACATGATCGGCATGTGGCTGATGTATGAACGCACCCGCCAGATCGTTGAGGGTGCATTGTCCGAGGCGACCTTGCCGCCAACGCCCGAAGAGATCACTGCAGGCATCGGCAATCAGATTTTCGGCGTTGTCGGCAGCAGTGAATTCCCGGTGATCTGGGCCTTCGCTGACAGTTTGGTCCTCCAATTGGCGCTGGTGGTTTTGGTGCCGGGGGTGTTGGCGCTGGTCTTTGGGTGGCTGGCGTTTCGCAGCCGGGTGACGGGGGTTTATCTGTCGATCCTGACCCAGGCGATGACCTTGGCGCTGTCGCTCTATCTGTTTCAAAACGAAAGCGGGCTGCGCGGCAATAACGGGTTGTCGGGCCTGCAAAACCTGCCGGGCGTCACCGCCCCGCAATCGGTCGTGTCGCTTTGGTTCTTCTGGGCTTCTGCTCTGGCTTTGGCGCTTGGCTATATGCTGTGCGCTTGGGTGGTGTCGGGCAAGTTCGGCTCGGTCATTCGCGGCATTCGCGATAACGAGGCACGGGTGCGGTTCCTGGGTTATTCGGTTGAAGGCTACAAATTGGCCGTGTTCACATTGACGGCCTGCATCGCGGGCATTGCCGGCGCGCTGTATTACCCCCAGGCGGGCATCATCAATCCGGCGGAAATTGCGCCCATCGCATCAATCTATCTGGCGGTTTGGGTGGCCATTGGCGGGCGCGGGCGGCTTTATGGCGCGGTGATCGGCGCGGCTGTGGTCAGTTTCGTGTCGACCTGGTTCACCGGCGGGCAAGCGCCCGATATCAACCTTGGGTTTTATGTGATCAAGTGGGTCGACTGGTGGTTGATCCTGCTGGGTTTGTCTTTTGTGCTGGTCACTCTGTTTGCGCCACAGGGCATTGGTGGGTTGGTTGATCTGTGGACCAACCGGCGCGGGCCCAATCGCCATGGCGCCGACCTTGGCCCTGACGCAGGCGCGTTGCGTGAAAAGGAAGCCAGAGAATGAGCACTTTGCTTGAAGTTTCGGGCGTCACCGTCAGTTTTGATGGCTTTCGTGCGATTAACAACTTGTCCTTTGGCATCGGCCCGGCCGAGTTGCGCGCAGTGATCGGGCCGAACGGTGCTGGCAAGACGACATTTATGGATATCGTCACCGGTAAAACAAAACCCGATGAGGGGCGGGTGCTGTGGGGTGACAAAAGCGTTAATCTGCTGGGTCTGTCCGAAGCGCGGATCGCACGTGAAGGCATCGGGCGAAAGTTCCAAAAACCAACGGTGTTTGAGGATCAATCGGTACAGGAAAACCTGCTGATGGCGCTGCGCAACGACCGTGGGCCACTGGCTGTGCTGATGTACCGCGCGCGCAAACGTGATCTTGAGCGGGTCAGGGCCTTGGCCGCTGATATCGGGCTGGAGGACGCTTTGTTGCGCAAGTCGGGCGAACTCAGCCACGGACAAAAGCAATGGCTGGAAATCGGGATGTTGCTGGCGCAGGAACCGCGTTTGCTGTTGGTTGATGAGCCTGCGGCGGGCATGACCCCGGCAGAGCGCGAAAAAACCACCGCCATTCTGGTTGAGGCCGCCAAGACCCGCGCAGTGGTGGTGGTGGAACATGATATGGAATTTGTGCGTCGGCTGGATTGCAAGGTCACAGTGTTGCACGAAGGCGCGGTGCTGGCCGAAGGCACGCTTGATCATGTGACGCAAAATCAAGATGTTATCGACGTTTATCTGGGGCGCTAAGGCATGTTGGAAACCAAAGATCTGACGCTGCACTACGGCAATTCGCAAATCCTGAACGGGGTGTCGATGCAGGCGCAAACCGGCCAGGTGACTTGCGTGATGGGCACCAATGGCGTCGGAAAAACCAGCCTTTTGCGCGCAATTTCGGGCGCGCATCCGCGGTCTGGCGGCAGCGTCCAGTTTGACGGCGCACAGGTGGGGCGCGAGGCCGCGCATGTGTTGGCGCGCAAGGGCATCGGCTATGTGCCGCAGGGGCGTGACATTTTCCCCCTGATGAGTGTGCGAGAAAATCTGGAAACCGGGTTTTCCTGCCTTCCCAGCAGCGAGCATAAAATTCCCGATGAAACCTATGATCTGTTCCCGGTGCTCAAAACCATGCAAAACCGGCGTGGCGGGGATTTGTCGGGCGGGCAACAGCAGCAACTGGCGATTGCGCGCGCGCTGATCACCCGCCCCAAGCTGTTGTTGTTGGATGAACCAACAGAGGGCATTCAGCCCAACATCATTCAGCAGATCGGCGAAGTGATCAAATACCTGCGCGAAAAGGGCGATATGGCGATTGTGCTGGTCGAACAGTTCTTTGATTTCGCCCATGACTTGGGCGATCGCTTTGTGGTGCTGCGCCGGGGCGAAGTCATATTAAACAAACCGCGTGATCAGGTCAGCCGCGAGGAACTTTTGAGCAACGTGTCGGTCTAGTCAAAAATGGCCAGGTTGAGCGGCAACAACTGACCCATCCAGATCGCATGATCCCGATGATCTTCCAGATGCTTGCCAGTCTCAGGATGCGTGAAAATCGTCAAACCCTGCCGGTTGAGCGCAAGCCACGGGATCACCTGATTGAACAGGTCAGGCGCAAAGCCAAGCTGACAACTGCCCATCGGATGCGGCCCGACCGGCGCGTCGTGCATCCGCCCCATCGTCACATCAAACAGATCGCGCGATTTTTCGCACAGGGCCAACGCGGTGTCGCGCGATCCGGCATCGTAATAAACATGGGCGTGATACCCTTTGATGTGTGACAGCATAGCGCCCTCCTGTTGTTGTTTTTTAGCGAAGGGCAGGGCGTAACACCACGCGCAGACGCACACAGGCCATGTGCGTCAACGATGGTGCATGATGCGCCCGATGGTGTTCATCAGCACCTGTGCTGCCAGGATCGAGGTGCCGCCAGTCTGGTCGTAATCCGGCGCGACTTCGACCAGATCCAGCCCAACGATATCACCGCGTCGCGCCAGCCCGTCGATCAGTTCCAGCACTTCGTAATACAAAAAACCGCCGTGGCTGGGCGTGCCAGTGCCCGGCGCAATCGAGGGGTCAAAAGCGTCGATGTCGATGGTCAGGTAATATCGTTCACCCTCGGGAATGCGGCGCAGCATCGCCTCGACGCCCATTGCGCGCAAATGGCGCACCGATTGAATGTCAGAGCCCATGGCGCGCGCGTCGATATACCCCTCGCGCGCGGTGGATGACACATTGCGGATGCCGATCTGCGACAGCCCGGTGACATAGGGTTTTTCCGCAGCACGCCGCATCGGGTTGCCATGACCAAAGCGCACGCCGTGGCGCTCATCGACAAAATCCAGATGCGCGTCGATCTGCACCACATGGATCGGGTCTTGGTCGTCAAAGGCGTTGATGCACGGAATATTCACCGAATGATCGCCGCCCATCACCACCGGCAGCGCGCCGGCAGCCAGCATTTTGCGCACGCCAAATTCGATGTTGGCGTGGCTTTGTATCGTGTCGGTGTGGATGATGTCGGCGTCGCCAATATCGACCACGCGCACTTTGGCCGGATCAAGATAGGTGATGTCGTCTTCAAAATCATAGGCACCAGCGTGGCCGAACGCAAACAGGGTCGAGGCCTCGCGGATGCCGCGCGGCCCCATGCGCGCGCCCGAACGCCACTGGGCTCCGCAATCAAACGGCGCGCCCATCACCGCCACATCGGCATCGATCGTGTCCCAGTCTTGCTCGTAGGGGTATTTCCCAAAGGTGCAAATGCCGACAAAAGGCAGGTTCAGCCGCCCGCCTTGATAGCCATGCCCGGCCATCAGGAAACCACCAGAAAGATCATTGTCGCAAGTCCCCATAAGGTCATTTGATAGTGGGTGTTTTGCCCCCATTCGTGGCAAAACCAATAGCAAAAATAGTTGCCAACGACCAGGAAACCGGACCATACGGCGGTGAAAAGGGCCGCGCCCAAAAGCGAAATGGCCCGTGCGGTTTCAGGATCAGACAGGCCCAGCATCGCCAATATCAGCGCGATTGAACCGCCCAGCAGAACCAATGTGGCGACAAGCTCGCCCAACACAACCACGCGAAAGGCCAGCTTTTGCATCGGGCGCGTGGTGATGGCGCGATGGGCGACGCGCTGAAATTGCTCGGGGTAATCTTCGGCCATGCGTTCCATACCCATGACCTGGGCCGTGTAGGTTTCATTGTTGGCAGGGTGTGCGATATTGTCCCAGACGCCAGTTGCCAGCCATGCGCCGGCGCCGGTGACGGCGACAAATTGTGCAAACAGCGTGACCTGGTCCAGCATCCAACTCGCCCCAAGCGTCAGACAGAAAACGGGCCGCTGTTTCCAGCGGCCCGCAAAAGTTCAGATCAGGTCCAGGCCAGCCGCTCGGGGCGAATGTCGAACGAAATCTGGTGGTTGCCACCAACCAAGTCAGACTTGGTGTGGTTGTACAGAGAACGCCAATAAGGCTGGGTGGTGACACCCGCGTCCTGGATCATCTTTTGTCCCTGCGCCATCAAGGCACGGCGCTTTTCAACGTCGGCTGTGGCCAGGGCTTGCTCCAAAAGGGCATCGAACTCGGGGCTGGACCAGCCAAATTCGTTCCATGCTTCGCCCGTGCGGTAGGCCAGTGCCCAGATCTGGACGCCCAGCGGACGGTGGTTCCAGTTGGTCGAGCTGAACGGATACTTCGCCCAATCGTTCCAGAAGGTGCTGCCGGGCAGAACGGTCCGCTTGACCTTGATGCCAGCGTCGCGCAGCTGAGCCGCCATGGCGTCGGTGGTGTCTTTGCGCCATGCATCGTCGATCGAGAGCAGCTCGTGCTCGTAATCTTCCATGCCAGCCTCTTTCAGCAGGGCCATTGCGCCTTCGGGATCAACCTTGAGCGGGGGTAGTTCGGCATATTCAGGATGCACCGGAGCGACGTGGTGGTTTTCAGCCTTAACACCGCGACCACCGTAACCCAGTTCCAGCAGAACCTCGTTGTCCACGGCCATCGCCAAAGCCTTGCGCACGCGTTCGTCGGCATAGGGCTTTTTGCCGTCAACTTCGGCCAACTGGTTGGGGCGGATCACGATTGTAGCCGCCGTCACGATTTCGTGCTGAGTCCAGCCGTCCTGCGTGGCCATGATGTCGATGAAATCGCCATCAACGCTGTAAAGCATGTCGACTTCTTCGGCTTCGGCTGCGGCAACCCAGGCCGAGGGGTCGGTGCCGTAGTCAATGTATTCAACCCGGTCCATCCAGGCGCCGTTGCCTGCATTCCACCAGGTGTGATCTTCGTTGCGCACCATAACCGCGCGCACGCCAACTTCCAGCTCGGCGGGCAGGTAGGGGCCGGTGCCGACAGGGTTGTCCATCATTGAATCGACGCTGAAGGACGCATGAGTGATCGCGGCAGGGTAGTCCGCCATGCCAGCAATCAGCGAAATGTCGGGCTTGGGCAGGTTCAATTTGACCACATGAGTGCCAACAACTTCGATTGCGCCTTCAAGCGCTTTGTTGGTGTTGCCGTCGATCAGAGTGGCGAAACGACCGGCCATCGAGTTGCCCTCGACGTCCTTGTCACACCAGCCAGCGATGTTGCGGGCCACGTCCTCGGCTGTGAAATCGTCGCCATTGTTCCATTTGACGCCCTGGCGCACGTTCAGCGTGTAAACTGTGGCGTCAGTGTTGACCTCCCAGCTTTCCAGCAGCTGCGGTGTGAACGTGCCGTCGTTTTCATAGGCCACGAGATATTCCAGCCAGCCGCGGCTGAAATTGGCGATCTGGCTCCAGTCATAGGTGCGCGGATCTTTTAGGGCGCGCACTTCTTGTTGAATGCGCACTGTTCCACCCATTTTCTCGTGCCCTGCGGCCTGTGCCGGAGTGGCCATACCAAGCATCGAATAGGCAGTGACAGCGGTTGCGCCAAAGGTGCTGGCCGTGGCCAGAAACTCGCGCCGGTTGATTGCATCGTCGCCGACTTTAGCTGCGGACTCGACAATCGAGTCGGGCAGCTTTGCGCCGGTGCGTGTGTAAAAAGTCATAATCTTCCTCTCAGTTGGTATAGACGCGGGCTGTTTTGCCCGCTGTTGTTTATCGGCTCTACTTAAACGTCGTGTCCGCTTTGTTCAACCGCCAGGCCCTATCAGGGGCACCGTTGGCCGCATCTCTTCCAGCCCGTCCGCTGGCGTCACCGACGTGCACAAGCTGCTTAATTTCCGGGCCGCGCCGTAGTCCCACGGCGTTGCCCGATGCAATACGGCGCGCTGATCCCAGACTAGTACATCACCGACATTCCATGTGTGAGATAAGACATATTCGGGCTGGGTGACAAAGTTGATCAGAGAATCGATCAGATTGGCGCCAGTGTCAGGGTCAAGACCGTCGACAGCAAAGGCGTGGCTGGCGATGTAAAGCGCTTCATCTTTTGTCACCGGATTGGTCCAAACCGCGCGCCAGGCTTGGTCCTTCCACTTTTGAAACATCTCCATCTTGGCCAGCTCGGGCGAAATGCGCGCGCGACTGTGCGCGTAGCGGTGCCAGATCACCCGGTCACGGATTTGGGCGCGCAGGGGGTCGGGCATGTCGGCCCAACCCGCGCGGGTCGAGGCCAGTTCGGTCTGACCGCCATGCTCGGTCACCACACGCCCAATCAAAATGTTGCTGAGCGCTGGCACCGGCAAAAACGTACTGTCGCAATGCCACAGCATGTTGGCTTTGAGGTGCAGTGTGTGCATGTCCATTTCACCGCTCAGCGAACCATCAGCGCGCACGTTTGACACCTGCGCAACGACGGGCGGCGCGTCTTTGGGACGGGTGTCGGCATTGCGATCTTCGATCGGTCCAAAGCGGCGAGCCAATGCGATGTGATCGTCGTCGGTGATGGTCTGGTTGCGAAACAGCAAAACCGAGTGCCGTTCAAATGCGGCGCGCAGGTCGCTGAATTGCGCATCAGTCAACTGACTGAGATCCATGTCGTGGATTTCGACGCCGAACCGGGGATGCAATGGGGTCAGATTTTTCATGGGTTAGCTCGCGGATTTGGCCAGGATGTCTTCGGGGCTGAGATGTTTGACGCTGTCCCAGACGCCGGATTTGGCACTGTTCATCAATCCCTTGGGATCCATGCGTTTTTTCCACGCCAAATGGCGGTAATCGGCGTTCTTCAGCCCACCGCCTTCCACCAGCCATGTGTGCGCGTCATAAACCGGAAAACCGTGGCTTTCGTAGGTTGCATTGATTTCGGTCATGCGCTCGGGTGTCGAATACCAGACAATCGGCAAATCAAAGGTGACAATATCTGGCCCCAGACGTGAAAATTCGTGATGCATCCACACATCATCGCCCAGAACCTGACGCAGCGCCGCGATCTTGCTGGCATCGGGCGGGCAGGGGCACCCGACCTGTTGATAGGTCGCGCTGCGGTCAGACTTCAAAACCTGCAACGTGGTGTGATTGTAGGAAAACTCAAAGACATGGGGCAGCTTGGCCTGTCTGCGTGCGTCCTCATCCAGGATCAGATCGGCATGTCCGCCAGCCCGTGAGATGGCGTCGCGAAATGCGTGCTGCTGCCCGTCCGGGATCATCGCAACCAACAGGTCTTTGCCCGCGCGAATATGCCCGGCAAGGCGCGGAAAATAATCGACAATCCGCGCGTCCACTGTGCTGAGCAGTTTGGGCGACACTGTCGGGCCTTGCGCTAGGGCGTAACCCGCTGCATAGGCCTGATCGTAACTGTCAAAGGTGGCAATCGCCCCCAACCAGGTCTGCGCAGGCACCGTGCGCAAGGTCACGTCAACGATCACACCGTTCAATCCCCAGGCGTGATGGATCTGTAAGACATCCGCGCCTTCAAACTTGCGAATTTCCGGGTTTTGCGTGCAGGACATGGCGCTGAGCGCAATCAGATTGCCCGGATCACGCAGCACACCATTGGCAATCGAGCCGATTCCAGCAGAGCCGCCCGCGACAAAACCGGCGACAGTGGCGATGTCTTGCGTCGACGGGAACATCGCCAGTTCCCAGCCTTTGGCGATCAATGCGGCGTTAACCGCAGCAATGTTGGCACCGCCCTCGCAGTGCACAAAGCCGTCCCCGATCTCTAAAATCTGGTTCATCGCCGTGGTTTCGATGATCAGACCGCCCTGCATCGGCACGGCCTGGCCATAATTCCCGGTGCCACCGCCGCGGATCACCACTGGCGTCTCTGCGTCGTAGGCTGCCGCCAGAACCTGTGCCAATTCATCGGTTGTTTTGGGCCGCGCCACCAGATCGCCAAAACAGGTTTTCAACGCGCGGTTCAACACTGGCGAATACCAAAAGAAATCTCGGCTGCGTTTCTTGACCAAAACTGGCTCGGATATGGTTTCGACTGGCGCAATGCGCTGGGCAAACGCCGCCCAGTCAACGCTCGATTTGCCAGAAATCGATGCCATCATGCGCCAACTCCAAAAAATTTGGTCAAAAAACCATAAAACCAATCGGCTTGGGCGCTGTCATGCTGATGCATCAGCTGGGTCTGTGTTTTGCGCGTTTGCGCGCCGGGTTTGCCGTAATTGGCCGTTTTTGAATCTTGCCAGCGACGAAAGCTCTCGATCGTTTGCTCGGCATGGAATTGAAATCCATAAGTTCTGTCGCCCAACCGGAACGCCTGATTTTCAAAGGCGGCGCTGCGGGCCAGATGCACCGCGCCCTTGGGCAGATCGAAGGTGTGAAAATGGGCTTGGGCCAAAACCAGCGGCTGGGGCATGAAATCAGGATCGGCCTGGGTTGGCATCACGTCATAATAGCCAAACTCATAGTCGATCTGATCGCTTGCACCGGCCCAGGCGCCGTTGTGATGGGCCAGCATTTGCGCGCCCTGACAGATCCCCAACAGCGGCAGATTGGCGGCCATCGCGGCCCCGATCCAGCGGTATTCTTCGGCCAGAAACGGATGTAAATCAACGTCATAGGCGTTGTACATGCCGCCATAAATCACTGTGCCGATCAAATCATCGGTGACCTCGCCCAAACTGTCGCCAGCAAAGGGGCGGCGAATGTCCGGGGTGATCCCGTTGGCCTGCAGAAAGCTCACCACACGGTCATCTTCGGGGCCGTGCTCATGACGCACCAATAGCGCACGCTTTTCCATTGTCCCTCCTTTGGTCAGGAACTGCAATTGCGTGGCCCTACGTCAAAAATCTGTGCCAGAGATGTGCCCGAACCCTTTCAAAGAAGCGCGAGTCGGGCAAGGATGTTTGGCAAATCAGATCGGAGTTTGCTGTGAAATCTGTTGTTCCCCCATCAATCGCACCGCCGTTTGCCCGCTATGCCCATGGGGTTGAGATCCCGCCGGGACATCGGATTGTGCGCACGTCGGGTCAGCTGGGGCTTGCGACAACAGGGGACATTCCGTCCGACGAAAAGGCGCAGGCGCAAATCTGTTTTGACAATATCAGTGCGATTTTGACGGCTGCTAAGATGAGCGCACAGGATGTTTTCCATGTGACTGCCTATGTCACCGACCGCGCGTACATGGCGGGATACATGCAGGCGCGCGATGATTTTTTGGCGGCCAAGCCAGACGATGTTTTGCCCAGCTCGACCTTGTTGATCGTATCTGGCTTCACCCGCCCAGAGTTCAAAGTCGAAATTGAAGTCTGGGCGAGCGCGCCTTAGCCTAGTAAAGTGCGACCGGATTGATGATCATCTGAACCGTGCCGCGAATGCGGGCCTGACCCAGTACAAACATGAATTCATTGACACCTTCGCGCAAAAGCGGGCCGGTGTTCATGGTTTCAAGAATGTAAATCCCGTGCTTTTGCAGCAAAATGACATGGCCGTAAAACACGCCGTCTCCTTCAGCCGCCGGGATCGGCTCGAGGCCCCACGTGTCGGCACCCACGGCCATCGGATCGAGCGACGCAATATAACGCGCGCCTTCGTTGTTCAGCCCAGGTTCGCCCGACACCCAAGCGGTTGGGTTGCTTTCCAGCATGCCTTCGGTCCACCCGGTGTGAAACAAGATGATGTCGCCAGCGCCCATGGTCACGCCCTGTGCTTCGGCGGCAGCTTTGATTTCGGCTTCACCAAAGTGGTCACCTGCGTCAAGCACGTCTTTGCCCATGTGCTTGGCCATGTCCACAATCACCGCGCGCCCGACAAGGGGAGGCACATTGTGCACCCCGAGTTTGGTCAAACCGGTGATCACTGAGATGTCTTTTTCATTGTTGCAATTGTAGTAAAACCCACCTTCTCCGAGGTGGCCCAACCCGTCAATCTGGCTGCCAATGCCGACCCAGGTTTGCAAAATGTCATCATTATAGTTGCCGGGATAACCAAATTGGCTCAGCTTTTGACCACCTTGCTGATTGGGCTGCACCACCTGCAAACTCAATGAGCGCGGGGGAAAGGCCGGCGTCTTGCTGTCGATCACGATGCCAAGCGGCATGGATTTACCCTGTTTCACAAGGGCCGCTGCCTTCAACGTGTTATCAACGGATACGTGGTTTGCCGAGCCAATTTCGTCGGCTGCGCCCCATTTTGACGGTGCGCAGTCTTGTGCCGCAGCACCCCCCGCGACAAGTGCAAACGCGCAGGCCCAACCTGATAGTTTATTGATTTTCAATGTTTTTCCTCCCATTGACGCGGCCCTTTCTCGCGAATGATCAGGGCGCGTTGTGTCAGCCTAGCGGTGCCAGCGATTCTGCGAAACACGCCTTTCGTTGCATTTGGTCTTATTGAAAAAGGTGTTAAACAGATGTGCCAATGACAGGGTTTTGAGCATGCAGGATAACTCTGATTTCGATCTGCGCGTGTTTTTGCCCTATTTGCTGAACCAAGCGGCTGAAGAAAGCAGCCTGGCTTTTCAGCAAGTCTATAAAAGCCGCTATGGCATGCTGCGCAACGAATGGCGTGTGTTGTTTCACCTGGGAATTTTTGGCGAACTGACGGCCAAGGATATTTCCGAACGGGCCCGGATGCACAAAACAAAGGTCAGCCGCGCGGTGCAAAAGCTGACGGACCGACGGTTTGTGACACGTCAGCGCAGCCCGGTTGATCGGCGCATGGAGCAATTGACACTAACGGCGGCCGGACTGGCGGCTTATCGCGAGTTGCATGCGGTTGCCCAAGACTATGACGCGCAGTTGATGGCGAGCGTTCCTTTGGAAAACGCCCTTCTGCTGCGGGAGATTTTGCAGAAGCTGGCGCGCCGAACCTCGCAATGAGCGCTAAAAATCAGCAGCAACGCCTGGCAAATTGAGCGACTTGATCATATCGCGCAATTCCTGACGCGCTGCCACATTAGAAATGTTGAGCTGTTTGACACCGATATCTTTTAGATCGAGCAGGGTCAGGCCTCTGGGAAACAGCTCTCGAAAAATCACCCGCTCGCTGAAGCCAGGGCCGATGCGAAAGCCGATACGATCCGACAACATTGTCAGGGCGCGTTCCATTTTCTCTTTGTTGACCATGCGCTGAGTGCCGACACGATTGCGCATGACCACCCAGTCGATGGGTTTTAGCCCAGCCTGCGCGCGCAACTGCCGGGCGTTCCAAACCATTTCGGAATAGACCGACGGGCCCAGAATTTTTTCGCCGCGGGAATCGATGTGAGCCAACAGGTCAAAATCAACAAAACTGTCGTTAAGCGGCGTGATCAAAGTATCGGCCAGCGAATGGGCCACCTGACTGAGCCGGGTGTGCGAGCCAGGGCAATCGATCAGGATAAAATCGCTGTCCGGCTCTAGTGCGGCAACCGCAGCGGACAGGCGATGATCGTAAATATTTTCACCGGGTTTGAGTTGGTCGGGTTCAATTTCAGGTAAATCGCGATAGGTGACGCTTGGCAAATCGAGCGCCGCTTTTTTTAAAAAAGCGCGGCGATTTTCGACATATCGGCCCATCGTGCGTTGACGCAGATCCAGATCCAGCGCGCTGACTTTGTGACCAAGCCGCGCCAAAGCAGTTGCAACATGCATGGAAACGGTCGACTTGCCTGCCCCGCCTTTTTCGTTCCCCACAACGATTATATGCGCCATAGCCTATCCTTTTTTGCCTATTGCCCCTGTGCAACGGCAACTTTTCGCCCACTATATGTTGTGCAAGCCGCGATGGGAAGCGGTCATGGTGGGAAAGCTGCTGTGTTTAATCCTGCTGCCTCAATCGCATCTCGCACCGGTTTTAGAAATGCGCCGTACCGCGTCCATTCGCCGTCAGATCCTTTGTAGATGGGTTGGCGCACCTGATCTGCGCTTGCTGTGAGCACAGTGGCTGCGTGTTTCTGCGGTGTCGTCCAGTCCGGATGCCACTCCAAATCAACAGCTTTGGCCAGACTCTGAGTGGTGGCTTGTGTGTTGTCGATCAAATCCCGATAGCTGAGCGGGGCAATCTGTTCGGGAAAACGGTTGTGCCAGAACTGAGTCAGATCGCGGTGCAACAACATGTACCCCACGATATCAGCAAAATCATATGCGAACCCATTTCCACGCCCGGCAAAAGCATGTTTGTACAGCGACCATGCTACGGCCATAGGATCACGTTGAATATGGACGATCCGGGCCTCTGGAAGTGCGGCACATAAAAAACCCATCCAGCGAAAGTTCAATGGCATTTTGTCAATTAAAACAGGGGTATCCGTGCTATGCGCTTTGAGTTCTTTCAAAAGTCGTGTGCGCAGATCAATCAGGTCTTGCTGGGTCAGGTGCTGTCGGGTTTCGCTTTTCATCTGGCGCAAAAGCGGTGCAATCGCGTGTGAGGCGGCAGCCAGTTCGCCGGCGGCGTGAGTTGACTTGCTCTGTGCGAGGATCCTTTCAACCAAAGTGGTGCCAGACCGCGGCAAACCGACTACAAAGATGGGGCGCAGATCGGTGTCTTGCCCGCGCGACATGACGGGCGGAGAGTTTTCAAAGACAACCTTGTTGAAGGCAAATCGAATGGCGTCGCGCTGCAACTCGTACCCCAACGCGGCTTTGCGTGTTGTGTTGGCGCGGGTCAAATGGGCAAAGGCCGTCGCAGTGTCATTCAGCTTGTCATAGGCGTTGAACAGCGCGAAATGCAAAGGGGCTGCGGCGTCGGGGTCGGTTCGCTCCAGCGCGTCTTGCATTTGGCCTAAATGCGGATGGTCGGCTGTATAATTCAAGCTACGCGACAGGTTTTGATGCAGATCTGGTTGATCCGGGGCCAATGTCAAAGCGCGCTGAAAATAGTCCTGCGCGGCTGTCTTGTCGCCACTGGCTTGAGCCAGAATGCCCAGATGGTTCAGCGGCCCAGCATCAAGTTCGCCGTGACCCAGCGCCTTAAGATGCGCAGAATTTGCCGCTTCTATCTGGCCCAAATCGCGCAAAGCGCGGCCCTTCGTGTCCCACGCGACCGGATCGTCAGGATGGTGCGACAAAACCTGATCGACTGTGGCCAGGGCGGCGCTGGCGCGCCCAAGATCAAGCTGACAGCGCGCCAACGACAGACCCAACCCGACATGATCGACGCGCAAAGCAAGAGCACGGGCCCAGTGTTGTTCGGCGTCACTAAGCGCGCCAGAGGCTTCCAGCTGGCGGGCCTTTTCGCTCAGAGCCTGAACCCCGCGCCCACCCATTGTGCGCACGCCCTGACGCGCCTTTCGATTGGCGGGAAAGCGCACCAGCACATCGGAAAACATCCCCGCGGCTTGCGCCAAATCCCCCCTGCGCCGGGCTTTTTCGGCCAGTCGCAGAACTTGAGGCGCATCAAATGGGGCAGAGTTCATCATAACCAAATCAGGGTCCTAACCACAATTCGGCGTAGTCTGACCGCAAAGGCTTTCGATTTCGTCACCACAAAACGCAAAACGCCGCCCCGAAACCGGAGCGGCGCTGCAAAACAACAAGATGTCAGGTTTAGAACCCGAGACCTTCGTATTTCTTTTTGAACTTTGACACGCGACCGCCAGTGTCCATCAAACGGGTTCCGCCACCGGTCCAGGCCGGGTGCACGGTGGGATCAATATCAAGCGACAGCTGGTCGCCTTCTTTGCCCCATGTGGATTTCATTTTCAGGATCGTGCCGTCGGTCATTTTGACGTCGATCATGTGATATTCGGGATGGATTTCTTTTTTCATCGTGCCGATCCTTACGCCTTGGCCGACTTGGGCTTGTAGGTTGTGTCTTCTGCGATCCGGGCCGACTTGCCGCGACGCGCGCGCAGGTAATACAGCTTGGCGCGACGCACACGGCCACGGCGCACGACGGTGATGCTTTCGATGTTTGTTGAATGCAGCGGGAACACACGTTCCACGCCTTCGCCAAAGGAAATCTTGCGCACGGTGAACGCGCCGGCAATGCCCGCGCCGCCCTTGCGCGCAATGCACACACCTTCGTAATTCTGAACACGGGTGCGCGACCCTTCGGTCACTTTAAAGCCAACACGCACGGTGTCTCCGGCTTTGAAATCGGGAATGTCTTTTCCCAGGGCGGCAACTTGCTCCGCCTCCAGCTGTGCGATCAGGTCCATCGCAATCTCCTATATATACATCGTGGTTTTTCCACGGATATGCGTCATCGAGAGCTCTTGGTCTTCACCGGGTCCGCCGCAGCGCCCGCCAGAGATCGGATGATCCTTCATTGTGTCTTGTGTGTGCCGCGCCGGTCCCAGACTGTCCGAAGAAGAACAAGGGGTGTCAGAACGAAACACAAAAGCTCAGAGCCGCATCAACGATTCTGAACCTGTGGTCTTCTAGGCGCAAGCTGTGTCCGTATCAAGCCCAAGGTTGCGACCATTGGGCTAAATCGACGGCGGTCCCGCATTTTCGCGCTATCACAGGACTCACGGCGCAAAAGGTGCGTTCAGGTGTTGCGTGGCCGATGTTTGTGCACGGTCTTTGTCGTCCACAATATGCAGCCATTTCAAACGTTGTGCATCGTGCGAGTGGAGGTCGGGCGCGAGGTCGTTTGCCTGATCAATGACCCCCAACGACACATAGACCTGGCCGGGAAGATAGTCGTAGCGCCCCGTCAGGGAAGAGCCGCACTGACCACAAAACGTGCGTGTCACACCCGCGGTCACGCAAACGCTCTGGCCCTCATTGGGCGCAAAGGTGATCTCGCCCTCCGCGAAGGCAGCAAAGGCGGCGACTGGCCCTCCGGTTGCGCGACGACAGTCAGAGCAATGGCAATAGGCCACCACCTGCGGTTTTGACGCGCACCAGAACGTGATTGAGCCGCAATAGCACCGGCCTGAAATCGTTTTGCAGGGAACATTTGACATAAGCAAATTCATGACCGCGGTCTGTCACACAGTCAATTGCGCGGCTCCTTTGAAACCCTTTGCCTTGCCGCGCCCGGTGCCTCGTTAGGGTTTGTGGTTGTATTTTTTCCACAGATCGGGCCGGCGCGTTTGGGTCAGCTCTTCGGATTGCGCACGGCGCCATTTGGCGATGTTACCGTGATGGCCCGACATCAGCACATCGGGAATGTCGTGCCCGTTCCAGCTGGCCGGTTTGGTAAATTGGGGATGTTCCAGCAAGCCGTTGGAAAAGCTTTCTTCTTCGGTCGATGCCTGATTGCCCAACACTCCCGGCAACAGACGCACGGTGGCGTCAATCAACGCTTGAGCGGCGATCTCACCGCCGGTCATCACAAAATCGCCGAGCGAGACTTCCTGAATGTCGTAATGCTCAAGCACGCGCTCGTCGACGCCTTCGAACCGACCGCACAGCAGCGTAATACCATCGCTTTGCGCCAGATCCTGCATCAACGCCTGGGTCATCGGCGCACCACGTGGGCTGAGATAAATCATCGGCCAGCGCCCGCCCGTGCCGCTGCTTGCGGTTTCGATGGCGGGTCCAAGCACATCGGCACGCAGCACCATCCCGGCGCCGCCACCCGCAGGCGTATCGTCCACATTGCGGTGTTTGCCGATGCCAAAGCCGCGCAGATCGATCGTTTCCAGCTGCCACAGCCCGTCATTCAGCGCCTTGCCGGTCAGACTTTCGCCCAGCACGCCGGGAAAGGCGGTGGGAAACAGGGTGATCACCTTGGCCTTCCACACATCTTTCAGATCGGGTACCGGCGTCACCAAAGGTCGGGGCACCAGCGTTGGCCGAATGGTTTTGCGCCCCAAGGAGCGGGCAGGAGGGGTGTCGCTCATCCGGCGAGACCCATCAAAACAACCCTTCGGGCGGGTCGGCAACAATGCGGCGCGCGCCCAGATCGACCGTGGGCACCAATGCCAACGTGAAGGGCAATAGCACGGTTTCGGACTGGCCCGGCAGCCGGATTTCCAGCAAATCGCCGGCGCCGTGGTTCAACACCAGTTTCACTGATCCCAACAAGGTGCCGCCGGTGTCAAACACCTCAAGCCCGATCAGATCCGCGTAGTAATATTCATCATCCGGCAGTGACGGCAGCCGGTCGCGCGGCGCAAACAAGCGTTCTCCGCGCAAGGCATCTGCTTGTTCTTTGGTGCGCACACCGTCGATGCGGGCGGAAAAACCGTTCTTGATCTGGCCGGTCAGCCGCAGGGCAAAACTGCGCGCACCGTCTTCGGACACCAGCGGGACGTAGTTCGCAATGTCTTCGGGCGTGGCACAAAAGCTTTTGACGCGCACATCGCCGTGCACTCCAAAAGAGCCGGCCAGCGCACCGACGCAGATAAGATCCGTCATTGGCTCGATCCAACACACAGGTTTGAACGCCAAGCGCCATCTGCCGTCACGCAGAGGGTTTTCATGCGGTCACGCTCGTAAAATGTACCGGCCACGAAGGCCAGCAAAATCAGAAAAACGGTGCGCACGAGGCGGAACATTGGCGTCCCCCTTGCCCAAGTCGGGGCGGCGAAGATCACCGCCCCAGAGAGGTTCAGCTTTCAGCAGCTGCGTCTTCGGCAGGTGCTGCGGCTTTTGCGGCTTTTTCTTCCGCGCGCTCTTTGGCTTTTTTGCCAGGCTCGCCCTTTTTCAGGTTCTGACGTACGGCTTTTTCACGCACACCAGCGGCCTCTAGCATCCGCGCAATCCGGTCGGTGGGCTGGGCGCCCTGGCTCAGCCAGTACTGCACACGCTCCATGTTCATCTTGACGCGCTCTTCGCTGTCTTTGGGCAGCAACGGATTGTATGTGCCCAGCTTTTCGATGAAACGGCCGTCGCGCGGCATGCGGCTGTCAGCGGCCACAATACGGTAAAACGGGCGTTTTTTGCTGCCACCACGGGCAAGGCGGATCTTCATGGCCATTGGGTTTTCTCCTTTGAATGGCGTGTCGGGCGCAAGCGCCCGTTAGACTGTTGGTGTCGGGCGCAAGCGCCCGCGAGACTGTTGGGTTTGGGCGCAAGCGCCCGCGTGTTAGGATTGATGTTTGCGGTGATGCTGAATGACTTCAGCGATGATAAAGTTCAGGAAATCCTTGGCGAATTCCGGGTCGAGATCGGCGCGGCTGGCCAGGTCCTCAAGACGTGCGATCTGGCTGGCTTCGCGGGTTGGATCAGAGGCGGGCAGGTCGTGTTCGGCCTTTAACTTGCCCACAGCCTGAGTGTGCTTGAAGCGCTCGCCCAGCGTGTAAACCAGGATCGCATCCAGCCTGTCGATGCTGCTGCGATGTTCTTTCAGCAGCTCGGCGGCGCGGGTTACGGCATCGGTCATGTTATAGGCCTTTCGCGGGTCATGCTGGCAGTCATGCTGGGGCTCCGATGCGGGGATGGCGCCAGATATCAACCGGTTTGCCCAGCCAGTCCGGTTTGGACTGTTCAATCCGTGCGCGCAGACGCTTGGCCAACCGGGCCGAGCGGGCGTTGGACGGGCGGATATAGCTGATGGTGCCATCAAGACCCAAATGCTGGGCGCCATGTGCGCGCGCGGCCAGGGCAGCCTCGTAGGCGATGCCTTTGCCTTGCGCAACTGGCATCACGGCCCAGCCCAGTTCAGGTTCGTCCCAGCCCGGCGCTTCAATAAATCCAACGCGGCCCAGATAGGCATCGTTTTGTGCGTCCGCGATGTGCCACGAGCCAAAGCCGCGGGTCACCCAATGACCGATGGTGGCGTTGAGCGAGCGGAAAGCGCCACGTGCGTCTAGTGGGCCGCCGACGGTGTGGCTCTGCTCGGACGCGAAGAACGCAATCAAAGCAGGCAGGTCGGCCAGCACAGGTGCGCGCAAACGCAGCCGATCGGTGCTCAGCGTCGGGATCATGCGCCGCCTCCGTTCGTGCCAAGCGCGTCGGGTGATGGATGGCGCCAGACCTGCATATCGCCGTAGCGTTCATGGGTGAAACGCCCGTCAAGCACGGCGCCCAAGCGTTTGGCCACGGCAGCGGATGCATCATTGCCGTCGGCCACAAGGCTGATCACTGTCGACCAACCCAGCGTGCCATAGGCATAGTCGCGCGCGGCTTTGCCGGCTTCGGTGGCATAGCCTTTGCCAGTGGCGGCCTGTGCCAGATCCCAGCCCAATTCTCGCTCGGGGAACCCATCGGGGTGCCAGGGTCCGCAAATGCCAACCCATTGCCCGGTGGCGCGTTCGATCAAGGACCAACGGCCAAAACCGCGCAGCGGCCAATGTCCGACTTCTTGTGCCAGCGCGCGCCAGGTCAGTTCACGAGTCATCGGACCACCGACGAATTTTGAGTGCTCGGACGCGTAAAACGCGCACATCGGATCGAAATCTTCGATCATTGGCGGGCGCAGGATCAAACGTTCGGTGCTCAGTGTGGGGCCAAGATCGCTCATGCGCTCGCTCCTTGGGGCAGGGAAAACACGTCGCGCGCGACGCCGTCGGGAAAGACGTCACGACGGACAACCCGGCCTCCCAAGCGCTGGGCCAGACGCCGCGCAGGTGCGTTTTCGTCGCGCATATGGGTTTCCACAGAGGGCCAGCCCAAGGTGGCAAACGCCCAGTCGATGACACGGCGGCTTGCTTCGGTTGCAATGCCTGTGCCGCGCGCTGTCGGCATAAGCCACCAGGTCAGTTCGTGACTTGGCCAATCCTTAGGGTGCGACAGGCCAACGCCGCCCAAAACAGCGCTTTGCGATTTGAAGCGCACCAGCCACATGCCAAAACCGCGTTGCGCCCAATGGGCGATGTCGCGATCAAGACGCGCTGCGACCTCGGCTGCGCTGTGCCCCCCACGATAGCTGCCAACCTTGACGTCGCTTTCGGCGTTGAACGCGCGATACGCGGCAAGGTCCGTAGGCGCAGGCCCGCGCAGATCAAGTCTGGCCGTTTCAAGCGTGGGGATGGTCACAAGCGGGATCATTTCTTTTTGCCAAACCCCGACAGACCCGGAGGCAGCGCCATGCCACCGCCGCCCAGACCGGGCAATTTGCCACCCATCTGACGCGCTGCGGCTTCCATCGCCTTTGGGTCCATCCCGGCCGCCATATCCGCAGGTGAGCCGCCTTTGCCGAACATGCCTTTCATGGCCTGTTTCAGCATGCCGCCTTTGCCCATTTTGCCCATCTTCTTCATCATGTCGCCCATCTGGCGGTGCATCTTGAGCAATTTGTTCAACTCGGACACTTCCAAACCGGCCCCGCGCGCAATGCGTTTTTTGCGGCTGGCTTGCAGGATCTGTGGGTTGGCGCGTTCTTTTTTGGTCATCGACTGGATCAGCGCGATTTGCTGTTTCAGGATCTTGTCGTCAAACCCGGCCTCTTCGACCTGTTTGGCCATTTTGCCCATGCCGGGCATCATGCCCATCATGCCTTGCATGCCGCCCATCTTGATCATCTGGTCCAGCTGCATGCGCAGGTCGTTCATGTTGAACTGACCTTTGACCATGCGCTTCATCATCTTTTCGGCCTGTTCGGCCTCGATGGTCTCCTGCGCCTTTTCGACCAGAGCAACGATATCGCCCATGCCCAAAATCCGACCCGCGATGCGGTCGGGTTCAAAGGTCTCGATGGCGTCCATCTTTTCGCCAAGGCCAACAAAGCGGATCGGCTTGCCGGTGACCGCGCGCATGCTCAGCGCAGCACCACCGCGCCCGTCGCCGTCCATCCGGGTGAGCACTACGCCTGAAACGCCGATTTTGTCGTCAAATTCGGTGGCCACGTTCACGGCGTCTTGCCCGGTCAGTCCATCGACCACCAACAGCGTTTCGCGCGGGTTGGCCACATCGCGCACGGCGGCGGCCTGCGCGATCAGTTCCGCGTCGATGTGAAGGCGGCCCGCAGTGTCGAGCATATAGACGTCATAGCCACCCAAACCGGCCTGGGTCTTGGCACGCTTGGCAATGGCCACAGGGTCTTCGCCCTTGACGATGGGCAGCGTATCCACGCCGATCTGTGCGCCCAAAATCGCCAACTGCTCCATCGCGGCAGGGCGGTTGGTGTCAAGGCTGGCCATCAACACGCGCTTGCCGTCGCGGTCTTTCAACCGTTTGGCCAGTTTCGCGGTGGTTGTGGTTTTGCCCGAGCCCTGCAAGCCGACCATCAGGATCGGCGCGGGCGGGCTGTCAATTTTCAGCGCGCCGGGATCGTCCGAGCCGCGCAGCACGTCAATAAGTGCGTCGTGCACAATCTTGACAACCTGCTGGCCCGGTGTGACCGATTTGGTCACCGCCTGTCCTGTTGCCTTGTCCTGCACGGCCTTGACGAAATCGCGCGCCACGGGCAGCGAGACATCCGCTTCGAGCAGCGCCACGCGCACTTCACGCAGCGCGGTTTTCACATCGTCTTCGGACAGCGCGCCCTGTTTGGTGAGCCGGTCAAAAACACCTGACAGGCGTTCGGAGAGATTTTCAAACATGCCGTCGGCCTTTCACGCCAGTTTCCATCTGCTCCTTATTTAGGAAGGAGCGGCTCAATACACAAATGCCCCCACGGGCGTAACACGCTGGTGGGGGGCGATCCCTTCGATGAGGGACCGGAAGAAGTCAGTCTTCCGGGATTGCGCGGGGTCTAGTCAGCTCTGTCGGCGCTGTCAAGGCGCGCGCTGATCGGCTTTCAGCCAATCGTTGATAATATCGACCATGCGACCAGGTTGGGGCGAGTTGGTATAGGCTTGGGTGATCGGGTGGTGCCCTGCGCTCATGCCGTCCCCCAACACCAGAACCGGACGACTCATGCGCCGGCCCTGATTGCCGGGCGTTGTGTCCAGCTCTGCATGGGTCAGCGCGGACAACGGATGCTCGACCGCGCTGTAGCCAAAAACCGAGCGGCGCCGGATCACCAACGTGTCGGCCGTGCGGTCCAGAATGATCTGCGCCCGACGCACAAAGACGGCAAAAGCCAGCGCCCCCATGGCGCATCCTGTGAGCGACACCAACGCAATGGCCACATCGCCCTCCATCAACACAACAAAACTGACAACGGCAAAGATTAGGGTGAACACAACCAGCCCAATGCCCCAAAGCCAGGGAGTGACGTCCAAGATCAACTGTTCCGGGGTGTTGCGAGTTACTTTCATGATGTGCAAGCTAGCGAAGCGTTGACAGTGACGCCAGCATGTTGAGGTCCATTTGGTGCGCTCAAACGTCAGATCTTGAGGTCTGCCACAGCTTGCCGCGCCGCTTCTAACGTGGCCTCCGGGTTGTGCGACAGACGGTCGGCGGCAATCATCTGGACTGCAGTGATGCCGATAAAACCCATCACGTGATGCAAATAGGGCGTGGTGAAATCCGCAGCCGAGGCAACTGGCACACCCCCTGAGGCGATCGCGAAAATCGCCCGCTTGCCTCTGAGCAATCCTTTTGGTCCAGAATTGGTGTAGGCAAAGGTGCGCCCCGCCCGGCACACCAGATCGATCCAGGCCTTGAAGCTGGTCGGGGGCGCAAAGTTATAGACAGGGACGCCGATCACCAGCGTGTCCGCACGTTCAATTTCGTCGATCAACTGATCCGACAGGCTGAGCGTTTGCACCTGCTCGGGCGTGCGGTCTGCGTATTGGGTTCGGTTGGCGTCGACCCAATCAGAGTCGATCTGGGGCAGTGCGGTTGCCAGATCGCGGCTGATGACCTGTGATGGCGCCAAATGCGACACGATGCGCGCGCTGAGATCGCGGGTGACAGAGCCTTCAACACGGGCCGAAGAATCGATGTGCAAAACAGTACGTGTCATGGTGCGTCGCCTTTCAAAACCTGCGATTACGTCTGAGATAGTTGTTGCACCTGCGAACGCAAGCCTGCAAAAATGACATCAACTGTGAGTATTTGCACACGAAGGACCACAATGGACAACTGGGACGAAGTGCGCACGGCCTATCAGGTTGCGCGAATGGGCACGGTCAGCGGGGCCGCTGATGTCTTGGGCGTGCACCATGCCACCGTGATCCGCCACATCGACTCGATTGAGGCCCGTCTGGGCGTCAAGCTGTTCCAGCGTCATGCGCGCGGCTATACCGCCACCGAGGCGGGCGCCGATCTGTTGCGCGTTGCTCAGGCGACCGATGATCAGTTCAATCAGCTTGTGGGGCGCCTGAAAGGGCAGGGCGAGGATGTCAGCGGCGAATTGGTGGTGACCTCTCTGGTGTCGATTGCGCCGCTGGTGGTGCCGGTTCTGCACACGTTCCAGCAGGCGCATCCGGGGCTTGTGGTGCGCTATCTGACAGGTGATCGGCTGTTCCGTCTGGAATATGGCGAGGCCCACGTGGCCATTCGCGCCGGCGCGGTTCCGGACCAGCCCGACAATGTTGTGCAACCGTTTTTGCAAACGCAAATCGGGCTATATGCCAGCACCGGATACATCGCGCAAATGGGGCAGCCTGCCGGGTTTGACGATTTTGCTGGCCACCACTTTGTCGGCAGCGATGATGCGCACAGCCGGGCTCCGTTCAGCCAGTGGTTGCGCGAGCATGTGCCCGAAAGTGCGATCACGTTTCGCGGCACCAATGACACCACATTGCGCGCGGCGGTGCTGGCGGGCGCCGGGATTGGCTTTATGACCAAATGGGAGGCCGGGCGCCATCCAGATCTGGTTGAGATCATGGCCCCGCGCGAGGAATGGTCGGCGCGGATCTGGCTGGTCACCCATGTGGATTTGCATCGTACCACCAAGGTGCAGACGTTTCTGAGCCACTTGAAACAAAGTGCGCAAGGGTGGGACGTATGAGCCCAGCGGCGCGCGGCCACCTGGCGATGCTGTTGTTTTCGGCGCTGGTGGCGGGGTCGTTTTCACTGGGTGCGATTGTGGCCAATGATGTTTCGCCCACCGCGCTGAACGCGTTGCGCTTTGCGCTGGCTGCGATTGTGCTGGGGGCTGCGGCCTTTGCCACAGGCGGGCTGTCGCGCGCGGCTTTTGTCGCGCCCTGGCGCTACGTGATTTTGGGCGGGCTGTTTGCCACTTACTTTGTGCTGATGTTTGAGGGTTTGAAAACCGCGCCCCCCGTCAGCGCGGCGGCTGTGTTCACTTTGACGCCGGTCATGACAGCAGTGTTTGGGTGGCTGTTGTTGTCCCAGATCACCACCAAACGCATGGCGCTTGCTTTGGTGATCGGCGGGGCCGGCGCGCTGTGGGTGATCTTTCGCGCCGACTTGGCCGCGTTGCGTGCATTCGAGATCGGACAGGGCGAGGTCATCTATTTCTGGGGCTGTATCGCGCATGCCATTTTCACGCCGATGGTGCGCAAGCTGAACCGCGGCGAGCCTGCGTTGGTGTTTACCTTTGGCACTATGGTCGCGGGCTGCATAGGCTTGTGTGTGTTTGGCTGGTCTGATCTGGCCGCCATCGACTGGTCGGGTTTGCCGGTAATGGTGTGGGTGACGCTGGCCTATCTGGCGGTGTTTGCCAGTGCGGTGACGTTTGTGTTGCTGCAATTTGCCAGTCTGCGCCTGCCTTCGGCCAAAGTCATGGCTTATACCTATCTCACGCCCAGCTGGGTGATTTTGTGGGAAATCGGCTTGGGCAATGGCACGCCGCCGGCGTTGGTGCTGGGGGGTATCGCGCTGACGGCCGTGGCGCTGTGGTTGCTGCTGCGCGACGATGGCGACCGGGCGGCGACGCCTAGGGCTCCGGTGACAGCTCGGCGGCCAAAAACCGCTCGAACGCCTCAAGATTGACAGGCTCAAACTGACCAAACCCCTGCATCCAGACCGACCCGGCGCGCAGCGCATCTGGTTCCAGCTTGCACCATTTGACCCGTCCACGCTTTTCCTGTGTAATCAATCCGGCGCGGCTGAGAATGCCCAGATGTTTGGAAATCGCCGCCAGTGACATCTCGAACGGTTCGGCCACATCGGTGACGGCCATGTCGTCTTCGAGCAGCATCGTAAGGATAGCGCGCCGCGTGGGATCCGCCAGCGCGGCAAACACGGTATCAAGCGGATCTGACATGGCACAGCTGTACAGCGGACGGGCTTGCCGCGAAAGGGTCAAAGCCCGCGATGGTGTGTGCTTTGCGACGGCCATTCCAGGCGGTTCAGCTCGCGTTCGCTGGGTGTTAGCCCAATATCGCGCGACAGATGATCGTTTAGAGGCGGCAAGACCTGAACATCGCGTTGCGGTGGTGCCCGCCGTACCCGCATGGTTTCAAGACATAAGTTTAGAGCCCGCAGAAACGCGGATTTGACCAAGAGATCCATGTTATCACCTATTTTGAAGTGTTGTTCTGTGTTCTACCGTGGATCATCGCCAACGCTCAAACGCTTTTGCTTGACGCTATGTGTGCAAAAAAGGCACGTATTTGAGATGCGAAACCTTCCTCCGTTAAATGCTCTGCGCGCGTTTGAGGCCGCCGGGCGCCATCAAAGCTTTAGTCTTGCAGCGCAAGAGCTGAACGTCAGTCATTCCGCGATCAGCCGTCATGTGCGCGGGCTCGAGGATCGTTTGGGGTGTCAGCTGTTTCGCGACCTGCCGCGCGGCGTGACGCTGACCCAGGACGGACTGGTCTATCTGGCGCGGGTCAGCCCGGCGCTGGATGCGATTGCGCAGGCCACCGAAGGCCTCAGCGAGACACCGGCGGGACGGCTGACAATCAACTCCGAACCGCTGTTTGCCAGCAAAGTACTGATCCCGATGCTAGGCGATTTTCAGCGCGCCTTTCCAGATGTCGACGTGCGTCTTGAGGCGTCGCAATCCCTGGCTGATGTGGAGCGATACGAGGCCGATCTGGCGGTGCGCTTTCGTGGGCTTGGGCTGGATGACGGGCCCTCTGATCTGATCAGCGACGCGCCGCTGTTTGTTTTTGCCGCGCCGGAGCTGGTGAAAGCAGCCCAGCTTAGCCCGCACCAGATGCTGGCACAGCGGCGGTTTCGGGATCGCAGCCCAGACGTGTGGCGCATGTGGTTTGATGCAGTGGGGATGCCGGATGTGAGCGACCCATCACCCAATTGGCGGTTGCGCGCCAATCTGGCCTATGAGGCCGCGCTGCATGGCCACGGTGTTTATCTCGGCTCGTCGGACTGCACGGCGCAAGATATGAAAGCGGGCCGTCTGAAGATTGTGCACCCTGTTGGCGTGCGCCATGGTGCCTTTCATCTGGTTTACGGCAGCCGAGGCCCGCGCAGCGCCGCCGCTCGACAGTTTCGTCTTTGGCTGCTGGATCGCACCGCCGGGTTTCGCGGCGCACCGCTGGAATTCGAAAATCAACCATATGGTTGAATAAACGGAATTGAGCTGCGCTGCAGCATTTGGCGGGTGTGCGGGCCGGGCGCTGTTTTTGAGTCAGAAATAAAATTGTTTAAAAGCAATGAGATGTGTGAATTACTGGCGAGCGAAACAAGCAATTGACTCTGCCCAGGCCACGCCGTAGCACCATGTCGAACCACAGAGGGGCGAAACCTGTGACCGAGGACACCCAAAAGCAGCGCCTGGCGCAGCTGGAGGCCCGGATCGCAGCAGCCAAAGGGGCTGACGAGGTCGCGTCTCATATGGATGACCATCATTCGCAGGCCCATCTGGCCTGGCGCATGGTGATTGAATTGGTGGTCGGTCTTGGGATCGGCTTTGGCATTGGATGGGGGCTGGACAGCCTGTTCGGGACGCTCCCGATCTTTCTGGTGTTGTTTACATTGGTGGGTCTGGCCGCGGGCATCAAAACGATGTTGCGCAGCGCACGCGAGATCCAAGAGACACAAACGACCCCGGCGCAAGATGCGCCAACGGTCGGGCAGAACGACGAGAGGATGTGACACATGGCAAGTGAAGCGGAAAGCGAAAGCGGCCTGGTTTTTCACCCGATGGATCAGTTCATCGTCAAACCGTTGTTCGGTGACGGTGCGATTGCCTGGTACACGCCCACAAACGTGACGCTGTGGATGGCGCTGGCCATCGCGGCAGTTGTTGCCTTGCTGGTGATCTCAACCTCCAAACGGTCGATCGTTCCATCACGTGGGCAGTCGATTGCCGAACTGGCCTATGGTTTTGTCTATAAGATGGTCGAGGACGTCGCGGGCAAGGACGGGGTGAAATACTTCCCGTACATCATGACCCTGTTTATGTTCATTGTCTGCGCCAACTTCCTGGGCTTGATCCCCGGCGCTTTCACAACAACCAGCCACATCGCGGTAACAGCCGTTATGGCGATGGCGGTGTTCCTGACCGTGACCATCCTGGGCTTTGTTCTGCACGGCGCCAGTTTTCTGAAATTGTTCTGGATCAGCTCGGCGCCACTGCCTTTGCGCCCGATCCTGGCGCTGATCGAGATCATCTCGTACTTCGTGCGCCCCATCAGCCACTCCATTCGTCTGGCCGGCAACATGATGGCAGGCCACGCGGTGATCAAAGTGTTCGCAGCCTTCGCAGCGATACCATTGATCGCACCGTTGGGCATTCTGGCAATCACGGCGATCTACGCGCTCGAGGTGCTGGTGTCGTTCATCCAGGCCTATGTGTTCGCCATTCTGACCTGCGTGTATCTCAAAGACGCACTGCATCCGCATCACTGACAACCGGCGCATTCGCGCTGTATCACAAACGACCAATTCCATCGTAAGGAGAAAATCTCATGGAAGGTGACATCGTACAAATGGGCGCATACATCGGCGCTGGCTTGGCCTGTACAGGCATGGGCGGAGCCGCTGTTGGTGTGGGCCACGTTGTGGGTAACTTCCTGTCGGGCGCGCTGCGCAATCCGTCAGCTGCCGGCGGCCAGACAGCCACCATGTTCATCGGTATCGCGTTTGCAGAAGCCCTGGGGATCTTTTCGTTCCTCGTTGCGCTGCTGCTGATGTTCGCCGTCTAAAGACCCTACGGACCCTTATCCTTACGGTCGGGCGGTGCCACGCGGCGCTGCCCGATGTAACGGCAAGTTCCATAGGAGAACGACATGGCGACAGATACAAAAAGCGCGGCAGACGCAGCGGCCGAAGCGCCGGGCATGCCACAGCTGGACTTTTCGTCCTTTCCGAACCAGATTTTCTGGCTCGTGGTCACGCTGGTCGTGATCTATATGGTTTTGACGCGCATTGCTCTGCCGCGGATTGGCGCCATTCTTGCAGAACGCTCCGGCACGATCACAAATGATATCGCCGCAGCAGAAGATCTCAAATCCAAAGCGGTTGAGGCAGAAGAAGCCTATAACAAGGCGTTGCTTGATGCCCGCGCGGAAGCACAGCGCATTGTGGGCGAGGCCAAGGCAGACATTCAGGCCGACCTGAACGACGCCATCGCCAAAGCCGATGCAGAAATCGCGGCGAAGTCTGCCGAGTCGGAAAAGGCCATCGCGGCCATCCGGGCCGGTGCAATGGATAGCGTCAAAGAGGTGGCCAACGATACGGCTGCTGAAATCGTTGCGTCGCTTGGTGGCAAGGCAGATGCCTCGGCCGTGAGTGATGCGATTGCCAGCCGGATGAAAGGGTAAGATCATGCGCTACCTGTTTGCTCTGATCCTGACCGTGGGGGGTGCCTCTCCGGCGCTGGCCGCCAAGGGTCCGTTCTTTTCGCTGGCCAACACCAATTTCGTCGTCTTGCTGGCGTTCCTGCTGTTCATCGGTGTCTTGTTCTACTTCAAAGTTCCGACGTTGCTGGGCGGGCTGCTGGACAAACGCGCCGATGACATTCAGTCGGAACTGGATGAGGCGCGCGCCATTCGCGAAGACGCACAGACCCTGCTGGCCTCATACGAGCGCAAGCACAAGGAAGTGCAGGCGCAGGCCGACCGGATTGTGGCGACGGCCAAAGACGAAGCAACTGCCGCGGCCAAAGTCGCCCGCGAAGATCTGGAGAAATCGATTGCACGCCGTTTGGCCGCAGCCGAAGACCAGATCGACTCGGCGCAAGCGGCTGCTGTCAAAGACGTGCGGGACCAGGCGATTGTGATCGCCGTGGCCGCCGCACGCGACGTGATTGCCAAGCAGATGACCGCCGCCGACGCCAATTCGCTAATCGACGATGCGATTGCGCAGGTTGACACAAAGCTGCACTGACCGCTGGCGAACGAAAGATTTGGTCGCCCGGATTGCTTTGTGATCCGGGCGATTTCGCGTTCTAGGATCGGCGCCACCAAACCAACAACGCCGTGGCGCAGACGATCAATTCGACACCAAAGGTCCAGTGGGTCAAAAACGACATCACCCACCAATCATGGGTCGCAGACACCACCACCAATGGCGCCGCTGCTTCAGAAAACGGCCAGCCCCAGGCGATTTGGCCGACGATACTGTCCAGACACATGTGCAACAGACCCGCGGCGCCAAAAGCCAGCATCGCAAACGCCCAAGGCTGACGGCCCAACCACAGCCCCAAAAGCGCGACCACAGTGATCCCGGCCCAAACTGCCGGACGGTGGGTTACGAAGTTATGGTGATGAACCGCGCCATCATACCAAAAATGGAACGCCAGCATATCAAGGTCGGGCGCAACCGCTCCGATCAGGCCCCACATCATCACATGGCCCCGGGCGCGGGCGGCGCGCATCGCCAGATAGCCCGCCGGAAAATGCCCAATAAACATCAGCGGCCCGTTTCGTGCTGCAACCTTTGCTGTGCGATGGCTTCATTCTTGCGCGCTTGCTTTTGGTCGCGCAGAGCGGCTTCGACATAGGTCAGGTGCGCTTCAATCGCGGTGCGGGCGCCGTCGGGGTCGCGGTTTTGGATCGCGCCGTTGATGGCCCCATGTTGTTGCAACAGAGCCTCGCGCGAGGTGCGCAATTTGAACATGACCTGCCGGTTGTAAAACACGCCCTCACGCAGCAGATCAAACATCGAGCGCATCATATGCAGCATCACCACGTTGTGGCTGGCCTCAATGATGGCCGAGTGGAATTGTGCATCCAGTCGCGCCTCGTCCTCGGCAGATCTGCGGGTTTCTGGCGCACTCATTTTGTCATAGATCGTCTGAATAACCTTCAGATCGCTGTCCGATCCCAACCGCGCCGCGCGCTCTGCGGCCAGCCCCTCCATATCGCGGCGAAAGGCGATGTAGTCAAAAACTGCGTCGTCATGGGTGGCGAACAGCTTACGCAGGGCCGGGGTAAACGCAGAGCCCAACACATCGGCCACGAATATTCCCGAACCCGCCTTGGCGCTCAGCAGGCCTTGCTCTTGTAATTCGGCGACCGCGTCACGCAGGGAAGGGCGCGACACGCCCAAACGTTCGGACAGTTCCCGTTCCGAAGGCAGGCGTTCGCCGGGGCGCAAAATGCCGCGCAAGATCAAAAGTTCGATCTGGCGCACCACCGAGGTCGACAGTTTCTCGGGATGGACTTTCTGAAATGGCATCATGTGTCCTTTTGACTGGTCAAAACATATGACCAGTGACCCCAAGGAGCAAGCTGTGCGTTCATCTGGCAAGGAAATCTTAACCTCGGGCGGTCAACCTGCGGGTATGAAACGTTTTTGGATCATCTGGTTGCTGGTTCTGGCTGCCTGTAACACGCCGGGCCAACAGTTTCGCGGCATCTCCGCGACCCGCGTTGTGGTGGACGGCAGCGTTTTTGATGTTCGCATCCGGCCAGATGTGGCACAGGCGATCCGGGTCAATCCGCAATATGCGCCCCGGTTCGGTCCGATCCGCGACCGCGCGGCCTTTGCGATGGCACAGGTCAGCGGCTGCAAAGTGTCGCGTGTTACCGGCGATCAATCGGTCGCGCTGGGACGTTTGGCCTGCAAAGGGCGCCCCGTTGTGCCAGCGCGTCCCGTCATCGCATCATCTTTCAGCTGTTTGGAATTGAACCAGTGGCTGCAAGAGACCACCGGATTTGGCAGCACGGAATTTGAGTGTGATCAGATCTGATTGCCCCGGATAAATCGCGATATCTTGTGGATAAGCCCCACGCCACCTCAACATAAGCGCGCAATGGCGTTGACTTGCGCCGGTCTGGACCTGCAAACTGTGCCACCAAACGGAATCAGGAAAGCCTAACGCGCGTGCGTTTTTCCAAACTCAGACTGACCGGCTTTAAAAGCTTTGTGGATCCCACCGATCTTGTGATCGCCGATGGGCTGACGGGTGTTGTCGGCCCCAACGGCTGTGGCAAATCCAACCTGCTGGAGGCGTTGCGCTGGGTCATGGGCGAAAACCGCGCCAAGGCGATGCGCGGCGGTGGCATGGAAGATGTGATCTTTGCCGGCGCCGCCACCCGTCCGGCGCGCAATTTTGCCGAAGTCACGCTGTTGATGGACAATTCCGAACGGTTGGCGCCCTCGGGGTTCAACGAAACCGATCAGCTTGAAATCGTGCGCCGCATCACCCGCGATGTCGGCAGCGCCTATAAGGCCAATGCCCGCGAAGTGCGCGCCCGCGATGTGCAGATGTTGTTCGCCGATGCCTCAACCGGCGCACATTCGCCCGCGCTGGTGCGTCAGGGCCAGATTGCCGAGTTGATCAACGCCAAGCCCAAATCGCGCCGTCGTATTCTGGAGGAGGCCGCGGGTATTTCAGGCCTCTATCAACGCCGCCACGAGGCCGAGCTGAAGCTGAACGGTGCCGAGCTGAACCTGACCCGTGTTGACGACGTGCTGGAACAGTTGGCCGCACAATTGATGCAACTGGCACGGCAGGCCAAGCAGGCGGCACGCTACCGCGAAATTGGTGTAGCGTTGCGCCAATGCGAAGGCATGCTGCTGTTTCGCCGCTGGAGCGAGGCAGATGAGGCGCGCGCCAGTGCCGATGCGACCCTGCAAGACAAAACACGCGAAACCGCCCAATTGGAAATGGCAGTGCAACAGGCGCTCAAGGCACGCGCCACGGCGGATGAAAACCTACCGGGATTGCGCGAAGAAGAAGCGATTGCAGCGGCGGTGGTGCAGCGCCTGGAAGTTCAGCGCGCGTCATTGGCCGATGAAGAAGCCCGGGCGCGTCAGGCGATCGATACCATCACTGCCGCCATCACCCAGATGGAGCGCGACATTCAACGCGAGGCCGGATTGAACCGGGATGCGGATGATACGATTGTTCAGCTTGAACGCGAAACCGAAGAGCTGCGCGAGGCTGGAAATGGCCATGAGGCGTTGCTGAATGAGGCGGGCGCAAAGGCCACGCAAGCGGCGCGCCTTTTGCAGGATCGCGAGTCGGTTTTGTCTCAGGAAACCGAAGATGTGGCGCGCCTGGCTGCGCGGCATCAATCGGCACAACGCTTGTCCGAAGACAGCCGAAAAACACTGACCCGCGCTGAGGGAGAGGCAGAAACAGCACGTCAGGCGGTGACCGAGCTGCGCGCCAAACTGTCCAAATCAAAGATTGATTTTGAGACCGCACTGGAGGCCGAGCAAACCGCTCTGCGCGATGCGCAACAGGCCGAAATTGCGCTGGGTCAGGCAGATGTGGCACGGGCGGAAACCCAAACCCGCGAGTCCGAGGCGCGCGCCCAGCGATCGGCCGCTGAGGGCGAAGCAGGTGCGTTGCGCGCCGAAGTGACAGCATTGGCCAAGCTGGTGGCACGTGACACGGCCGAGGGCGGGCAGGTTCTGGATCTGATGCAAGTTTCGCCGGGCTATGAAAAAGCACTGGGGGCGGCGCTGGCTGATGATTTGCGTGCCCCTGTTGTTGCGGCTGATGGCCCGTCGGGCTGGGTGTTGGTTGATGGCTATGCGCAGGTTCAGCCACTGCCGGGCCGTGTGACGCCGCTGTCGCAGTTTGTTTCCGGACCCGAGGCGCTGGGGCGGCGTTTGTCACAGATCGGCGTGGTCGACAGTGATATCGGGCCGACCCTGCAGGATCAGCTGCAACCGGGGCAGAGATTGGTGTCAGCCGAAGGGGATCTTTGGCGATGGGACGGCTGGCGCGCCTGGGCTGAAGATGCGCCAAGTGCGGCGGCGTTGCGGCTGGAACAGTTGAACCGGCTAGAGGCGCTAAAGCAGGAAACCGCGCATATAGAGGCGCGGGTTGATGGCGCGCGCCAGGCGCACGAGGTCCTGTCGCGGTTGCTGATCACGCAAACCGAGGCAGACAAAGCCGCGCGCCAGGCCCGCCGAGAAGCAGATCAAGCGGTGGCCGATGCGGCCCGTTCTCTCAGCCGGGCTGAGGCTGACAAAACGCTGACCGAGGGGCGTTTGGAAAGCCTGTCTTTGGCCGTGACGCGCCACAACGAAGACGCTTTGACCGCGCGCACGCAGGCGCAAGAAGCCGAAGCCGGGCTGGCGGCTCTGGGGAATTTGGACAACGCGCGCGCGCAAATTCTGGAGATCAAACAAACCGTTGAAGCGGCGCGTATCACGATGCTGACCTACCGTTCGTCCCACGACGAAATTCGCCGTGAAGGCGATGCGCGCGAAAAACGCCTGCAAACTGTGACCAAAGATCTCATTGGATGGCGCACCCGGTTGGCCACGGCTGAAAAACGCATGACGGAGCTGACGGATCGCAAAACGCTGAATGAGACAGAGCTGCGCGAGGCACAGGCGATTCCACCACAATTGGCGGCGCAGCGTGACGTTTTGGTGAATGACATCACCAGGGCTCAGGCGCGCAAAGTCGAGGCCTCTGATGCATTGTCCAAAGGTGAGGCCGCCCTGCGAGATACTGCCGAAGCCGAGCGACACGCCGAACGCGCGGCCTCTGATGCACGCGAGGCCCGCGCGGCGGCACAAGCCCGCACTCAAGCGGCGCGTGAGGCCGTGGCACAGGCTGCAGAACGCATTGCGGAAGATCAACAATTGACGCCAAATCAATTGCTTACCCAATTGGATGTGACATCAGACAGCCTGCCCCGGGCTGAGGCTTTGGAGGCCGATGTCAACCGGCTCAAACGCCAGCGCGACGCGCTTGGGGCGGTGAACCTGCGCGCCGAAGAAGACGCGCAGGCGGTTCAGGAAGAGCACGATACGCTGGCGGCGGAAAAAGCTGACCTGGAAGAAGCCATCAGAACATTGCGCAGTGGTATCGCAAGTCTGAACCGCGAAGGACGCGAGCGCTTGTTGACCGCGTTTGAGCAGGTCAATTCCAATTTTGCCATGTTGTTCAAACATCTTTTTGGCGGGGGCGAGGCCAATCTGGTGATGGTCGAAAGCGATGATCCGCTGGAAGCTGGTCTGGAAATCATGTGCCAACCGCCGGGCAAAAAGCTTAGCACGCTCAGCCTTTTGTCGGGTGGCGAGCAAACGTTGACGGCCATGGCTCTGATCTTTGCGGTGTTCTTGGCCAATCCCGCGCCGATCTGTGTGCTCGATGAGGTCGACGCGCCGCTGGATGATGCCAACGTGACCCGGTTCTGCGATCTGCTGGATGAGATGTGCCGCCAGACCGATACGCGGTTTTTGATCATCACTCATCACGCGGTCACTATGAGCCGGATGGACCGATTGTTTGGGGTGACGATGGCAGAACAGGGCGTCAGCCAGCTGGTCTCGGTGGATCTGAAAAAGGCCGAAGCGATGGTGGCCTGACGGCTGGCGAAACGAAAAACCGCAGCTCGTTCTGAGCTGCGTTTTTGTATTGGTGCTTGTCGAAGCACGCTAGGTCCACCGCTGTTTTATGAAATTGTGCACCAGTTTGTAAATAAATACGTGCCTTTTTGGTTAACGCGTGATCACAGCTTGGCCAGCAACCTAGGGGTGGGCCAGGCATCCGCAGGCAAGCCAAGACGCTTTTGTTCGGCCTGGACAGCGGCGCGGGTGCCGGCGCCCAAGATACCATCGATTTTGCCCACGTCATGGCCGCGTGCGCGCAGTTTGGTTTGCAGCTGTTTCATCTGAGCGCCGCTCAGGCCAGTGTCGGG